>URVZ01000001.1 GCA_900551365.1 uncultured Collinsella sp.
TAAAGTCGTGAACGGGGAGCTTCGGCAGATGCTCAACAGCAAGGAACCCGCAGGGCTGGTGGGCTATGTGGAAAACGGAAGGCTCACCGGGGAGGGCATCGACAAGCTGACCGACACGCTTTCTCACTTCAAGCTGATTCTGGAAAGCGTCCGCGTCAAAAAGGTGCTGCCCTTTGCCACAGCCTCGCTGCGCAACATCGAAAACCGGGACGAAGCGCTTTCTGCGGTGCAAAAGACCTGCGGCTGGCGCGTGCGCGTGCTCAGCGGGCTGGAAGAGGCGATGTGCGATTATTACGGCGCGTCGCGCCTGTTTCACACGGCGGACGGGCTGCTGTGCGATGTGGGCGGCGGCAGCACGGAGCTGGTGTTCTTCAAGGACAACAAGGTGCTGCTGGCGCGGTCGCTGCCCATCGGGTCGCTGAATATGTTCACCGCGCACGTCAGGGACATACTGCCCCGCAAAAAAGAGCTGGCGGAGATCGAGGCGGAGATGAACGCCCGGCTGGCCGCGCTGCCCTTGCCGCCGGAGATGGCGGGCAAGCCCCTGATTCTCTGCGGCGTGGGCGGTACGGCTCGGGCGCTGCGCAAGGTGAGCGATAAGCTGCTGGGCGGCGCGGAGCAGGAGGGCGTGCCCTGCAAGCGCATCACGCGCGTGCGGCGGATGCTCGAAACCGACCGCGAAGTTCTCAAAGGCGCGGTGCTCAAATGCGCGCCCGACCGGCTGCACACCTTTCTGCCCGGCACGGCGCTGCTCGAGGCCGTGGCGCGGAATTACGGCTGCACCGAGTTCCGCGTCAGCCCCCACGGCGTGCGGGAAGGCTACTTGATGACCAATCTGGAGGGAGAGCATGATTAGGAGTTACACGCAGAACCGCGAGCTGAGCTGGCTGCGATTCAACGAACGGGTGCTGCAGGAGGCCGCGGACGAAACCGTGCCGCTGCTCGAGCGGCTCAAGTTCATATCCATTTTTACCAGCAATCTGGACGAATTTTTCATGATCCGCGTGGGATCGCTGTACGATCTGGCCGCGATGAAGAAGGACGCGGCGGACGGCAAAACCGGCATGACCGCCCAGCAGCAGCTGGACGTGTACGACGAGGACATCCCGTTCTGATGGGGCGCTTACCCGACACCATCCGTGACCACTGGGAGGCGGCCCTTTTCGCCGCCTCCTTCTCCGCGGGTTTCCTGTTCTTCTCTTCGCTTCTTTGGGGGTGGTTCTGATGGCAAGCAAGTTCACGTGGTTCCCGAAGCTCACCGCCGCCCTCGAGCGCGTGCCGGAGGGGCCGCGCGGGGAGCTGTGCTGGGCCATCATCCAGTACGGCACCAACGGCATCGAGCCGGAGTTCGCCGACTGGGCGCTCAGTGCCGTGTTCGAGAGCCTCCGCGAGGACATCGACAACAGCCTCGCCGCCCGCAACAAGAACAAGGGCGGCAGGCCGCCGAAGTCCAGTAAGGCCGAAACGGGGGTTTCGGAGGATGCGGAAACCTCGGAAACGGGGGTTTCGGAAAACGGAAACGGGGGTTTCGAGGTTTCGGAAACTACCGAAACGGGGGTTTCGGAACCTGAAAACCCCTCCTTATATACCAATCCATACCAGTCCATACCAAGCCAGGCCATTCCAGTGCAGGGCAGTGCGGACGCGTGCGCCGCGCCCGAGGGCTTCGAGCCGCCGACCGCCGAGGAGGTCGCCGCGTACTTCGGGGCCAACTGCCTGAACGGCGACCCACAGGCGTTCTTCGACTTCTACGCGTCGCAGGGCTGGCGCAAGTCCAACGGCATGCCTATCTCGGACTGGCAGCCGCAGGCCCGGCAGTGGCACCGCCGCCAGCGCGAGCTCGACGCCGAGGCCCGCAGCCGCGGCAAGCCCATCTCCTCGGAGGTCGAGGCCGCCACGTTCAGGCCGACCAGGACGCCAGAGGAGGCGCTGGCCGAGCAGGAGCGCCGGTGGGCGTCCGAGCACCCGGGCATCGACCCGGCCAAGGTCGAGGCCCCGCGGGGCACGACCGCGGGCAGGGCGGAGTTCGGGCTGTACCAGGACGCGCGGAGGCTGCTGGCCGCACGCGCCGCGTGCGAGGGGAGACCCCGATGACGGTCGACGCGGGAGTCCTCAGGGGCTGGTCCAAGGAGCGCGCCGAGCTGTACGGCAAGCCGCACCTCGGGGCGAGGTACACGCACGACACGGCATACGAGCCGACGCAGGCCCGGTGCGCGGTGTGCGGCAGGCGCGCCTCCAACTGCCACCACGTCGCCCGCAGGTCGTGGGGAAAGACGTTCAGGCTCGTCACGCTAAACGGGGTGTGGGAGCTGCGCAGCCCGCTGTTCGCCCTGTGCGGCTCCGGCACGACCGGGTGCCACGGGAAGTTCCACGACGGCGGCCTCAGGGCCGAGTGGGTATGGCGCACCGGGGCGGCCGAGGAGGCATGGTGGTCCGGCACGCTGCTCAGGGAGTATCCGCCGCACAGCCCCGACCTCTACGAGTTCGGCTACTGGGCCATCACCGACCGTTACGGAAACGAGATCATCCGAGAGGTGAAATGACGATGGAGATAACCAACTGCGAGCAGTACGTGCTCTCCGAGCTTGACTACGAGCAGCGCCGCAACGAGCGCCTCGCGGCCGAGAACAACAAGCTGGCCAAGCAGCTCGACGCCATGACAAAGAGGGCGAACGGCTACAGCCGGATCATCAACCGCCCCAAGACGCCCATCGAGGCGCTGGCCGACAAGGTCATGCGCGAGGAGATGCTGACCCGCTTCACCTACGCCGAGGTCACGGACGTCAAGAGCGCGTTCAGCGGAAGGCTGCTCGACTTCGACGAATGGTGCCACGATGCGATGCGATATGTGGCGCTGGCGGACGACGTCGGCGAGGAGGAGTTCACCCGGTTCATGCACCGGGACCTCAAGAAGATCTACGACGAGAAGGTGGCCGGATGTTCCAAGTAGGGGCCGCCGCCCACGGCAGGGGCGAAGGGGCAGGCCGATGAATGACGAGAGGGCCGTCGCCGCGGCCATCCACGCCGGGCACCGGAGCGACGACGTGACCGACCTCTACACGGGCGACTGCAGGGGCTGCGGCGAGTGCTGCTCGCGCTTCCTGCCCGTGAGCCCGTTCGACCGGGTGCGCCTCGAGGCGTACGTGCGCCGGAACGGAATCGAGCCCGCCGAGCCCAGGGCGGAGTGCGACCTGCTGTGCCCGTACCTGACGGACGGGCGCGAGTGCGCGGTCTACGCCGCTAGGCCCGAGATCTGCCGGGCGTACCGGTGCGACAGGCACAAGAGGGGCGAGCTCGGCATGTTCTTCGGCGCGGAGTGCGCCGAGGTGACCGACATGCGCGCGCTCGCGGAATCAATGGCCCGCGATGTCTATGAATGCGAATAGGAACCGAATGGAAGGAATACCGATGACCGACGAGAAGAAGACCGGCGAGACGTCCGAGACGCCATACCCCGGGACGCTTAGCTGGGCGGTGACGCGGTTGCTGGAGGCAATCTGCGATGCCGCGAAGGCCGTCGCCGAGATGCTGTGGGAGAGCATCTCGCGCGTGTTCCGAGACACCCGCCGTCTCATGAGGAAGCTCGCGAAGGCGCTCGACCCGAAGTGGCGGCGCCGTCGCCGTCGCGCACTCGCCCGCTCGCGCCGTAACAACCTGCACCTGAAGAGCATCGGGAGGTGCCGGTGATGGGAGAGAGGCCGGACATCTACGCGGACGGGCTCCGGGAGGAGCGCTGCGAGAACTGCTTGTACTGCGGCGCGACGGTGCTGCACTCCATCCACGGCGTTGAGCGCACCGAGTACGAGTGCATGCGGCGCCCGGAGTTCGTCCACAGGACGCAGGGGCTCGCCAGGTGCAACTACTGGACAGACGCGAGCTACGAGACCGGGGAGGACTAATGGCCAACTATTCGATCTGCACGCAGACGTTCGACATCGGCGACGAGCCGAAGGCCAAGGCGCTCAAGCCGCTGGAGGAGGCCGCCGAGGTGTTCGGCGCGTGGCAGAACCGCTGCGACGAGGACGTGGTCGACGAGCTCGCCGACTGCATCCAGGCTTGCACCAACATGATGGCGTGGATGGGCCTCACGCAGCAGGACGTGGACGACGCGATGCTGCGCTGCCTCAAGCGCAACAGGGACAGGGGGAGGTTGGATGCTCCATGGCTTGCGTAGAGCTGCCAAAGGACGCGACAGGCCTCGAGATTCCGCTTGATACCGAGGTGCTGTACGACATGTGCGGAACAAAGGTGAGCGTGAAGGAGTTCCTATACAGAACGTTGGTGGAGAGCCATAGAACCGAATGGACGATTGAAGCCCAGTACGAAGGCAACTTTTACAACAACAGCTTCAAGCCGAAGGACATGCACCTCACTCCGCCAGACACATGGGAGAAGCTGGAAGAGGACTTGCAACGAATCACCGCTGATCCGACAGAATGGTTCTGCATGTATGCAGGACGCGACAAGCGCGATACCGGCTGCCATGGCAGCTGTTGTAACTGTAAGTTCTTCAAAGACAACATGCCTTGCGAGAGGCAAGCGGTTTTGGACATCGTATCCCGCATCCGCAAGCTGAGGGGTGAGGACTGATGAAGCGACAGAAGACCGTAAGGCCATACTGCGACCGAGTGAGCGAGCGCGAGCGGCGAGATATCGTGACTGCGCTACGGAACATCGTGTTTCTCGAAGATGACGAGACAGGTGAGGAGTACTGCGAGGTCAACGACATTCTTGATGCTCTCGACGTGCACACTGACGTCGATTGGACTCTTGGCCGCGATGAAGTCGAACGCCTTATCGACATAGTGAGCGTTCCACAGACCGGACCGAGGAAGTACAAGCTCAATACCAAGACACTGCGCGAATGGATGAAAAGGACGCATACGACGCAGGCCGAGCTGGCAAAGATGGTCGGCGTCGCGGCCTGCATGCCGAACCAATGGCTCAACGGCGTGAAGGAGCCGCGAATGAGCTCGATGCTCAATCTCGCGGACGCGACCGGGATAAGCGTTTATGACCTTATGGAGGTTGACGAATGATTACCGATAAAGAGCGCCGCGAGGTGGGGACGAAGGAGGTCTAGCCATGGCATACAGCGACTACGGCGCGTTCGTGTACCTCAACGGCGAGCGCAGAACCGACAAGGAGGACGTAGGCGTATACGACACCGACGAGGGTTCCCTGCCTACTGGACTCCGCGTGTACGCGAACATCATGAAGCACCATGACGGATTCGAGTGGTTCGAGTTCTCGCACCATGGAGTCATGGGCGACGGCAATGTCCGCGTCGGGTGCTACAAGCAGGGTTGGCCGGAGGTCTACGAGTGGGAGGACGGCGAGGACAAGCCGACCATATACACGTTCGATGCCCTTTCCCGCAGGTTCGGGTGGGACGGTTACGAGGAGTACGGCGACACGAGGTACGCCGCAGACGAGTACGACGAGGAGTTCGACTTCCTTGGATGGCACTTCCACTTCTGGGGCGACGATACCGGCGGTACTCCGAGGTACGGGGCGACCATGAGCCGCGACGGAGAGACCTGGGAGTGCGACTACGACTGTATGTTTGGAGCTGGTTTCGATGACATTCACTAGCGAAGAGCGACGCGAGATGGCTGAGAACCTGCGACACCTGACCATCGGCCACTCCATCCAGTACAAGGAGCAGTTCTTCGACGAGCTTGCCGAGGTGGTGGTCGGCTTCGAGGACTACCATGACTTCGATGTTGTCCTCGATAAGCTCGCTGATCTCATTGACCCGGAAGGGGGAGACGATGATTAACGACGAGGAGCGCAAGCGAGCGGTGGCTGAGTTGCGCGAAGCATCGACCGGGGCATACCGCCACGTTGATTCACTCGACGTGATTGCAAACTCAATCGGCGTCGAGGTGGACGGCAAGTTCATTCACGAGGTTGAGAACGAGACGTACGCGGCCCTTGCAGACCTAATCGACCGTCCGACATGTCACAACGTCGCCGACTACACCAAGGAATCATTCAAGTGCTCAGAGTGCGGGTGCCGCGTGCTGGTGCCCGGCGCAGGCCGGACGGTGTGCTCGTCGTGACCTCCGAGGCGTTCCCAGTCGACTGGTACTCATGCCCGGTCTGCGGGGCGGTGGTCCTCGATGGCTAGCGACGAAGAGCGCTATGAGGTGGCCGAAGAGCTACGCAGGCAGGCGGCGTACAGCAGCGGTTCGCTTGGCGAGTGGTGGCAGCGCCTACAGGAGACAGTGACCGGCGAAGTTGACTTCGCCAACCCACAGGTGACATACCGAGCAATTGCCGACCTCATCGAGCCGAAGCCCGTCACCGGCGCTACCTCGGACGGCTTCCACACGTTCGACGAGCTTTACCGCCACAGGGCCGTCCTGTTCTCGTTTATCGTGACGTGCTTCCCCGGAGCCTCGTGGAAGTCCAGGCGGCATCATGACGGGGCCATGTACGACGGAATGTTCATCGTCGGCATCGAGACGCCCTAGGGGCAGGCGACGTACCACTACGACGTCGACAAATGCTGGGACATGTTCCCGTGCGAAGAGCTCGACCGTGCGCCGGAGTGGGACGGGCACACGCCGGACCAGGCAATCGAGCGCATTGAGCGCCTCGCACAGAGGCTCACCGATGCACGCGGCGGCGAGAGGACTGAAATCATGTCCTGTTGGAACGTCTACGACGACATGGCATACGGCTCGTGCGACAACGGCTTCCTGTGCTCGGTCTGCGGATGCAAGGTCGAGGACGAGGAGCACTACCGAGTGAGCGGCGTCTGGAACTTCTGCCCACAGTGCGGGAGGACGGTCGTGAAGCCATGAGTGCGGAGTACGTGCTGGACGCAGAGAAAATCGCCCACTGGAGAGTCGACAACCACGTCCCGCTCAAGCAGCTGGCGCGTGAGGCCGGTGTGAACCTCAGTAGCCTGAGCCACGCCATCCGCGACAGCAGGGAAGTGAAGATGAACCTGCTGCTCAATCTGGCGGAGGCGATGGGCGAAGACCCGCGCGACATCGTGAGGAAGAAGGTGGAGAGATGAAATTCGAGATCACGCAGACCCACGTCGTGGACATTCCCGACGAGGAGCTCGACGCGGACAGGCCGCTCGAGGAGATTATGGAGGAGATAGAGGACAACGCGCACTGGTACGTCGAGATGTACGCGTGCGAGTCCTGGTGCGAGGAGGTGAACCGCCTTGGCCGCCAGCTATAAACCGGAAAGCGGCTGGAATCTCCCGCCGGGGTGCTTCGAGGGCGACCCCGGCGCACCGTGGAACAGGGAGGAGCCGAGGACCTGCGGCGAATGCTCGCACCTGCTCGAGGGATGCTGCGACTACGGCATCTGCGAGCTCGAGTTCGAGGAGGCGTTCGAGAACGACCCGAACGTCGGAACGGACGACCCCGGCGCCGAGTGGCACGCCGCGTGCTGGGCTCGCGACTGGATCGTCGACCACTATAAGGACATGCAGGAGGCGGCGTGCGACATGTTCTGTGGCTGATGCCGCTGGCGGCGCTCTTGGCGCTGCTGGCGTGGGTGGCGAGGTCCGCATGGGCGCTCGCCGTGGTTCTGACCGTTCTCGTGCGCATGGCGTGCGGGTGAGATTGGAGGGAATGTAATGGAAGAGATCGTAAGGCTGGCCGGCAGGCTCATCGGATGCCTCATCGTGACGGCGCTCGTGCTGCTGTGCATCGCCGCCGTGCTGTGGTGCATGCAGCTGGTCGTGGGGCTGGTCGCATGAGCGCCGGCGAGAGGGTTGCGCAACAGCTCCGCGACGCCGCGGCCCTGCTGGAGTCCATGGCGGACGACGTGGCGGGGGACATCGACGAGAGGTTCGTGCTGCCGCCCATCGCGATCACCATCAAGATAGGAAGCACCGACGAGACCCCGACCCTGTCGGTGAAGAAGGACTACCTCGCGAGGAGGCGCCTGGCATGACTTGGAGCTCCAACGGCAACGCCGAGCGCAAGCTCAAGGCGAGGCTCCGCGCCGAGGGCAGGCCGTGCCACATATGCGGCCAGCCCATAGACTACAGCCTGCCGCCCGGCACGCCGTGGAGCTTCGAGGCCGACCACGTGGTGCCGAGGGCGAGGGGCGGCGCGGTGCTGGACTACGCGAACCTCGACGCGGCGCACCGCATCTGCAACCAGAGGAAGGGCAAGCACATGCCGGGCGACGCGAGGCCCGTCGAGATAAGGCGCACGAGGCTGTTCTGAAGGCTCGAGACAACTGAATAGGCGGGGCTGAAAAGCCAAACTGGAGGCGCGGTCGTTTGCTCGGCTGCGCCTCACTGTTTTTTGGGGCGCTGAGCCGCCGATGGCGGGGGCATTGCCCCTCCCCGGGGGTGCATGGACACCCATCGCTGCCAGTGCCGATTTCCCCCCGCCCCATGACCCCAGGGCGGGGTAGGCCGCGAATCTCACCCGCATCGCACAATGCGGGCACGAGAAAGGAGGCCGGGATGCCGGAGATGCCGGAATCGGTCGCATCCGACGACTATCAATCGCATATCTGGGCGAGCGTAACCGCATCGGGGCGCTTCTCCGACGAGGACGCGCCGAACCTCGCGCTGCTGTGCTACTGGCACGCCGTGGCGAAGGCCGCGGAGGACGCGATGAGCAGGGGCAAGTCCGTGAAGGTGCTCGACCCCGTCGGCTACAAGCCCGTCAAGGCGAAGAACGGGCGGCACGCCATCATGGAGCGCCCGCACCCCGCCGTGTCCGTGCTCAAGCAGGCGACAGCCGAGATACGCGCGCTCAACGAGCTGCTCGGGCTGTCGCGCAAGGCGGTGCCCATCCAGGTGCAGCAGGCGCGTCCGCAGAGCGACGGCGCTAGGGTGCTGAGCCTCATGTTCGCCGACCGCGAGCGCAAGGCCAAGGCGGCGGGCGCCTGATGGAGCCCAGGCAGACGCCGACATACGAGGCCAACGTCCCGGAGGACCTCAGCGGCGACGGCGGGATGGCCTGCGAGCTCGCGACCGCCTACTTCGGCGACCCGCTGCCGTGGCAGCCGCACCTGCTCGACGCGATGCTGGCCCGCGACGCGCGCGACAAGTACCTGCTGCGCACGCTAGGCATCTCCATCCCGCGCCAGAACGGAAAGAGCTGGGTCGTGCGCGCCAGGTGCTTCTACGGCGCGCTCAACGGCGAGAAGATCCTGTACACCTGCCAGCACGGCGACACCTCCGACCAGATGTTCAAGGAGCTGTCCCAGCCATTCGAGGACGAGGACGAGACCGAGCTGCACGACCTCCTGCTCGCCGTGCGCAAGACGAACGGGCAGCAGGCCATCAGCCTCAAGAACGGCGGACTCATTCGCTTCACCACCCGCACCAACTCGCTGGCGCGAGGCAAGACCTACGACGTGCTCATCTACGACGAGGCGCAGGAGCTCACGGACACGCAGCAGGCGGCGTCCCTGCCTGCAATCTCGGCGAGCGCGATGCACAACCCGCAGACCATCTACCTCGGAACGCCGCCAGGCCCCGACAACGTCGGCACGGTGTTCCGCGACCTCCACGACGACGTGCACGACGGCGAGTCCGAGATGGCGTGGATCGAGTGGGGCGCGGACGAGATAGGCGACGTCCACGACGAGTCGAGATGGTACGAGTTCAACCCGTCCATGGGCACCGTGCTCAACTACGAGGCCGTCAAGGGCGAGTCCGAGCAGATGCAGCCCGACGTGTTCGCGCGCGAGCGCCTCGGATGGTGGGCGAAGACGGGAGGCTCGCTCCTCTACGCCCTGTCCTCCAAGAAGTGGGACGGGTGCCGGCGCGACTCGGCGCCCACCGGCGGAAAGCTCGCCTTCGGCGTGAAGTTCTCCGTGGACGGCTCCCGCGCCGCGGTGTCCTGGGCGCTCGCCGACAGGGACGGACCGTCCTACGTCGAGCTGTACGACGTGATGGGCGCTTCGGGCGGAACGGTCGCGATCTCGGACATGCTCCTGCGCAACCGAGACGAGATCGCGTGCGTCTGCATCGACGGCAAGTCCGGAGCGGACGCGCTCAAGCGGCGGATGCTCGACGGCGGCTTCAGCAAGTGCGCACTCGAGATGGGAACCCCGGCAATCGTGCAGGCTGCGGCGTCGATGCTCAAGGACGAGGTCGACTCGGGCACGCTCTCGCACATCGAGTCGCCGGCGCTCGACGACTCGGCGCGCAAGTCGCTCAAGCGCGACATCGGCAGGGACGGGTGGGGCTTCGAGGACGGTCCCGACTCCATCGCCGCCCCCATCGAGTCCGCATCGCTCGCCCTCTGGGCGGCGAGAACAACGAAACGAGACCCGCGAAGGGAACAGGAGGCCAGCTTCTGATGGCAGCAGTGAACATGGAACTGGCGGGGCAGGTAGCATCCGCCGCAGGCTTGGAGCCGGGCGACGCGGCGCTCGTCCGCGAGCTCATGACCGTCTGGCGCGAGCACCGCGCCAGCAATCTCGAGCGCGAGGACTACTACCTCGGGCACGTGTCGGTGAAGGACCTCGGCATCGCCATGCCGGCGAGCCTCGCCAAGAAGATCAACCCGCGCGTCGACTGGCCCCGCAAGGCCGTGCACGCCCTGGCGGACCGCTCCATCTTCAACGGTTACACGTGCGCGGACGAGCAGACGAGTAAGGCCCTCCGCGCCATCTGCGAGTCGAACCAGCTGGAGCGCCTCTACCGCAAGAACCTCATCGGCGAGCTGAAGCACTGCTGCGGCTTCTGGACCGTGACGGACGGCGGCGGCTACCCGGTCATCTCGGCATACCCCGCCACCGCGGCGGCGGCCCTGTGGGACGACGCTCGCAAGGCCATCAGGGCGGGCATCGTCGTGGCTGAGTCCAAGAAGATGCCCGGCGACGCCGAGCGCGTGCCGACCGTGGTGCACCTGCTCACCGACAACAGCCTCGTGGTGCTCACGCGCGACGGCGGCTCGTGGGTAGCCGAGTACCGCGAGCACTCGATGGGGCGCTGCCTCATGGAGCCGATGGCACACGGCGCGACGCTCGAGCGCCCCTTCGGCACCTCGCGCATAAGCCGCTCCGTGATGAGCATCACCGACGACGCCATCCGGCAGCGCGCCCGAATGGAGGTCGCCGCCGAGGCCGCGACCCTGCCGCAGACTTGGCTACTGGGCACCTACAAGAAGATGCTCAACGACGGCAACAAGTACGACGCCTCGATGGGCGCGGTCAACGAGATCACGAAAGACCCGGACGGCGACAAGCCAACGGTCTGGCAGTCCGCGCAGCTCCAGATGGCACCGCTCACGGAGTACCTGCGCCAGCTCGCCTGCCAGATGTCGGCCGTGACCAACGTACCGGTGAGCTTCTTCGGCGTGTCCAACGACAACCCGTCCTCCTCGGACGCTATCGCCGCGTCCCTGGAGCCCTTGGTCATCGACGCCAAGAACCTCAACCGCGACAACGGCACGGCGCTGCGCAACGTGGCCTACATGGCGCTCGCCGTGGCGAACGGCACCGATTTCGCCACCGAGCGCGACGCGGGGCATGAGATCAACCCGCGATTCCTGTCCCCGGCGTACCCGTCCACGGTGAGCCTGTCCGACGCGCTGCTCAAGCAGGTGCAGGCGCTCCCGAAGCTCGCCAACTCCACGGTGGCCTACGAGATGCTCGACTACACGGACGAGCAGATCCAGCGCATCGAGTCGGATGCCAAGAAGGCGCAGGCGGGCGCGGCTATCGCATCGCTGTTCGAGCCGAAGGAGGGCGAGAATGGCGGCGGTGCCGACTAGCCTGCTGGACGAGCTGACCGATGAGGTGAACGCGCTGTCGGCAGACGCCCAGGCGAAGGTGAGGCCGGCGCTCGAGTCCCTGCTGTCGAGCTGGGAGCGCGGAGGTGGCGGCGATGTCGCCTCTCTCCGCGAGAGGGCCTACGAGACGATCGAGACGGTGCTCGGGTACTACGCCGACACGTGCGCCGCCGCGAGGGCCGCAGAATACTACGACGCGGTCAGGGCGTCGCAGGGCTTCCCCGGGAAGTATCGGGCGGTCGCCGAGTCCATGCGAGACCCGGACGCCACGCTCGGCGCGGTTAGATATTTCATCGGCAAGGTCGTCGAGGGCGCCCCCGAGGTCTTTGTCTCGCGGTGCGTCACGAGGGTCGACGAGGAGATCAGGCGCGCCGCCAACAGGTGCGTCGCCCACAACGCGCGCAAAGACCCGGCAAAGCCGTGGTACGCCCGCGTTCCCCGTGGCGAGACGTGCGGGTTCTGCCTCATGCTCGCGTCGTTCGGCTTCTACGCCAAGACTGAGGAGGCGGCCGAACACTCGCACGCGCACTGCGACTGCCGAATCGTTCCCGGCTTCGACGGGGTGACCACAGTCAAGGGATACGACCCTGACGGGATGTACGAGAGGTATAACGACTGCCTGGCCGCGCTCGGAGGCCGCGACGGCATCGCCTCCGACTGGTACGCAATGCCGGAGGACGAACGCAAAGCGCTCGTGAGGCGCCACGGCAACAAGGAGGGGAAGGCGTACACCGCCTACCTCAACAACCGCGTCGCATCCGAGATAGAGCTACGCGACCCGTCCTGGTACGCGGGCGGCGAGCATAAGGGCATAACGTTCACGGACGATGCGGTGAGGCGCGACAAGGTAAAGAGGTGGAGGGTAGACCCCGGAGAGAGGAGAACCGCAGAGAAGCTGGCGGCACTGGGCTACAAGACCGAGTTCTGGGAAGACGAGGTGCACCTGAAGAGCGAGAACGCGCAGGGAAAAACGACCGTAAGCCGCGCCGACCTGTCCACGGGCATCGAAATCAAGACCGTGTACACGTCGAAATCGGAGAACACGTTCAAGTCGCACATGAAGTCCGTGGCCAACAAGAGCGGGGTGCGGTTCGCCGTCTTCGACGTCAGCGAGAACAAGTCGGTCACCGACAGCCAAGCCGAAGCGTGGATACGCAAGTACATGAAGAGGTACGGAATCTCTGAGGTGCGGATGCTGGGGCACGACGGGTCGCTCCAAACGATAAAAAAATAGGCGGGAGCTGCATGTCTCAATAGGTGAGTCAAACAGCTTCCGCCTAACCCCATCATACCGCATGGCCGCCCACGGGCGGCTTTTTTCATGCCGAAAAACGCCAAACAGGCCAAATCTCACGCCCGTAGGACACTGCCGCGCGACAGGGCCGCACGGCCCGAAACGCACATCTAAGGGGCTCGGCCGCACGGCTGGCCCGACGGGCCGCACGGTCCGGGAAAGGACGCGACATGGCAGCAGAGACCAACACGGAGCCCACGGGCGGTACGGAGCCGACCGGGGGCGAGGAGGCCGACTACAAGGCGCTCTACGAGGCCGAGAAGGCGCACTCCCGCAAGTGGGAGAAGCAGGCCAAGGCCAACAAGAGCGCGGCAAGCGCACTCGACGAGGCCAACCAGGCGAAGAAGACCGCCGACGAGAAGGTCGCGGAGCTCGAGAAGCGACTCGACGCCAAGGAGAAGGCCGAGGCGCGAGCCAAGACCGCCGCCAAGGTCGCGCAGGAGAAGGGAGTCCCCGCCGAGCTCATCGTCGGCGAGGACGAGGAGAGCATGGCCGCATGGTGCGACAAGATGCTCGCCGCATTCAAGACAAAGCCCGCGCCGCGAGTGGAGAAGCCCGGCAGCTTCGACAAGGGCGGCAAGGGCGGGGACGAGGCGCTGCGAGACTTCGCCAAGCGCCTCCTGAAGTAAGCCAAACCCGAAGAAAGGCACAGAAATGGCTGCAAACGACACCCAGAAAATCAAGCTGCCGTCCAGCGTGGTCTCCACCATCATCGGCAAGGTGAAGGACACCTCCACCATCGCCACGCTGAGCCCCAGCACGCCGCAGAAGTTCGCCGACACGACCTATCTCGTGTTCAACCCGACCGCAGAGGCCGAGGTCGTCGCCGAGGGCGGCAAGAAGTCCGGCTCCGAGATCTCCACCGACCCCGTGGTCGCAAAGCGCGCCAAGATCGTTACGACCACGCGCGTCTCCGACGAGCTGAAGTGGGCCGACGAGGACAACCAGCTGGAGATCATCTCCAACATCATCGCAGACCAGACCGCCGCCGCGGGCCGCGCGCTCGACTACATCGTCTACCACGCCATCAACCCCAAGACCGGCCTCGGCCTCACGGGCTACACCGCCCTGACCGCTGACAAGGACGTCCACAGCGTCGCCAAGACCGACTCCCCGGTCGACGACATTGACTCCCTCTCCGACGCCCTGCTCGACTACGGCATCAACGGCATCGCCATGAGCCGCCAGTTCGCCTCCGAGCTGCGTAAGCTGCGCGTGCCCGCCACCGGGCAGCGCCTGTACCCCGAGGTGCCGCTGTCCCTCAACGTGGGCAACCTCGACGGCATCCCCGCCTCCGTGTCCGGCACCGTGAACGGCCGTCTCGCCAAGACCCCGACCAAGGTCTCCGCGATCATGGGCGACTTCTCCGCCATCAAGTGGGGCATGGTCCGCGACATCACCGCCGAGGTCATCGAGTACGGCGACCCCGACAACACCGGTCAGGACCTGAAGGGCTACAACCAGATCGCCTACCGCACCGAGGCCGTCCTGGCATACGCGGTACTCGACCCGAAGGCCTTCGCCGTCCTCAAGAGCGCCTAGGGGGTACCGAGATGGCTCAGCTAGTCCAGAAATTCATCGTGGAGGACGCGGGCAAGGCGTCCAGCATCCTCCCGCAGCACGTGGCGCTCGTCTCGCCCGACGGCAAGCCGCTCGTCGTGCCCAAGAAGGTCGCCAACCCCGGCGCCAGCCCGACCGTCGCGAAGGTCGTGCAGGCCCTCGTCGACGCCGGGATCATGGAGGCCGAGTAGCCATGGCCGCGCTCGCCAGCGTGGACGACTACAAGGCCCGCTACGGCGAGCCCGCGGACGAGGCCCGCACCGGGGTGCTGCTGCAGGACGCATCGGACCTGATGCTCGCGGCATTCGAGGACCGAATCGGCGAGTACACCGAGGGGGCGTGCCCGGCGTTCGACCGCGCCGCGCCCGCCGTGTGCTGCCTGCTCGTCAACCGCGTGCTCTCCGCCCCCGCCGCCATGGCGGGGGCCACCCAGTACAGCCAGGGGGCGGGCGGATACACGGCATCGGTGACCTACGGCTCGGCGCTCGGCGAGATGTACCTCGGGAAGAGCGACCTCAGGCGTCTCGGCCTCACCGGTCAGGCGCTCGGGGCGCTCACGCCTCTGGAGAGGGGAGGGGTGGCCGAATGACGTGCCTCATCTCCGGCGAGACCGTGACCGTGCGCAGTGCGGCCCAGTCGTTCGACGAGCTTGGCGAGCCCACCGGCGAGACGGTGACCGAGACGGCGGTCGAAAACGTCGTGGTCTGCCCCGGCGCGACCGCCGACCTCGACTCGACGCGCCCCAATGGCGTGACGGTCGCCTACACGCTCTGCTTCCCGAAGGGCGCGGACGTTGACCTCAAGGACGCGACGGTCACGGTGCGCGGCACCGACTACAAGGTGGTCGGCGACCCCAAGCGATACACCGCGGCCAACACGCCCGGCCCCTGGGACCTCACCTGCGAGGTGACCCGAACCGATGGCTAAGGCGAAGTGCGAGGTCAAGATCAAGTGGAAGGGCTGGAACCGCGGCGGATACGCCGAGGTCATGAACGGCGGGGGCGTGCAGACCATGCTCACCGAGAAGGCCAACGCCGCCGCGGCCGCATGCAACTCCACGTTCACGCCGAAGTACGGCGAGAACGGCTACAGCACCGCGGTCGCAGGCGGTTCGCTTGCGAGGGGCCGCGTCGTCTACACGGATAGCAAGCACGCCAACGTGAGCGAGCGCAAGCACAACCGCCTGCAATCCGTCTTCGGGGGTGATTGATGGACATCGAGAGGGTAGTGGCCCAGCGCCTTATGCACGCGACCGGCATCAAGTGCGTGCCGGACGTTCCGCGCGAGAGACCCGATGAGTTCGTCCAGGTCACCCTCGCAGCCACGAGCGCGACGCGGTTCATCCAGTCGCCGCGCGTGCTCGCCACGTCGTGGGCGAAGACCCGCAGGCGCGCACGCGAGATCGCCGAGGCCGTCGAGCGGGCGTGCTCCGCCATCGAGGACGAGCCGAACGTGTTCTCCGCCGTGCCCGACGGCACCTACCGATGGGACGACCCCGACACGGGGACTCCCAGATACCAGACGAACATCAACCTGACCATCTGCGAATAAGGAGCAATCATGGCAGAAAGCAACAAAAACAACGTCGCCAACGTCTCCAGCGCCAAGGGAGTCAAGGGCGGCTACATCTTCACCGCTCCCGTCGGAACGACGCTGCCGACCGACTACACGACCGCGCTGCCCGAGGCGTGGAAGTGCCTCGGCTACATCAGCGAGGACGGCTACGTCGAGACGCTCGACACCGACTCCGAGGACATCAAGGACATGAACGGCGACCTCATGGCGTCGCCGCAGACCTCTCGCGTCGAGAGCGCGCAGCTCACGCTCGCCGAGATCAAGGCCGCGACCCTCAAGGTCATGTACGGCTCCGGCAACGTCAAGGACGAGGCCGGCATGATCACCGTCAAGCACAACGGCGACTCCACCGAGACGTGGCCCGCCGTGCTAGAGCTCGTGCTCAAGGACGGCCGCCGCTGGCGCAAGGTCGTGCCGCTCGCCCAGTCCTCCGAGCTGGACGACCTCACCCTCGCCGTGGGCGAGCTCGCCGCGCGCGCCCTCACGGTCAAGTACCTCACCGACGATGCCGGCAACACCTGCTACGACTACATCCAGTCCACCGAGACCGCGACCGCCAAGGCCGCTGAGACCGCGGAGGGCAAGTAATGACCGAGCTCACATTCACCATCCCTGGCATCGACGGCGAGTTCACCGCCGACCTCGACGAGCTGCTCAGCTACAAGACGAACAAGCAGTTCGCCAAGAGCGAGACCGAGCCCGCCGGGATGTTCGAGGCCTTCGAGCGCGTGTTTGCCGGACATGACGAGGAGTACATGGAGCGCCTGGGCGGCTCCGTCGAGTTCATCGGCGTGCTCATGCAGGCCGCATTCGAGGCGGCGAAGGCAAAAAACTCCCAGGATTCGTCCTCGAGCTCGAAGGGCACCGCGCAGAAGTCGTAGCGGACTTCCGCCAGTACTACGGCATCGACCTCCCGCTCGAGGGCGGACCGGACGACCTCCGGCGCGCCGCCCTCCTGTGGGAGCAGCTGCCGAAGGAGTCGAGGTGCGCGCGCCGCATGTACCCGGAGCTCAAATGGAGCGAGGAGACGTACATGCTCTGGCGCATCGAGCACCAGCTCAGGAGCCTCGCTTGGGGACTGAGCGACAAGAAGCACCGGCCGCCGCAGGAGCCGCAGCCGCTCAAGACGCCCGGGCAGCTCGCGGAGCTCAAGAGGCACCAGCGCAACGCCCTCGCGAACAGGGCGGAAATCGACGAGATTCTAGGATTAGGAGGACGGGATGGCGACTAGCGTAGGCTCGGCATGCATCACGCTCATGCCGTCCATGAAGGGCTTCGTCGGCAGCATCTGCTCGGAGTTCGGCGACACGGGCTCCAAGGCCGGAAAGTCATTCGGCGACTCGATGACCTCCGGCGTGGACGGCGGGGTCAAGCGCTCGGGCGGGCTGCTGAACGGGCTCGGCACCGTCGCAAGGGGCGTGGGCACCGTCGCCGCGGCTGGCATGGGCGCGCTCACCACGGCGGTGACCGCAATCGGCGGCGCTGCGGTATCCGCATACGCCGACTACGAGCAGCTGGTCGGCGGCGTCGATACGCTCTTCGGCTCCGCGTCCGGCAAACTGCAGGGATACGCCGCGGATGCGTACAAGACGTGCGGCATGAGCGCAAACCAATACATGACCCAGGCGACCAGCTTCGCCGCATCGCTCGTGAGCTCGTGCGGCGGCGACGTGGCGAAGGCCGCCGAGTCCGCCAACACAGCGATGGGCGACATGGCGGACAACGTCAACAAGATGGGCTCGGACATGGCCGACGTCCAGAACGCCTACCAAGGTTTTGCCAAGCAAAACTACACGATGCTGGACAACCTGAAGCTGGGCTACGGCGGCACGAAGTCCGAGATGGAGCGACTCATCGCGGACGCCAACAAGCTGCGCGCGGCGCAGGGCAAGACCGCCGACCTCACCATCGACAGCTACGCCGACGTGGTCGAGGCCATCCACACCGTGCAGTCCGAGATGGGCATCACCGGCACGACCTCCAAGGAGGCCGCGACGACCATCTCCGGCTCCATCGGCATGGCCAAGGCATCATGGGAGAACTTCCTCACCGGCCTTGGCCGAGACGACGTGGACTTCTCGCAGCTCACCGAGCAGCTGCTCACGTCCGTCGGCGCGGTCGCCAAGAACATCGCGCCGCGCGTCGCCCAGATCGGGCAGGGCATCATCAATGCGCTCCCCGCGGCGCTCTCCGGCATCGCGTCGGTGCTCACACCCATCGTGTCCGAGGCGCTCGCCACGGCGTGGAACATCGCCGTCGGGGCGCTCGCCGGCATCGGGATCAAGCTGCCGAAGGTGGACTCCTCGCAGATCTGCTCGGCGCTTCAGGCCATCCTTGGCGTGGCCACGTCCGTCGGTAACGGCACCAAGGCGGCAATCGGGTTCATCGCGCCGCTCATCGCGCCAATCGGCACGGCGCTGCTCAACATCGCGCAGGCCGTGCTGCCGGTGCTCTCAACCGGCATACAGGTGGTGCTCGGCATCGTGCAGGCGCTGTCGCCGGTCATCGGCTTCCTGGTCACCGTCATCGCTGACGTGATGACGACCGTCTCGCAGCTCGTCGCCATCGCCATGCCCGCCGTGCAGTCCGTGCTGTCGGCGGTGCTGGCTGCGATGCCGCTCATCCAGGGCGCGATTCAGGTGGCGATGGGCATCATCTCCGCCGTCTGGAACGCAGTCTGGCCGGTGATCTCCGCTGTCCTGACCGGCGTGATGGATGCAATCTCCACTGCCGTCCAGGTCGCGATGGCCGTGGTGCAGACAGTCGTCTCCACGGTCACCGCCGCGATAAGCGGAGACTGGGATACGGTCTGGAACACCATCAAGTCGGTAGCCGAGCTCGTCTGGTCGCAGATAGAGTTCGCCGTGCGAGCGGCCATAGGAATCGTCGAGTCCGTGATAACGTCCACGCTCGATGGAATCAGCTCGATTTGGTCAAGCGTGTGGGACACCGTCCGCGACTTCGCCGAGGTGGTCTGGGGACGCATCAAGTTTGCCGTCAACTCTGCGATAAATCAGGTCAGCGGCGTGATCAGCTCCGTGCTCAACAGCATCAGCTCCACGTGGTCGAGCATGTGGGGGAGCATCAAGAGCGCCTGCTCGTCCATCTGGGAGGGCATCAAGAGCGCGGCGTCCAACGGAATCAACTCCGTCTACAGGACCGTCACGAGCATCAAGGGCAAGATCACCGGATTCTTCTCGGGCGCGCGCAACTGGCTCTTCAACTCCGGCAAGTCGATACTCAACGGCCTGAAGGACGGCATCATGTCCGCTATCGGCTCGGTGACCTCGGCGGTCTCCGGTGCAGTCTCCAGAATCCGCTCCTTCTTCCCGTTCTCGCCGGCAAAGGTCGGCCCCTTCTCCGGGCACGGCTACACGACCTTCTCGGGCAAGGCCCTCATGCAGGGCTGGGCGCAGGGCATCGGCTCCGGCACCGGCACCGTGGTCTCCGCCATCAGCGGCGCCATGGACACCGCGCAGGGGATGCTCTCGACGGGCCTGACCGTCGCGCCGTCCGCTGTCTACACTCCGGCGCGTCCCGAGGGGGATTCCGACGACGCCCTCGCCGGCATCCTGTCCGTCCTCGAGCAGATCAGGGACAAGGACGGAAACCTGTACATCGACTCGGAGCGCGTCTCCTCCGCCATCGCGATGCGCGGCAGGCACACGCTCGCCGCAAGGGGGTTCGCATGATATTCGGCGGAATCGACCTAACGCCGTACCTGCTGGTGACCAAGGTCACGAGACCGATTGTCCCCAAGGTGCGGCTCGATGAGACCGAGGTCCCCGGCATGGACGGCACACACGTTCGCGCCACGGGCCTCGAGCCCGTCGAGATAGCGGTCGACTGCAACATCGTCGGCGGCTCCCTCGACGAGGTCGCCGAGGCAAGGGCCGTGCTCGCCTCGGCGCTGTCCGGCGGCGAGAAGGCCCTCGTGCTCGACGACGCTCCCGAGCGCTACATGCTCGCGCGCTACAGGGGAGGGGCGGAGCAGGGGCGCAACGCGCACATGCCGAATCTCACGCTCGGGTTCTACTGTGCAGACCCCGCCGCCTACGGGCAGCGGCGCTCCGAGCAGGTGTCGGCATCCCAGCGCGCCGTCGCCGCCGGGGGCAACTACAGGGCCTACCCTACGGTCACGTGCAAGCCCCCGGCAGGCTCGAGCTGGACAATCACCAACGTATCGACCGGGCAGTTCGTCCGCGTCGAGGCGTCGTTCACGGGCGCACAGACCGTCGTGCTGGACATGCGCGCCGAGCGCTGCACAGTCAACGGCGCGGACTGGCCCGTGACCGTCGCGAGCGACTTCTTCTCGCTTGACGGCGTGCAGCAGATCAAGACGAGCGGCGGCACCGCGACGCTCGAATGGGAGGAGAGGTGGCTCTAGGTGCGAATTGACGTATACACGTGGCAGGACGCCTACGTATCGACAATCGGCCCCGAGGAGCTGCTCTCCCTCACCCATACCGACGAGCTCAACGGCGAGGACAGCGTGGACATCGTCACGACCTTCGCGCTCAAGCAGGGCTACCGCCTCGTGTGGGTCGACCGCCTCGGCAAGGTCCACGAGCACGTCTGCCAAGACCCCAAGGGCCTCCACGCCGGAGGCGATACGGTCTACACGGACACGGCGATCAACTCAATCTGCGAGACGTACGGCGACTATATCGAGGACAAGCGCCCCTACGGCTACGGCTTCTTGCAGGCGCTGAATGTCTGCCTTGGGCCGACCCGCTGGACCGCCGGAACGGTCGACCAGACCGGCACCGTCGACAAGGGCCTGACCTTCTACCACACCTCGGCGCGCGAGGCGCTCCAGTCAATCTTGAAATGCGGCGGTGAGCTTGAGACTGAAATCACCGTATCCGGCGGCAGGGTGACATCTCGCAGGGTGGGCATCCGCTCGCACCGAGGCGCGAAGGGCGGCCACCGCCGGTTCACCTACACCAAGGACCTGACATCGGTATCACGCACCGAGCACTACGGGGCGATCACTGCCTGCTACGGCTACGGCAAGGGTATCGAGACCGACACGGGCGGCTACGGCCGCAAGCTGACCTTCGGTGACATCAACAACGGCAGGAACTACGTGGAGGACGCGACCGCGCTCAGGCTGTACGGGCGACCCGACGGCAGGGGCGGGCGCGCGCACGTGTTCGGACAATATGAAAATTCAAATTGCGAGGACGCGGCAACCCTGCTCGCCGAGACCCGCGCGTACCTCGACTCCCGCAAGGAGCCGGGAATGACCTACGAGGCCGACGTCGTCGACCTCGTGCAGTTCGGGCGCGAGTGGGAGGGCGTCGCCGTGGGCGACGACGTCCAGATCGTCGACACGTGCTTCTCCCCGGCGCTGCGCTGCGAGGGCCGCGTGACCAAGCTCGTGACCGACGAGCTTGGCGGCTCCATGCGCGTGACGCTCGGGAACGTGACCGAGACAATCACGGACATGTTGCTGGCTCAGCAGCAGAAAGTGTCCAGCCTGTCGAAGCGCTCGTCCAACTGGGACGTGGCGGCATCCACGCCGCCCGCATACCTCCAGCAGGTCATGGACAGCATGAATACGCAGTTCAACCTCGCGGGCAACAGCTACGTCCATACGAGCTTCGAGCGCGGTCTGATCTTCGGCTCCGTGCCCCTCGACGCGGACGGCCGCTCGACGACCGGCGACGGCATGGCCATGCAGCTGTGCTCCCAGGGATTCCGCATCGCCTCCGGCTGCAAAGCCGACGGCTCGTGGGACTGGCGCACCTTCGGCACCGGCGCGGGCTTCACGGCCGACCTCATCACGGTCGGCACGCTCATGGGCGACCTGATCAAGGCCGGAACCATCCAAGACAGGAGCGGCAAGAACTACTGGAACCTCGACGAGAGCGAGGTCAATCTAGGCCCCGGCGCCAAGCTCGACGGCAAGGACATCGCCGTCGCCGATGCCGTGATAGCGTCGGTGGACGTCGAGTACGCCCAGGGAACGTCGCGCGTCACCGAGCCGCAGGGCGGATGGCAGACCACGGCGCCGCAATGGGTGTCGGGCAAGTACATCTGGACGCGCACCAAGACCACCATGCAGTCCGGCGACATCGAGTACAGCGAGCCCGTGTGCATCAGCGGCATCGATGGCGCCAAGGGCGACAAGGGCTCCACCGGCACCGGCGTGAAGGGCATCGTCGAGCAGTACTACCTCTCCACGAGCTTCACGGCGCAGTCCGGCGGCAGCTGGTCGGAGGCGCAGCCCGCGTGGGCGAAGGGCAGGTACATCTGGACGCGCAGCAAGGTCACATGGACGGACGGCTCGACCACATATACCGCGCCGTGCCTCGCCAAGGCCATCAACGGCAGCAACCAGATGGCCGGCAGCGCCATCGCGGCGCGCGTGAAGCTCTACGCCAAGAATCAATCGGACAGCGTGCCGCCGATTAACGCGCAGAACCCCGAGCTGGGGTGGTCCGAGGACCTCCCGCAATGGTCGAACGGATACTTCGTCTGGTCGATGGAGCGCGTCACCTACGGCGATGGCTCCGTGACCCACACGGCGCCGGTGCTGGAGGCCGCGTACAACAAGGCCTACCAGAGCGCGCACGACCTGACGGACTCGCTCAACGGCCTTGACACGACGGTGCAGGACCTCGCAAGGGACGGTGTGGTGACCGAAGCGGAGAAGGCCGCGGTCAAGAAGGCCAAGCAGGACGTGGACAAGGAGCGCGAGGAGCTCACGAGCCAGTACAACGCGCTGAAGTCGAACAAGGCCCTCAGCGCCCAGTTCCTCTCGTCCGTCCTCGGCCCCCGCTACACCAAGGCCTTCGGCACGACCGACGAGGGCGGCACGTACGGCTCCTACGCCGACAAGGTCGACAAGGTGCTCCAGTGCAAGACCGCCGAGGAGCTCAAGGCGGCGATGTACGAGTACGACGCCGCATTCGGAGCCTACTCGACCGCCGTGAAGGACTACGCCGAGGCGGCCACCAGAGCCCGCCACGCCATCGAGCAGCAGAACGCATCGGACTACGCCGACGGCATCCTGAGCGCCTACGACGAGCAGATGGACCAGAAGGCCATCTTCGACCGCCTGACGAACGGCGGCGCAGACCAGGGGCTCTACATGAGCAACAACAGGGTCTACGTCAACGCGACATACATCGCAACCGGGACTCTCGCGGACGCAAAGGGGCGCAACTCGTGGAACCTCAAGGAAGGCGTGCTGACGACCAACTACATGACGGCGAAGAACATCACGGCGACCGGAAGCTTCACCGGTGGAAACCGCAGCAGCGGGTACGCCATGGAACTCGACTCGAGCGGGAAGCTGGCTGGGTTCAAGGACGGCACGCAGTACGGATACATCGAATGCTCCTCAACGTCACATGACATCGACAATCCGTCGATTATCTACCACGGACTGCAGCTGCAGGGACAGGGCGTCGTGCGAGTCTCGACCCCGAGGCTCAGCGTGAGCGGCAGCGCCGACACGAGCGTCACGACGTGGTCAGGCCTGACGACCAAGGTCGGAGCGGCATACCACCCGCTTTACACGGAGAACGGCAAGAAATATTTCAACGACCAGTCCCAGACATCGTCGGTGCTCGAGTTCAGGAACGGCCTGCTGATCGGCGTGTCGACCATGCCGTCCGGGTGGAGCGGATAAGAGATGAAAGGACAAGAAGGAATGGAAGCAAGCAAGAAGATCGTCGTGGGCTATGCCGTCCACGACATCATCGGAAACAACGAACAGTGCCTGACGGAGTACGACCCGGAGGTGCTCCAGAGCGCCGAGGACGCCGGCCTCGTGTTCGTCGCCCAGTACGACGACGGCACGCGCGAGGTCGTCAAGGCCGCAGACGTCCGCAAGCCCGACCCCACGGTCAACGGCATCCCACTGGCGACCGCCGGGTACGTCGATGAGCGCACCGCCGCCACGGTCGCCGTGTTCGACGCGCTCTCGGCCATCGTCGACCCGCAGCCGGCCATGGCGGACGAGACGGAGGAGGGGGCCAAGGCCGTCGACCCGGTCGAGGCCTTCAAGGCCGCGCTCGCCGTCCTCAAGGCGTTGGAGGCCAAGGAATGATCAACCACGGGATAGCGCTCGACATGCGCAAGCGCCCGGGCACAGTCCCGCAGCGTGTCACCGTGCGCAGGGGTGAGACGCAGACCCAGAAGATAACGGCGTCGCTCACCGTGGACGGCACCGCCTATACGCCGACCTACCAGTCCGCGCGCCTGTGCGTGCTCCACGCCGATGGAACGTGGGCTCGCTGCGCCGCCACCGTCGGCACGGCATCGGTGAGCGCCACGCTGGCGCCGGTGGTCGTCAACGGGGTGGAGAAGTGCCGCCTGGCCTACTTCGAGTTCTACAACGCCAACGGGGCCTCCGAGACTACCGAGGACTTCGCGCTCGTAATTCTGGGAAATGTGGACGGGACAACAGGTCCTGCCGTCAGCTACGACCAGGAGCTCGACGAGCTCTACAGGAAGTGGAGCACTGAGCTATCTAGGCTCGGTCAATCCGCGTACGATGCGGCATCCGCCGCTAGCGGTGCGACGTCGAGGGCCGATGCGGCGGCAAGCGCGGCATTGCAGATCGCGAACGCGGCGGCGCAGGGCGCCGCCGGCGAGTCCGACATCGCCGAGCTGCGCCGCCAGAACGGCCAGCTCGCGACGATGCTCGCCGACGCGACAGACAAGTTCATCTACATGGACGGCACAGTCTACTGCCCTGCCGGCAAGGCGTCGGTATCCGGGGACACGGTGACGTTCGGAAGCACGTGCTCGGTATCGGGCAGCACGGTAACCCTTTCCTAAGGAGGATAAATGGCAAATGCAAAGACGCTGGTCGTAGGCGGCCAGCCGCTCAACGTCATCGACGATACCGCGCGCAGCAACGCGCAGACGGCACTCAACAACGCCGAGTACAACCGCCAGAGCCTCATCGGCAAGTACGGCGGACAGAACATCGCCACCATCCTGGCGGGAGAGATCGGCAGCGGCAGCGTGTACGATGCGCTGCACAAGCGCATCGCCGCCGCGAACTTCGCGGGCCTGCGCGTGGGCGACTACCTGGACGTGCCGCTCGTGAGCGCGTCCGCCGTCACCACCCAGCAATCTGTTCGGTTCCTGCTTGCCCACATCGACCCGTACCTTTACTGCGGCGACAACAGCAAGGGCCACCACATCGCCTTCGTGGCCTCCGCGCCCATCGCCGTGGCCAAGACCGTGACCGGCGTTGCCAACGACAGCTTCCTGATGTGGAACACGACCAACACCAACCAGGGCACCGCCGACCAGAAATGCCCCTACCCCAACAGCAACCTCAAGGCGTGGGAGACGGCCTTCGAGGCGTGCCTGCCCGAGGGCCTGACCAAGTACCTGCTTACCCAGCGCGTGCTGCTTGAGGAGCGGTACAGCGCCAGCGGCGCGCTCAACGACTCCAACTCGTGGAGCTGGCAGGATATCGGCAAGGTGTTCTCGCTGTCCGAGATGGAGGTGTACTGCTGCCCGGTGTGGGGCACCAAGGGCTACAGCGTCGGCTTCGACTGCCAGTGGGATCTGTTCAGGGACACCGCGCACCGAATCAACGGAACTCGGTACACTTGGTGGTTGCGTTCCGTCATGGGTGGCTCCTCGTCCTACGTGTGCTGCGTCGACAACGACGGCGATGCCAACTGCAATTCGGCGACGAACACCTGGGTTCGCCCCCGCCCCGGCTTCCTCGTCGGCTAGCCAGCCGAGTGCTCTATACTCTGCTTTTAGGCGACCGCCTTGCGCGGTCGCCTCTCGCCCGCGAAGCGGGCCGTTTTTTCGCCAGTTTCCACAGGAGGTGCACGTGAGCGGCGTCTACCAGCGCAACCGCGAGGTGTCCGAGTACAAGTTCTTCACTCAAGCGATCGCCATCCGCGTGGAGGTCAACAAGCTGATGGCGTCCTCCTCCGTGGTTCCGAAGGCCTACCGTCTGCTGAACGCGGTGCCGACCGTGGAGACGGCTCGCAGCATCGTGTACAACGTCAACCGCGCCGACTGCTTCTATCCCAACAGCTCGTTCAACGCGCTTGAGAGGAAACGCTACCTGACGCTGGCCATAGCGGACTGCGAGCAGCTTATGCTGGACATGCAGTGCCTCATGGATATCGGCCTGCCCGTGAACGCCAACCGCTTCGATGAGCTGGCGGCCATGGTCGAGGAGGAGATCAAGCTGCTCAAGGGCGCACGCAAGAACGTGCGCGTGACGGGCAAGAAGTCCACCGAGGAGCACATAGCCGAGGCCGAGGCCGAGCTAGAGCGCCTGCGTTCGCTATAATGGACGGCGGTCGCGCCTTGTTTATCGGTACAATTGGTGGTTGCGTTCCGTCATGGGTGGCTCCTCGTCCAACGTGTGCTACGTCAACAACAACGGCAATGCCAACTACAATTCGGCGACGAACACCTGGGTTCGCCCCCGCCCCGGATTCCCTTACTGCCAGACCGAGTAGGCCAACGGGCCGAAAGCAGAGCGCGGAGAGGAAGGAAGGCGCGACCGTCGGGCATGCGCCCGTAAATACGCACCCCGCGAGGGTGGCCGGACGCTGCTTGCATGGCGCGGCGCTCCGTGGCTTCGCCGCGTTTCATGGCCATACCTCAAGCGGCTGTCAGAGCCACATTGCAAGCCGTGCGGGGTGCCTTCTGTGAACTCCGAGCAAAGGCGGGCGGCGCGCCGGAAGCGCCGCGAGGAGAAGCGGGCCAAGGCAAAGGCCGAGCGCGTCAAGGCGTGCACGCTTGAGACGGTGGCCGACCTCAACAGCCTGTGCAAGGCTTCCAAGCAGGCCGCGCGGGGCGTCATGTGGAAGTCGTCCACGCAGCGGTACATGAGAAGCTACCTGCGCAACGCCGTCCTGTCCCGCCGCGACCTTTTGGAGGGCCGCGACATATGCCGGGGCTTCATCCGCTTCGACCTGTGGGAGCGCGGCAAGCTGCGCCACATCAGCGCCGTGCACTTTCCCGAGCGCGTGGTGCAGAAGTCGCTGTCGCAGAACGCGCTCGTGCCCGCGATCGTGCCCACCCTCATAGCCGCGAACTCCGCGAACATAAAGGGGCGCGGCACCGACTACGCCCTGAAGCTGCTCAAGCGCCACCTGGCCGACCACTGGAGGCGGCACGGCCGCGAGGGCTACATACTGCTCGGCGACTTCTCCGACTACTTCGCGCGCATAGCGCACCAACCCGTCAAAGACCAGGTGGCCTCCGCGCTGCTAGATCCGCGCGTGGTCGCCTTGGAGCACCGCCTGATAGACGCGCAGGGCGATGTGGGCCTGGGGCTGGGCAGCGAGCCGAACCAGATATGCGCCGTGGCCCACCCCAACCGCATCGACCACTATGTGACCGAGATGCTGCGCCCCGAGTCTTACGGGCGCTACATGGACGACTTCTACCTGATACACGAGTCCAAGGACTACCTGCAGGTGTGCCTGCTGCTGATAGAGGGCAAATGCGCCGAGCTGGGCATCGAGCTGAACCCGCGCAAGACGCGCGTGGTGAAGCTCACGCGCGGGTTCACGTGGCTGAAGAAGCGCATCTTCTACACGGAGAAGGGCCGCATAGTCGTGAAGCCGTGCCGAGACTCCATAACGCGGGAGCGCCGCAAGCTCAAGAAGATGGCCCGCATGGTCGCCGATGGCGTCATGACCCCCGAGCAGGTGGAGCAGGGCTACCAGAGCTGGCGCGGAGGCATGAAACGGCTGGACGCGCACCGCAGCGTGCGGGCCATGGACGCGCTGTACAGCAGCCTGTTCGGAAATCTCGCGCAGGGGGGGTGCTCAATGCAGGCCAACCCGAGGGACGATTCAAGCGGAAGCAAGACCTCGCAATAGCGGAGAACCGGCAACTCAAAGCAGCGGCCTAAGCGAAGCGGCTGCGAAATAACAGATGCATCGAAGGCGTGCTGCTGCGCGCCTTCTTTCTTTGCGCCCATCAAAGCGGCTCGGCAATCTCACGGCGACAATACGATGGCGGCACATTCTCCGACAAGAGAGGAGTCCGCATGGACACTGAGGAAGACATGCCGCGCCCCAACGAGCTTCAAGATGACACCATGGCCGAGGTCAACGCCCTGCGCGATCTGCTGTCGCAGATCGGCGACTCTGACGCGGCGCACGACGCGGGCGTTATCGACGATGACGAGTACGCTGAGCGGAAGGCGCGAAAGCTCGCCTACACCGCGGCGCTCGCCGCCTACGACAGAGGCGAGACGCCCGACGTGCCGGCGCTGCTCGGCCAGATGCGCGAGCGGGCGTCGAAGCCGACGCAGACCGAGCAGAACGCGGCGAACATCGACTACCTGCTCATGACGGTCGGAGGTGACCAGTAATGCCGACGAAGAAGACCGACGAGCACTCCAAGCACTTCGCGCTCGTCAAGAAGTACTACGACCGACCTCTCTGGAGCAAGGCGCGAGTGCATAAGGCCGTCGAGTGCAAGTGGATTACCGCCGACGAGTACAAGGAGATCACCGGCGAGGAGTACACGGCCGAATAGGCGGAAGGAGGGCGCTCAGGATGGAAGTGCTCAAGCTATTTGCGCCTTACGGTCCAGGGTGGCTCGGCGGCGTCCTGCTCGGCCTCATATCGTTTTACTTCGGCCGCCAATTTTTGGACGAGTACAAACGCCAAAACCAACGGAAGGGCGAGCTCGACTTGAAGCGCGAGGAGCGCAAGCAGGCCGAAGTCGACGAGAGGGCGCAGCGCGACCGCGAGCGGTCCGAGATGGAGGGCCGCATCGCCGCGCAGATGGAGCGAAGCAACAGCCTCATGGAGGCCATGAAGACTCTCATGGAGTCGGTCGTGGCGTCCAACGAGGTCCTGCACAACGACCTGGCCCACAGCCAAGCGCGCAGCCAGGGAATGGCGGAGAAGGTCGACCACATCTGCGACCGCGTCGACCTGATCTACAGCAAGGAATCCGACAGATAGGAGCAATCGAATGACAGGGATTCAGGCGGGCCTCACGGTGTGCACGGTGCTGGTCGTGCCGTACATCGTGCAGGCCATCAAGACGAAGGCGATGACGGGCAATGTCGCCCGCTGGACGGCCATCGCCGTCTCGGCGGGATGCGGCGCCCTCACGGCCATGTCGGGCGGCGTCCCGACCGAACCCTCGGCGTGGGTGACGTCAATCTTCGCCGCGGTAGGCGGCGTGCAGGTGGCCTACGCGGCCTTCAAATCGGTCGGCATCACGGACAAATGGCTGGACGCCCTTCTGGCGCTCGGCGACATCAAGGAGGACTAACATGGCAGACTTCGCGAACGTCCAACCGGACGAGTACAAGCTTCTGGGGCGCAACTTCTCCGCAGGCCGCCCGTTCGGCATCAGGGGCGTGACCATCCACCACATGGCCGGCGACCTCAACGCCGGCCAGTGCAACGGCATCTGGGGTGCCAACGGCTGCTCGGCGCACTACTCGGTCGACCGCAACGGCTACATCGTGCAGCACGTCAACGACACCGACCGCGCCTACGCCTGCGGCGACGGAATCGGCACCGGGCGCGGCAACGACACGACCATCTCCATCGAGCACGCTAACAGCGGCAGCAACCCGTGGACGGTCCACGAGAAGGCAATCGAAAGCGGCGCGCACCTTGTCGCAGCGCTGTGCCTGTACTACAACCTCGGTCGCCCCGAGTGGTGCAAGAACGTGTTCCCGCACCGCTATTGGAGCGCCACAGCCTGCCCCGGCGAGCTTGCGGGCTCGCAGCGCGACCATTACATGCAGCGCGCCCAGGCGTGGTACGACGCGATGAAGGGCGGCAAGGCACCCGCTCCCTCCGCCGCCGCCAAGCCTGCCGCGGCAAAGCCCGCCCAGGCGGCATCCGGCGGCTTCTCGAAGGCATCCGGCAAGCGCATCCCCGTCCACTACTCCCTCCACCTCAAGGGCGGCGGCTGGCTGGACGAGGTGACGGACTTCGGCGCCGGGGACAACGGCTTTGCAGGGTATCCGTGCCGACAGCACGACCTGCTGTGCGCACGCGTCGACCGCGGCACGCTCAAGTATCAGGTGCATACTATCGAGGACGGCTGGCTCGACTGGGTCGCCAAGGGCGACCGCAACGATACCGTCAACGGCTGCGCGGGCATTGCCGGCCATACCATCGACGGTGTGCGCATGTACTATGTGACTCCGAGCGGCGAGGAATACAAGCAGGCATATTATCGCTCGCAGACCACCGTACGCGCTGGGTGGCTCGATACCGTGTGCGACGATGGTTCCACCTATGGCGGCGATGATTACGCCGGTTTCTTCGGCGAGCCGCTCGACCGTTTGCAGGTCTGCGTCACCGACGGCAACCCGTACTAGCATGATCGCGCTGGCATTCGTCCTCGGCTCGCTCTTCGGCGGCACCGTGGCGACAATCGGGCTCTGCATCGTGAGCATCAACCGGCATTAGCCGCAGCCCGCTCGGGTTATCCCGGGCGGGCTTTTTTCTCGAGAAAAGGTGTTGCTACGCCGCCCGTGGTATCCTGAGCAGCACGACGGTCCCAACGGCGCAGATCTCGGTTCTAGAATCTATGCAGACGGGGCACCATCGAACGTAAGACCGTCCGAACCTCGCATGGTCCGGGCGGTTTTTCTTATACCGACGCGACGTGATGGGACGTGGTATGGCAGCAACGGATATCGAGCGCGGACTCTCGACCGCCGAGGTTGAGGAGCGCATCGCCGCCGGTAAGATCAACCGCAACATGGAGCTCAAGACCAAGTCGGTCAAAGAGCTCATCATCGAGAACCTCTGCACGTTGTTCAATTTGATCAACGTGATCTTGGCGTTCCTGGTCATTTTGACCGGTTCGTTTAAGAATCTGACGTTCCTGTTCGTGGTGTTCCTCAATACCGCTATTGGCGTCATTCAGTCCATGCGTTCCAAGAAGATGGTCGATAAGCTCACGCTGCTGACCTCCAAGAAGGCCATCGCGGTGCGCGACGGCGCCGAGGTGGAGCTCGACCTGGACCAGATCGTGCTCGACGACATCATCCGCTTGGGGCGCGGCGACCAGATTCCCGCCGACGCCGTGGTGGTGTCGGGCGAGGCGCTCGTGAACGAGAGCCTGCTGACGGGCGAGAGCGACCTTATTAAGAAACAGCCAGGCTCTGAGCTCATGAGCGGCAGCTTTATCGACTCGGGCCTGCTGCGCGCCCGCGTGATCCATGTCGGCGCCGACAACTACGTGGCCAAAATTAATAACGAGGCCAAGTACGTCAAAAAGGTTAATTCCGAGATCATGAACGCGCTGAACGCCATCGTGCGCTTTGCGAGCATCATCATGATCCCGCTCGGTTTGGCGTTGTTTGCCTCGAGTGTGAGCGAGCTGTGGGATGCCGCGGGAACCCCGGGCGATAGCGCGCTTTCGTGGTGCTTCTCCGAGCTGTTGGCCGGTCATGTGCCTTCGTCGGCGCTGCTGTCCACGGTGGGCGCCCTGCTGGGTATGATCCCGCAAGGCCTGGTGCTGCTGACTTCGTCGGTGCTCGCCATCGCCACGGTGCGCCTGGCCCGCCGCAAGGTGCTGGCACAGCAGCTCTACTGCATCGAGACACTCGCTCGCGTCGACGTGCTGTGCCTGGACAAGACGGGCACCATCACGTCGGGCCGTATGGAGGTCGAGGGCACGTATCCGCTGCCTGTTGAGGGTGTTGGCTTTGGCGTGGACTCGGACGAGGCGGCTGTTCCCGTCGATACCACAGTGCTCGATTTTGCGCTGGCTAACGTGGCACGTGCGACTTCGGCCGATGCCAACGAGACCTGCCAGGCGCTGCTCAACTATTACGCCGATCGCCCGGTCGAGGTGTCCGAGCCGCTGTCGGTCATTCCATTCTCGTCGTCTAAAAAATGGAGCGGCGCTTCTTTTGCGCAGGGCTCCTACGTAATGGGCGCCGCGCAATTTGTGCTCTCTGATCGTGCGTTTGCCCAGGTCGAGAACCGTGTCGCCGAGCTTGCCGATACCTGCCGCGTGCTCGTGGTGGCGCGCGTGGACGGCTTTACGCCCGATGGGGATATGGTGGGCGAGGCCGAGCCCGTGGGATTTGTGACCATCCGCGACGAGATTCGTACCTCGGCGGCCGAGACCATCGGCTACTTTAACGAGCAGGGCGTGACCCTCAACGTGATCAGCGGCGACGACCCGCGTACGGTGTCGTCGATCGCGCGCGTGGTGGGCGTGCCGGGGGCGGACGCTTATGTGGACGCCACGACGCTCGATACGCCGGCCAAGCTCGATGCCGCAGTGGACCGCTACCATGTCTTTGGTCGTGTGACCCCGCAGCAGAAGCGCGAGCTCGTGCAGGCGCTCAAGCGCCGCGAGCACACCGTGGCCATGACGGGCGACGGCGTCAACGACGTGCTGGCGCTCAAGGAGGCCGACTGCTCCGTCGCCATGGCGGCCGGCTCCGATGCCGCGCGTAATGTGGCCGAAATCGTACTCGTCGACAACGATTTTGCCTCGATGCCCGCCGTGGTGGCCGAGGGCCGTCGCTCCATCAACAACCTGCAGCGTTCGGCCTCACTGTTCCTGACCAAGACGCTGTTCTCGATGGGCCTGGCGGCGCTGTGTATCGCGCTGCCGCCGTACCCCTTCGAGCCCATCCAGATGACGCTCATTAACTTCTTCTGCATCGGCGCGCCGGGCTTTGTGTTGGGCCTGGAGCCCAACAATGCTCGTGTGAAGGGTGCGTTTTTGAGCAACGTACTCAAGCGTGCACTGCCGGCGTCGATTGCGGTCATTTTGGCTGCGGCGCTCGACATCTTTGTGGCGCGCGTGTTTGGCTTTAGCCAGCTCACGCTGTCTACGATGTGCCTGCTTACGTCGTGCGCGGCGAGCGTCAGCCTAATCTGGCGCATCTCGCAGCCTCTCACGCCCTTACGTGTGGTGCTCTTTGTGTTTGTAGTCGCCGGCATCCTGGTGGGCGTTATCGGATTCCCGGAGCTGCTGTCTATTGCCAACCTGTCGATGGGCCAGATGGTTATCTTGGCTGTTATCGTGGTCTTTACCTGCTCGGTGTTCTTTAAGCTCGCCACGATGATGGATTCGCTCAAGCCGCGTCGTCGTCATGCCGCAACTGGTTTTGGCCGCGGTGTGCGCGTCCGCCTGGGTCGCGGTGGCGGCAAGGTGAGCTCGACGGGCTCGACGGCCGAACGTTTTGCCAAGCGCGTCGCCGCCGACATGGCGCAGCGCCGCGAAGATCGCACCGCTCGCGAGGCCGAGGCCCGCGCACTCGAGGGCGTGGCCCAGGCCCAGCCCAAGAAAAAGAAGAGTACCGGAGCTAAGCGCTCTCGTGTGACCAAGTCCGCCCAAGGCATCAAAGTCTCGATGCCAAGAAAAAAGAAGAAGTAGCTACGCGCCCTGGCGATGTTGAATTGGTGCCTTGTTCCTGTGGGGCCGTGGCGATGTTATGCTCTAACCTCGATTGTTTGAATTGCTTCGAAAAGAGGATGCCGTGATCTGCCCGCATTGCCTTAAGACTATCGAGGACGGCGCCTCGTTCTGCCCCTACTGCAACGCCTATGTGGGTCCGGGCGATGGTCCCGAGCACACCGAGTTCGTGTTCTGTGAGGGCTGCGGTGCCCGTCTTTCTCCGCATGATCGCACGTGCCCAAAATGCGGACGCCCTGCTCCGGGTATCCTCTCCGAGGACGCGGCCGCATCCGACCTGGCAGCGGGCCGCACGGCGGGCTTTCCGCGCCTAACGCAAGAGCAGATCGATACCGAGGTGCCTCATGCGCCCGCCTCGGCTGCCGCGGTTCTTTCGGACGCCGCCGATCCTAACGAGACCTGCGTACTGCCGGCTTTCGATAAGGATTTCGGTATCCCCAAGGTCGATATTCCCACGCCCGTTTCCCTGCATGACGATGCTCAAAAACCCAAGCGCAAGGTGCATCCCGACGAGGACGCCTATCACAAGCACAAGCGTCATATCCCCAAGCCGCTCATCGTCATCGCGGTCCTTGCCGTCGTTTGCGGCGGTGCCTATTGGTTCGTGACGGCCGATCCCATGGGTGTCATGCCTGCCTTCTACGACCAGTTTGGCCAGGCTGCGCAGACGACCTTCCCCACGCGCCAAAAGGGCGAGGCGACTGAGGACGATACCAAGCAGGACGATTCTGCCGAGGTGGTCCAGGAAGAAACCGTGCTCACCGATGATCAGCTCTATACCAGACTCGACGGTCTGTATCAGACCATCGTGTCCTACGGTGATGAGGACCAGATCGGCGAGGTCATCGATTCCTTTAACAACGGCTATCTCCGAACGCCGCTGTCCACCCGCCAGGAGCTGTCGCAGAGTGCCTACGCCCTGCGCGACCAGATCAAAAAGACGCAAGATGAGCTTAACAACCTTAAGTATCAGGACGATACGGTCTATGCGGACGACATCGCCCACTTAAAGCAGCTTGCCGAGTGGATGTACGAGCGTGTCGACGTGATCTGTCAGAGCTGGGACATCTCGCTGGCCATTCCCGATGGTGAGTCGATGAGTTCCCACCAAAGCGATATCCTGGCGCCCATCGCGCAGGGCGGCAACAGCGCACTGAACCAGTACGACGCCAATGTGGGTTCCTGGAAGCCGCAGCAGCGTTCCTAAAATTAGTTCGCCATAGTCGGCATAACCTACGTGCGCAATTGATGTAAGCGCATGCTTATTGCTACAATTCGTACAAATATGCTTTAAACGCACGAGGAAGGAACCACATGTTTGGTTTTAAGAAAGAGCTCTACACGCCCGAGTATCAGCTTGCCGGCGACGAGTGCGCCGTTATCGAGACGTCGAAGGGTACCATCAAGGTCAAGTTTGACGGCGAGGGCGCTCCCATTCATGTCGCGAACTTCTGCGAGCTTTCTACGATGGGCTTCTATGATGGCCTTAAGTTCCATCGCTATGTGCCCGGTTTTGTCATCCAGGGCGGCGACCCCAATACCCGCGATATGTCCGGCGCCGACGTCGCCGCTGGTCTTGAGGGCCCCGACGGCATGCCCGGTACCGGTGGCCCCGGCTACTGCATCAAGGGCGAGTTTGCCACCAATCCGCGCAACAGCCATGTCGATGGTGCCCTTGCCATGGCACGCTCCATGGACCCCGATTCCGCGGGTTCGCAGTTCTACTTCTGCCTGGGCGCCCAGCATAACCTCGATTCCGGTTACACCGTCTTTGGTACCACGGTCGAGGGTCTCGATGTGATTTCGCAGCTGCGTGCCGGCGACGAGATCGTCCATGTCGAGATCGTTCACGAGTAAAGGGGACTTCCTTGAATAGCCAGCTGATCCAACAGGGCCGCGCCGCTTACCGCGCGGGTGATTTTTCCGCTGCAGCCCAGATGCTTGGGGCGGCAAAGACTCCCGATGAGATTATGGGCGAGGCCGATCACCTTCGTGGCAACGCCTTGATGCACCTGGGCATGTATGCCGAGGCCGCCGAGGCTTATGCTGCCGCCCTCAACGACGGCACCTACGGCAAGCGCGGCGCGCTGCTCACCAACCGCGGCAAGGCGCTCGCCGCCGTGGGCGACTACACGACGGCCGCCCAGGCGTTCTCTGCTGCTACGCAGGATGCTTCCTATGCCACGCCGTTCAAGGCCTATCTGGGCCTGGGCAATGCGCTGTTCCAGTCGGGCGATTATGCCAACGCAGGTACTGCCTTCCGTCAGGCTGCCATCGACGGCGCCAATCCGGCTCCTGCCGCCGCACTCGGCGAGCTCGGTCGTTGCTTCATTAAGCTCGGCCGTCCGGCGGATGCCGTGGAGACCTACCGTACGGCTATCGACTTTGCCGGTCCCCGTGACGACACGCGCGCGCTCAACGCCGGCATGGGTCAGGCGCTTTCTGCCGCCGGCCGTCCCTCCGACGCACTCGACGCCTTTAACGCCGCTACTGCCGATGGCATCTACCAGCTTACCTCCGAGCAGGCCGATGAGCTTGCCCGCGTGCACGATTCGCTTGCCGCGCTGTCTGCCCAGACGGCTATGGCCACGGCTCCGGCGCCTGCGATGGACGCTCCTGCCGTCGATCCGCTCGATCCTACGGGCGCGACCGGTCAGTTTATGCCCGATCCCTCGGACACCGGCTTCTTTACACTGTCAGAGTCCGAGATGGTCCAGCAGGACCGTCAGGATCGTAAGCAGGCCAAGGTCCGTCGTCGCCATCGCCACACGGGTCTCAAAGTCTTCATCGTGCTGCTTCTGCTCATTTTGATTGCTGCGGGCGGTCTGGGCTTTGCCTACACGCGCGGCTTTGGCTTCCCCTCGCAGGAGTCGGTTATCACCGATCTGTTCCGGGCTGCCGGCGACGGTGACACCGCAAAGGCCGAGTCTTGCCTGGCCTCGAGCCTGTCTGAGGACGCCAAGTCGATGATCATCTCCTCGATTCCGCAGGGCGCCACCGTGTCCGTCGAGGGCATGGATCAGTCCATGACCGAGACGACTGCCAAGGTGAAGGCATCGCTGTCCAAGGGCGGCGAGCAGGAGTACACCGTCAAATTCGTGCGCTCCGACAATCATATCGGCTGGGCCGTTTCCTCGCTCGATATGGATTTCTCGGCTGCTGACAACCAGTAGTGACCTTATGGGATTTAGCTTTGCCCGGCGCTTCACCGCAAGTGAGGTGCCGGGCTTGCGCTAGTATCATGAGCTAGTAGTTTTCCAGCAATCATCCAACACATCAGGAGTTGCGTTGTTTTCTTTGATGGATATGTTCTTCGGTAGCTATGCGGGCGATCTTGCCATCGACCTCGGCACCGCAAATACGCTTGTCTCCGTGCGCGGCAAGGGCATTGTCATTCGCGAGCCCTCTGTTGTCGCCATCGACAAGAACGACGAGCGCATCCTGGCGGTCGGTATCGAGGCAAAGCGCATGCTCGGCCGTACGCCCGGCAACATCGTGGCCGTTCGTCCCCTGAAGGACGGCGTCATCGCCGACTTCGATGTTACCGAGGCCATGCTTCGCTACTTTATCGACAAGGCTTCCGAGAAGCGCTATCCGTGGACCCCGCGTCCGCGCGTTGTCGTTTGCGTTCCCTCCGGCGTCACGTCGGTCGAGAAGCGTGCCGTCTTTGAGGCTACGATCCAGGCCGGCGCTCGCCAGGCCTACCTGATCGAGGAGCCCATGGCTGCTGCTATCGGCGCCGACCTGCCTGTCGAGGAGCCCACCGGCTCCATGGTCATCGACATCGGTGGCGGTACCACCGAGGTTGCCGTTATCGCTATGGGCGGCATCGTCGTCTCGCAGTCCATCCGTATTGCCGGCGACGAGTTCGATCAGGCCATCCTCACGCACGTTCGCGATGCCTACAACCTTGCCATCGGCGAGCGTACGGCAGAGGACATCAAGATCAAGGTCGGTTCCGCCGTGCCGCTCAAGGACGAGCTCGACGTCGAGGTCAACGGCCGCGACGTGATCACCGGTCTGCCCAAGACCGTGCGCATCGAGAGCGAGGAGATTCGTCGCGCGCTCAACAAGCCGCTCGACGAGATGGCCAAGGCCGTCAAGGACGCACTCGACGCTACGCCTCCCGATCTTGCCTCGGACCTTATGTACTACGGCATTTTGCTGACTGGTGGCGGCGCGCTGTTGCGCGGTCTCGACGTGCGCCTGCGCGATGAGACCGGTGTTTCGGTCAACGTCAGCCCCACGGCGCTCGATAACGTCGTTAACGGCTGTGCCCGCGTGCTCGAGGCCAATGCGTTTGATGGCGGCTTCGTCCAGACCAATGCTTAATTTCCAAAAGGTGGATTCCATTTGGCACGATCTTCGGGTTTCTCCACAAATCTGAATACCAAGCGACAATCAACGGGTATGCGCCCGTTGATTGTTTTCAGCCTGATTTCGGTGTTGCTGCTCACGTTTTACATCCGCGAGGGCGAGGCAGGGCCGATTCATGCCGTGCGTTCGGGCGTAACGACGATTACCTCTCCGGTGCGCTTTGTGGGCTCGGCTGTGGCGGCTCCCTTCAATGCGATTGGCAACGTGTTCTCTAACCTAACGGCGTCGCAGGACACGCTCGACGAGCTCAAGAAGCAAAATGAGGAGCTGACCTCTAAGGTCGCCGAGCTTTCTGAGGCTCAAAAGACTGCCGAGCGCCTGGAGGGCCTGGTCGGGCTGCAATCGACCTACAACCTCAAATCGACCGCAGCTCGTATCGTTGGTGCCTCCGGCGATGCCTGGACCTCGACCGTTACCATCGACAAGGGCTCTGCCGACGGCCTTACCATCAACATGCCCGTGACGAGTTCTGCCGGTGTTATCGGCCAGATTATCGAGGTATCGGCCAAGACCTCTACCGTGCGCCTGATTGGCGACGAGAACTCGGGCGTGTCCGCCATGGTGCAGGACACGCGCGCCCAGGGTATGCTGCAGGGTCAGGCTGACGGCACGCTGCGTCTTGAGTACGTGAGCGTCGACTCCGATGTTAAGGTTGGCGATATCATCGTGACCTCTGGCATCGGTGGCGTGTTCCCCAAGGGCCTTCCGCTTGGCACCGTCTCGTCGGTTGAGAAATCGGCAAACGACGTGTACTACACCATTGTGGTGCGCGCTCAGACCACGGCCGAGAACAACGAGGAAGTGCTGGTCATCACCTCGCTGACCGACGAACAGTCGGCCTCGGATGAGGACGTGAGCACGGCCAACAGCACGCCGCAGGGAACGTCGCGCGATGCTGCGACCAAGACGAAGGACGAGAGCTCGGATGACAGTTCCGACACGTCCGAGACGACCGATTCTGGCTCGAGCGAATAGGGGGCATGTCCATGGATCTACACGAGCAGGGGATGAGCTCCCGCACGTTTGTAATCGCCGCCATTGTGTGTGTGCTGCTGCAGGCAGGCCTGGCACCGCAGATCTCCATTGCGGGAGGTCGCGTCAACTTCATGATTATCCTGGTGTGCCTAAGCGTGTTCTCGGGCGACCCGACCCGTGCCGTCGTGTGCGGTTTTTGCAGCGGCTTGTTTTATGACCTGTCCGCTGCCGTGCCGGTGGGCGTTATGTCGCTCCTGCTGACCGTGGGTTCTTTTGCCCTGGTGCACAGCGCCGTCGGTCAGACGGGCGGTACCCCGAGTGCGCGCGGCGTCACCGTGGGCGCCTTTGCGCTCGTCATTAATGTGATCTACAGCATCATCTTGCTGTTTATGGGTTTGGAGACGAGCTTTGTCGTGGCGATCTTCGGCCATGCGCTGCCGTCCTCGATCCTGACGGGTCTGGTTGCCATTCCGTTTTTGATGTCCGGCGTCGTGCCGCAGTCCGGCTATGGATTCTCCGCACGTGGCGGACGCCAGACGGGTATGCGCTTTAAGCCCAAGACCCGCAAGCTCAAATAGGGGAGGCCCGTAGATGTCTTCCCAGATGACGGTTATTATCGCCGGTATCGTGCTGGTTGTGGCCATCGTGGTCGCGCTGGTCATCATGCGTCGAGGCGATTCCCGTTTTACCTACGATACACAGCATGGAACGGCCCCGCGCGCCACCGAGGGCGAGGGCAATACCGCGGCGACCGCCTTTAAGGGCCGCTTTTCCATCCTCACCACGGGTGTGGGCGCGATGTTTGCGGCACTTGCCGTCAAGCTGTGGGGCATGCAGATGGTCTCGTCGGACTATTACGAGAAGCAGGCCAATAGTAATCAGACTCGCACCGTTACCACACCCGCTGTGCGCGGCCGCATCCTCGACCGCAATGGCGTGGCGCTTGTCCAGAACCGTCCCTCACTTGCTGTCGTGGCCTACCGCGACCTTGCCGAGGATGAGGTTCTGGTTCGCCATCTTGCCAACGTGCTTGGAATGCCTTATGTGGCGGTCCTTCGCAATATTCAGGACAATACAGAGGGCGCTCAGAGCCTGCATACCATCGCGACGGACGTCCGTCGCTCCACGGTTGCCTATATCAAGGAACACGCCGGCGAGTTCCCGGGCGTCAAGATTGCCGAGCGTACCGAGCGCCAGTATCCATACGGCGAGACGGCATGCCATATCTTGGGCTATACCGGCACCATTACCTCCGAGCAGCTCGAGGCCCAGAATAAGAAAACCTCTGGCGATGATGATGCTTCTGCTGGCAAGATTACGTACCAGTCGGGCGATATCGTGGGCCAGGCGGGCGTTGAGAGCTACTACGAAAACCTGCTGCAGGGTATTCGTGGCGAGCAGACCGTCAAGGTCGATGCCTCGGGCAATGTGACCGGTCAGGCCGGCGCCGTGCCCGCGAAGGCCGGCTCCGACATTAAGCTCACGCTCGACCTTAAGATCCAACAGGCCTGTGAGACGGCGCTGGCGAGCGCTATCGAGCTTGCCAAGACCACTGGCTACAGCAATGCCGGCAACGGCGCTGTGGTGTGTCTCGATCCCAACAATGGCGAGATCCTGGGCATGGCGAGCCAGCCCAAGTTCGATCCGTCCGTCTTTATCGGCGGCGTCTCAAATGACGTGTGGACCGAGCTCAATGATGACAAGGGTTCGCACCCGCTGCTCAACCGCGCCATTAGCGGACAGTACATGTCGGCCTCGACCATCAAGCCGCTCTCGGCACTGGCCGGTCTTGAGTTTGGAACCTACACTTCAACGCAGACAACCAACTGCACGGGTTATTGGACGGGTCTGGGCAAGGCTTGGGGCAAGCGCTGCTGGCTGACGTCTGGCCACGGCACCATGACGCTGCAGTCGGGTATCGCCAACTCGTGCGACCCCGTCTTCTACGACATGGGTAAGGCGTTCTTTTATGACGAGCAACATCCCGAGGGCCTGCAGGAGGTCTTTCGTCGCTGGGGCCTAGGCAAGACCTGCGGTATCGATCTGCCGAGTGAGGGCGCGGGTCGTATTCCCGATGCCGAGTGGAAAGAGTCGTACTTCACCGACGCCTCTGCCGAGGACCGCAAGTGGAATGCCGGCGATATGACCAACATTGCTATCGGCCAGGGCGACATCCTGGTGACGCCCCTGCAGATGGCGTGCGCCTATATGGGTCTTGCCAACGGCGGCAAACAGTACGTGCCTCACGTATTTTTGTCTGCCGTGTCGCGCGATGGCGACGGCGATGCCTATAAGTACAATGGCAAGGGCAAGAAGAAGCGCCTGGAGGCCAAGATCAACAGCGATTCGGATTTGGCTCTTGTTCGCAACGGCATGCACGACGTGATTTACACGGCATCGACGTCCCTGGCGGCGCACTTTGGCACCCTGACGCCGCAGGTATACGGCAAGTCGGGCACGGGCGAGAAAAGTGGCGAGGACGAATACGCGTGGTTCTGCGCCTATGCACCGGCCGATGATCCCAAGTATGTCATCGCTACCGTCCTGGAGCAGGGCGGCGGTGGCTCAGATACCGCGATGCATGTCGTGCGCGACGTGCTCGGCGTGATTTATGACGAGCCCGATACCTCTTCGGCCTCGGGCGATTCTTCGGTTCGATAGGAGGTTGCGATGGATTTTTCTCCGGCGGATCTGTTCCGTTCAACCAAGACCGGCTCTCGCAGCAGCCTGGACCGCGTCAACAAGCAACTTTCGGCCTCGCGCGGCACGTTTCGCCAAAAGGTGCATATCGGTGTGCTCGTGGCTACTGTGGCGCTCGTCGCCTACGGTGCCATCATTATCTGGTCGGCTTCGCAGTTTAAGGCCGATGCATCGTTTTCACGCCATCTTCTGGGAATTGGCATCGGGGCGGTGCTGGCGGTGCTGGTCTGGCGTACCGACCTGCGCGGTATTTCCAATTTCTCGACGGCGTTGCTCGTCATCGACCTGATCGTGATCTTCTCGCCCAAGATTCCGGGTCTGTCCTATACGGGCGGTCTGGGCATGACGGGCTGGATCAAGATTCCCGGTATCGGCTTGACGTTCCAGCCGGTTGAGCTTGCCAAGCTCATCACCATCTTCTTTATTGCTACGCTTGGCTCGCAGTATAACGGTCGCATCGATACCGTTCGCGACTACGTCAAGCTCTGCGGCATGCTGTCCATTCCGTTTTTGGCCGTCGTTGCCATGGGTGACCTGGGCTCGGGCCTGGTCGTGCTGGTTTCGGGCGCCATCGTCATCTGCATGAGCGGTGCACGCCGCGAATGGGTGCTGTCGACCCTGGCCCTGCTCGTGGGCCTGGTGGCCCTTGTCCTGGCGCTTGATTCGGTCTTTGATTCGTTGCTCGGCCACGATGTGCTCATCAAGCAGTATCAGATGAACCGTCTGACGGTCTTTATCGACCCCGATAATGCCGATTCGGACGATGCCTACAACCTGCAGCAGTCGCTTATCGCCGTTGGCTCGGGCGGCTTCTTTGGTAAGGGCCTGGGCCATGCGACGCAGTCGGCCGGCGGCTTTCTGCCTGAGTTCCACACCGACTTCGTCTTCGCCTTCCTGTCCGAGACCTTTGGCTTTTGCGGTTCCTTTTTGCTCCTGTGCCTCTACGTGCTGCTGATCTTTTCGACGATTCGCGTCGCCTTTAAGTGCGAGTCGCTGTTTTTGCGTCTTTCGTGTGTGGGCATCGTTGGCATGTGGGCGTTCCAGACTTTCGAAAACATCGGCATGTGCATCGGCATGATGCCGATTACCGGTATTCCGCTACCGTTTATTAGCTTCGGTTCGTCTTCGATGATGATTCAGCTGCTGACGGTGGGTATCGTACAATCCATATGGCGGCATCGTTCGGGCGCCGCGTAACCGCTGGAGGGGTTTGCTATGAAAATTCCCGTAGATAAGCTGACCCGCGCTTTTAAGATGGGCGCGTCCGTTAAGAAGGATTCCGATACGCCGGTGCGCGTCTCGGTCTATCTGGATTCGTCCGCCTCGCGCTTTCTGGCCGAGACGGTGCGTGACGCCTTTGTGCCGCAGACGACCTCGGGCATTGTGCGCGTCGAGCGTCTGGGGGAGGAGCGAATTGCTCCAAAGACCGATACCGATGTGGTGCTGGTGCTCTCGTGTGGTTCCGACCGCTTGGAGAGTGCCGTGCAGGAGCTCGTGATCGCCGGCGCGCCCGTGTGCGTGCTTGCCGAGTCTGCTGTGGAGGTGCCGTTTATCGAGGAGTCCACGCCCATGCTCGGCGTGGTAGCGGCAATCGATAAGACGTATCTGCTCGAGACGCTTGCCCGCTGGATTCTCGATCGCACCGACAAGGAAACGGCTTTTGCGGCGAACTTTGCCTTCATGCGCATCGCGGCGGCCAACCGTATCATCACCTCGTGCGCGCTCACCAATATGGCGACCGGTGCACTGGTGTTTTTGCCGGGCGCCGATTATCCCGTTATGGCGCTGGCGCAGGTGGGCATGCTCTTTGAGCTCGCTGCCGTCTTTGGACGCGGCATTAAACCCGAGCGTGGCTACGAGGTCGCGGGCGTGCTTGCCGGCGGTCTTGTGATCCGCGCGGTCACCCGCGCGCTCGTCAAGCAGACGCCGCATATTGGGTTTGCCGTCAAGGCGCTCACTGCTGCCGCGGGCACCTATGGCATGGGCCGTGCGCTCGTTTCGCTCTACGAGCGCGATGTCGACTACAGCCGTGCCAATGAGGTGGTCACTGCCACGTTTTCCCGCGTTCGCGATCTTGTGACCACGGTCGCGGGCGCTACCCGTCCTATGGCGTCCTACCAGGACGCATCAGATCTCGCTGCTTAGGGGTTTTCCGTTGCGCGTTGCATACCAAGATTGTTTTCATTTAATTGAGCCGTTGCTCGCCAAGGTCGAGAAGCCGAGCCGCTATATCGATCACGAGTGGGGCACGCTTTCCAAGGCCGATGCCGACTACCGTTGCTGCCTGATCTACCCGGATGTGTACGAGGTTGGTCTGCCCAACCAGGGCATCGCCATCCTCTACAACATCCTTAACCAGGCCGAGGGCATCTCCTGCGAGCGCGGCTATGTGCCGTGGCCCGATATGGGCGACGCCATGCGCGAGGCGGGTATTCCGCTGCTATCGCTCGAGGGTGCAGCGCCGGTCGCTTCGTTTGATATCGTCGGTCTGCATGTGCCGCACGAGATGGCGGTGACGAACTTCCTCGAGGCTTTGGACCTCGCTGGCATTCCGCTGTTAGCGGCCGACCGAGGTGAAGACGACCCAATCATCATCGCCGGCGGTCCCTCGGTGTACAACCCCGAGCCGTACGCGGCCTTCTTCGATGCCATCCTCATCGGTGAGGGCGAGGAATCGCTGCTCGAGACCTGCCAGCTGCATCGCCGCCTGCGTGACGAAGGGGTCCCGCGCGCGCAGATTGTCGAGCAGCTTGCATCCATTGCCGGCAACTACGTGCCGTCGCTCTATGAGGTTCGTCATGACGAGCCCTGCTCGCCGCATGGCTACACCGTGCCACGTGAGGGCAAGGATGCGCCGACCGTGGTCTACAAGCGCGTCGTCGAGGATTTCGGCGCCACGAATCCGCTGTCGCAGTCGTGCGTGCCCTATGCGCAGCTGGTTCACGACCGCCTGTCTATCGAGATCCTGCGCGGCTGCGCCCGCGGCTGTCGTTTTTGCCAGGCTGGCATGACGTATCGCCCGGTGCGCGAGCGCTCGGCCGACCAGATCGTCTCGTCGGTGATTCAGGGCCTGGAAAAGACTGGCTATGACGAGGTGTCGCTGACCTCGCTCTCCACGACCGACCACTCCTGCATTCGCGACGTGCTCGGCAGGCTCAACCGTCGCCTGGAGGATACGGGTATTCGCGTGTCTATTCCGTCGCAGCGCCTGGATTCGTTTGGCGTGGATATGGCCGAGTCGGTCGCCGGCGAAAAGAAGGGCGGACTAACGTTCGCGCCCGAGGCCGGCAGCCAGCGCATGCGCGACATCATTAACAAGAACGTGACCGAGGAGGACCTGGAGCGTGCGGCCAAGGCGGCCTTCGAGGCCGGTTGGAACCGCATGAAGCTCTACTTTATGATGGGCCTTCCCGGCGAGCGCGATGAGGACATCGTGGCCATCGCCAATCTGGCCGATCACGTGCTGGAGCTCGGTCGTTCCGTGGTGCCCAAGGCTCGTCGCGGCTCGATTTCGGTGTCGATCTCGGTTTCGGTCTTTATCCCCAAGGCTGCCACGCCGTTCCAGTGGTGCCCGCAGCTCGACTACGACGACGTCAAGCGTCGCCAGAAGCTGCTTATCACGAGCGTTCGCAACCGTGCCGTCCGCGTGCATTACCACGATGCCGAGACCTCGCTCATCGAGGCCGCGCTTTCCCGCGCCGGTCGTGACATGACGCCCGTCATCATCGATGCTTGGCGCTCGGGCTCTCGCTTTGACGCCTGGGTAGAGCATTTCTCGCTCGATAACTGGAAGGAAGCTGCTGCCAAAAACGGCATCGACCTCAATGAGCTCGTGCACCTGCCCTACGAGTTGGACTGGCGCCTGCCGTGGGAGCACGTGAGCCCCGGCTGCACGCGCGGCTTCCTCGAGCGCGAGTACCGTCGCTCGCTCGAGGGCGTCACGACTCCCGACTGTACCCGCACGTCGTGCACCGGCTGCGGGATCTGCCCCACGCTCCACGCCAAGAATGTATTGATGGGTGATCGCGCATGAGTGAGCGCCTGACCGACAACCCCTCGCTCTTTAGACTTCGTGTTCGCTATGGCAAGCGCGATCGCCTTAAGTACCTGGGCCATCTCGAAGTAATCCATACCATTGAGCGCATCGTGCGCCGTGCGGGACTTCCCTATGCCGTCACGCAGGGCTTCTCTCCGCACATGCGCGTGGGCTTCTCTTCGGCACTGCCGGTGGGTACGTCGTCGACCTGCGAGTGGTATGACCTGTTTATGACCGAGTTCGTGGCGCTCGACGAGGCGTTTGGGCGCCTGGCTGCGGCGTCTCCGGCCGATCTGGCGCCCATCGAGGCGGCGTACATCGACGTGCGCACGCCGGCGTTGACGGCGCAGCTCACGCGCCTGTCGTATCGCATCGACCTGCACTTGGATCCCGAGGCGCCCGTAAGCGCCGACGAGGTGCGTCGTGCGATCGACACGCTGCGCGCGGGCCACGGCATCGACTACGCGCGCGGCAAAAAGAGCAAGCGCTTGGATTTGGATCACACGCTCGTGGGCTATGAGCTCACGGCGGGGGAGCGCCCGGACCATTTGGTTCTCATGCTCGACACCCATGCCGACAACGAGGGCTCTATGCGTCCGGAAATTTTGCTTTCTGCTGCTGATGTTTTGTTGCAGGGCTTGACCCCGGGCGTGGATGCACCTATTGTTTCCACCGGTATGCAAGACCTCGTGACCATCTGCTCCTACGATGTCGAGCGTCAGAATCAAGCATGCGAGGACGACGAGGGCCGACTCGTCAGCCCCATACCTGTGCGAACTTGTGGATTTGCTCCACATACTCGTTGACGGGGGTATTTTCGCCTGCTACTATATTCGGCTGTTGCACTAACTGATGCATGAAGGGCAAGTAAACATGTACGCAATCGTTAACACGGGCGGCAAGCAGTACAAGGTCGCCACCGACGATGTCATCACCGTCGAGAAGATCGAGGGCAATGAGGGCGACAAGGTCACCCTGCCGGTTATCTTCCTCAACGATGGTAAGAAGATCGTCACCGATCCCGACAAGCTGGCCAAGGCCAAGGTTACCGCTCAGATCGTTGAGCAGTTCAAGGGCGAGAAGCAGCTGGTCTTCAAGTTCCACAAGCGCAAGCGCTATCGTCGTCTGAAGGGTCACCGTCAGCAGCTCACCAAGCTGAAGATCGTGAAGGTTCAGGCTACCTCCCGCGCCAAGAAGGCTGTCAAGGCAGAGGCTGAGGCTGTTGCCGAGGCTCCCGTCGCCGAGTAGATTACACTCGTAACGAAAGAGTAGGTATACACAATGGCACACAAAAAAGGACTCGGTTCCTCCCGTAATGGCCGTGACTCCCGCGGTCAGCGCCTTGGCACGAAGCGCTATGCCGGCCAGACGGTAACCACGGGCACGATTCTCGTCCGTCAGCACGGCACGCACATCCACCCGGGTGAGAACGTTGGCCGTGGTAAGGACGACACGCTGTTCGCGCTGGTCGACGGTACCGTTGAGTTCCACAAGGGTATCAAGCACAGGGTCAGCGTACGCCCGCTCGCGAACGCGTAATTCACCCTTCATAGAGCACATATGTGGGAGGCACTTGAGTTTTAGGATTCAAGGGTCTCCCTCTTTTTTGTAGGAGGCGATTCTGTTGTCACAGTTCACCGATATCAGCCGCATTAACGTGTGCGGCGGCGACGGCGGAGCCGGATGCATGTCGTTTAGGCGCGAGGCATTTGTCCCCAAGGGCGGCCCCGATGGCGGCGACGGCGGTCGTGGCGGCAATGTCGTCATCCAGGCCGATGCTCAGCTGTCTTCGCTGATCGATTACCGCTTTAAGCATCACTTTCGCGCCGAGCGCGGCACGCACGGGCAGGGTGCCCGTCGTAACGGCAAGAGCGGCGAGGACCTGATTCTCAAGGTCCCTATGGGTACCGTGGTGCGCGAGCTCGATCCCGAGACGCAGACCCCGATGTTTGAGATTGCCGACCTGGTGCACGACGGCGAGCGCGTCGTCGTGGCGCCCGGCGGTGCCGGCGGTCTGGGCAACACGCACTTTGTGACGTCGGTGCGTCGCGCTCCGGCCTTTGCCCAGTTGGGCGAACCGGCCGAAGAGCACTGGATTGAGCTCGAGATGAAGCTTATGGCCGATGCCGCGCTCGTGGGCTTTCCCTCCGTGGGTAAGTCATCGCTCATCGCGCGCATGAGTGCCGCCCGTCCCAAGATTGCTGACTACCCGTTTACCACGCTCGTGCCGAACCTCGGCATGGTGCGTGCCGGTGAATATTCTTACGTCGTTGCCGACGTCCCCGGTCTTATCGAAGGCGCGAGCGAGGGTAAGGGCCTGGGTCACCAGTTCCTGCGCCACATTGAGCGTACGGCCCTGATCATGCACGTCGTCGACATGACGGGTGGTTTTGAGGATCGCGATCCGGTCGAGGATTACCACATCATCAACCGCGAGCTCGAGCAGTATGGCGCCGAGCTTTCGGAGCGTCCGCAGATCGTCGTTGCCAACAAGTGCGACGCGCCGGGCACGGCCGACAAGATTGCCGACCTCAAGCGCGCAGCGCTCGACGATGGACATATGTTCTTTGCCGTGTCTGCCGTGACGGGCGCCGGCCTCAACACGCTGATGCTTGCCGTGGGCGAGCAGGTGGCTAAGCTGCGCGCCGAGTTGGCTGTCTCGGATGAGCCGGTCGTTCTGCGCGACGATGAGTGGGAGCGCCGTCGCCTGCAGCGTGAGAAGCGTTTCCGCATTGTTCAGGAAGAGCCCGGTGCCTTCCGCGTGGTCGGTCGTGCCATCGAGCGCATGGTCATCCAGACCGACTGGGAAAACGAGGAAGCCGTCATTTACCTGCAGCATAAGTTTGCGCGTATGGGTGTTGACGACGCGCTCGAGAAGGCCGGTTGCCGTGCGGGCGACGAGGTCCGCATTTGCCAGCGCGCCTTTGACTTTGAGGGCGCCGAGGACTTCTCGGAGTACGAGGAGCTCGAGGATGCTGGCGAGGACGTTGCCGTTGAAGCCATTGACGTGGCCGATGCTGCGGATGAGGGAGTCGAGGTTGTCGATGCGGCGGATGCCGCGGGCGATGCCGAGACCTCGGAGGGCGAGTAAGCCATGTCGCTGCGCGGTGGAATCGGTCTGCCCGAGCTTCCTCTAGAGGACGGGCAGGAGTTTAGGCTCGGCATTATGGGTGGCACCTTTGATCCCATCCATTACGGGCACCTGGTGACCGCCGAGCAGGCGCGCGAGTCGCTCGACTTGGACGCTGTGCTCTTTATGCCGGCGGGCTCTCCTGCCTTTAAGCTTGACAAGCCGGTGACGCCTGCCGAGGACCGTTATGCCATGACGGTCCTCGCCACCGCCGCGAACCCGGCCTTTTTGGCGAGCCGGTTCGAGATCGACCGTCCGGGTGTAACCTATACGGCCGATACGCTTCATGCCCTTCGCGACTTTTACCCGTCGCAGGTAAAGCTCTACTTTATTACGGGCGCCGATGCGATTATCGATATTGTGACTTGGCATGATGCCGAACGAATCGCTGAGCTTGCTACCTTTATTGCGGCGACGCGACCGGGCTTTGATATCGATACGGCGCGTGCCCGAATCAAAGAGTCGGGGCTGCCGTTCGACGTGCGCTATATTCAGATTCCGGCGCTGGCGATCAGCTCGACGAACATTCGTAAGCGAGTTGCCCGCGGCATGAGCGTGCGCTATCTTACGAGCGAGTCCGTGCTCGGCTACATTCGCAAACGCAGGCTATATGCCGATTTGGGCCAAGAAGATTTTGAGTGATGGGGGTCTACGTTGTCGGTAGAGGATCAGTTTGAGGGCGATGAGCGCGCACTGCTCAAGCGCATTCAAGAGCTGCTCGATGTTCGCATGAAGGATAAGCGCAAGCGCTATGTGCATTCGCTGGGTGTTGCCGAGACCGCACTTCATCTGGCCGAGGTCTACGGCGTTGACCGCTTTGATGCCGCTGCCGCCGGCTTGATCCACGACTGGGACAAAGTGCTCTCCGACGACGAGCTGGTCACGCGCGCTCTGCATTACGGCATTAAGATTGCCGGCTCTCCTTCCGCCGCGACGCCGCTTTTGCATGGCCCTGTTGCCGCCTATGAACTTCCGCAGCTTTTTCCCGAACTGTCGCCGGCCGTTTTCCAGGCTGTCGACCGTCATACCGTGGGCGCTTGCGACATGACGCCGCTCGATATGGTGGTCTTTGTGGCCGATGCCATCGAGCCCAACCGCCACGGCGACTATGCGCATGCGCTGCGCAAGATGGTGGGGGAGTCGTCGCTCGACGAGTTGTTCTTCTCCTGTTTTGCGCAGGGTTTGGTCTATGTGATCCAGTCCGGGCGCTATCTTTATCCCACGGCTATTTCGATTTACAACCATTACGCCCAGCTGCGCTAGCTCGGGCTGTCTAGAAAGAGGTATTCCATGGCCGACGAGACCATGACCGACGAGCAGATTCTTGAACATGTGGAGCACAAGAGCTTCGTCGCCACGTCCGACCGCACTGCCGCCTCGCTGTCCGCGAGCGGTGTCGCTGCCGAGGATGTCGCCCGCGCCGCCGCGCAGGCCGCCTACGACAAGAAGGGCGAGGACGTTCAGGTGCTCGACCTGACCGAGCTTTCCGACGTATGCGACTACTTTGTGCTTGCCACCGGTACCAACAACCGCCAGGTCGATTCTATCGTCGATGAGATCGAGGAGAAGGTCGCCGAGGCTTGCGGCGAGCACCCGTTCTCCATCGAGGGTCGCGAGCAGAAGACCTGGATGCTCATGGACTACGGCTCGGTTGTCGTCCACGTCTTCACTCCCGAAGCCCGCGACTTCTACCGCCTAGAAAAACTCTGGGGCGACGCCCCCCAGCTCCCCCTCAACCTCCTCTAGTGGCTCATTTGAGACGGGGTTTAGCTACCCTCACGCATATCGCCGGGCAGTTGCGGTTTTCCGCACCTACCCGGCTTTCTTTTTGCCTCAGGGACTAATCGTTGAAGCGGGATTGGCGGCCGAAGGATAGGGCGGTGTCGCCGAACTTGTCTCGGACGGCGTCGATGGTGACGGAGAGGTCGCGGCGGTCGCTGGATTGGGCTCCGCGGTCATCGATCTCGCAGAACAGGTCGGTCTGGATGCCGCCTTGGTGGTCGAAGTCGCTCATGCCGATGCCCGCTAAGCGAACATGCATGCCTTCCTGCCAGATGTTGTCGAGCAGTTCGAGTGCAACCGCCACGAAGATGTTCTCATCGTCGGTCGGATGAGGCAGCCGGCGCTGTGCCGTACGCCCGCTGCCATACGAATACTTGAGCTTGAGCGTCACCGTGGCGCCTGTTAGTCCCTGACGGCGCAGGCGGCGTCCCACTGACTCGCCCAACAGCGCAATCGCCGCCTCAATATCCCCACGCTCAGTCAAATCTTTCGCAAAGGTGCGTTCATTGCTGACCGACTTGACCTCGCGCTCTTCATCGAGACTCGTGACTTCGGAGATTTCGAGTCCCAGCGCACGCTGGCGCATGCGTTCGCCGTTGACGCCAAAAATAGAGGACAAGGTGGATTCCGGTGCACGTGATAGCTCGCCGAGGGTGTAGATGCGCATGCGGCGCAGTCGCTCCTCGGCCGAGCGCCCGATGCCGCTCATGGCAGATACCGGCAGCGCGGCCAAAAAGCGCTGCTCGGTTCCGGGGCGCACGATGGTCAGCCCAAACGGCTTATCCCGCTCGCTTGCGATCTTTGCGACCGTCTTGTTGCAGCCCACGCCAATGGAGCAGGTCACTCCCAGCCCTGCCACGCGGTCGCTTATACGCCGCGCAACCAGCAGCGGGTCTTCGGGCGCAAAGCGACCCGGTGTGATATCGATAAAGGCTTCGTCGATGGATACGCGCTCAACGCGCGGGGTCTCGTCGGCGAGAATCGCCATGACCTGCGCGCTGACCTCGCGGTAGCGATTAAAATGCCCGTGCGTCCAAATGGCTTGCGGGCACAAGTGCCGCGCTTCGGCCGAGGCCATGGCAGAGTGCACGCCAAAGCGACGTGCCTCATACGAACACGTGGACACGACGCCACGCGAATCGGCGTCTCCGCCCACGATGAGCGGTTTTCCGCGCCATTCGGGATGGTCGAGCATCTCCACGCTCGCAAAAAACGCATCGAGGTCCATGAGGCCCACCGCCGGACCCGTCCAGGGAGGCGGCGTGACGCCCATGGCATCCTCATAACCGTATGTATGTTCGCGTCTTTCCATGTCATGAGTATACCGCGCAGCTCATGTGGGGTGCGTGTATGTGCTTGCAAATCCCGAATTCTTGTCTAAGATATGGATTTGCCCTCGACTACACCGAAGAAGTTGGTCTCACGGACTTCACCTGCCCGCGTCGATGGCGTATTATGTTCAACTGTTTGTTTGTAGTTGCAGCCTAAAGCTGCTTGGTTGGAGGAGTTTCCTTTGGCAGTCAAGATTCGCCTTGCTCGTCACGGCGCTAAGAAGCGTCCGTACTACCGTGTCGTCGTCGCCGATTCCCGCGCCCCGCGTGACGGTCGTATCATCGAGGAGGTTGGCCGCTACAACCCGATGACCGCCCCCAAGACCATCAACCTCGACCTCGAGAAGATCGCCGACTGGCAGTCCAAGGGCGCTCAGCTCACCGACGCCGTCGCCGCTCTGGTCAAGGCCGCCAACGAGGGCGAGAAGACCGAGACCGTCGTCAAGAAGTCCAAGAAGCAGCTCGCCAAAGAGGCCGAGGCCGCTAAGGCTGCCGCTGAGGCCGCTGAGGGCGCCGAGGAGTAAATCGTGCCTGAGGTTGACGCTGCACAGCTCGAGGGTGAGGCAATGCTCTCAGATCGCATCGCCGATCTCGTCGAATATCTCGTTGTTCAGATCGTCGACGACCCGGATTCCGTGAGCCTTGAGGTCATCGACGGTGACGACGCCTCCACGATTGAGGTTTCGGTTGCCGAGGATGACGTCGCTAAGGTCATCGGCCGTCGTGGCCGTACCATCAAGGCCATTCGCACGCTCGCCCGTGCACTGGCCGCTCGCCTCGACACTGCAGTCGAGGTAGAGGTTCTGGGCTAGGACCTTGAGGTCCCAGTACAAAAACATCGCCCGTGTGGTCAAGCCGCACGGAAGGAAGGGGGAGGTCCTCGCGCAGCCGCTGCGGGGGCTTCCTTCTGTATTGACGCCGGGTATGCGCGTCGCCTTGACGCCACCGGCGCTCAAGCGCGACCGTTTTTGCACGGTCGTATCCGTCACCGATACGGGCGATGGCGATCTGGTCTCGTTTGAGGGCATTGACGACTTGACGGCCGCCGAGGGCATCACGGGATGCTACGTGCTGGCAAATCGTGACGACTTTGAGCTCGATTCGCTTGACGCCGCCTATACCGATCTGATGGGTCGCGAGGTGGTCGACGAGCGTTTCGGTTCGCTCGGCACGATCGTCGAGATCATGTCGACGCCCGCCAACGATGTTTGGGTTGTCGAGGGTGATCGGTACGGCGAGGTACTGATTCCCGTGATCGAGCAGGTCGTGCTCGATCTTCCCGACACAGGAACAATTTCCGTCCACGTTATGGACGGCCTGATCGATATGGACAAGTAGGGAGGACAACATGCTGATCGAGACCCTTTCGGTCTTTCCCGAGATGTTTGAGCCCGTCATGTCCACATCGATCTTGGGCCGCGCCCGCAAGGCCGGCCTTTTTGATTTTAAGGCGTATAACCTGCGCGACTGGACGCACGACCGCCATCGTACCGTCGATGACGAGCCGTACGGCGGCGGGCAGGGCATGCTCATGAAGGTCGAGCCTATCGCAGAGGCCATCGAGGCCATTAGCGCAGAGGGTCCCAAGCCCACGGTTGTGTTCTTCACCCCCTGTGGCGAGCCCTTTACGCAGCATGTGGCCGAGCGCCTGCTCAAAAGTGAGCGCCTGTTGTTTGTGTGCAGTCGCTACGAGGGCGTCGACGAGCGTGCGTATGCGTATGCCGATGAGCGTCTGTCGATCGGCGACTATGTGCTCACGGGCGGCGAGCTCCCCGCCATGGTCGTGGCCGATGCTGTTGTTCGCCTCATCCCCGGCGCTCTGGGAGATGAGATGAGCAACGTCGACGAGTCCTTCTCGACCGCCGAGGACGGAGGACTGCTCGAGTACGCGCAGTACACCCGCCCCGCCGAGTTCAACGGCGAGGGCGTGCCGCCGGTGCTTGTGAGCGGCGATCACGCCAAGGTCGATGCCTGGCGTCGCAAGAACGCCATCGAGCGCACCTGCCGCTGGCGTCCCGATCTGATCGAGACGGCACGGCTTACGCCCGAGGAGCGCGCATACGCGCAAGAGATTCTGGACGCGTCGTATTCGCAGAGCGAGGAGTGAGAATGGTTCCTTCGCAGCATTCCGTGCTAAAGGGTGCGTTTGAGTGGATCGTGGTCGTCGCGATCGCACTGGTCGCCACCTTCTTGATTCGCTCGTTTGTGGTCGAACCCTTTGTGGTGCCCACCGGCTCCATGGAATCCACGATCGAGATCGGCGACCAGATCCTGGCGCAAAAGGTGAGCCTCGAGCTCGGCCAGCCCGTCAGCCAAGGCGATATCGTGGTGTTCCACAACCCCGATGGCACCTCCGAGCATGATGTTCTCGTCAAGCGTGTTATTGCCACGGCCGGCCAGACGGTCGACCTTCAGGACGGCAAGGTGGTCGTTGACGGCCAGGCGCTCGACGAGGGCTACACGACAGGCATGAGCTGGCCGCTCTCGGTCCAGGCTCCCGGCGCTCAGGTAAGTTATCCCTACACCGTTCCCGACGGGTGTGTGTGGGTGATGGGCGACAACCGCGAAAACTCTGCCGACTCGCGCTACTTTGGCCCCGTCGATCGCTCTGATTTGATCGCCGTGGCGCTCGTGCGCTACTGGCCGCTCAACCGCATCGGCGCTATCGATTAAAAACCGCTATAGTACAGTACCTAACCGTGTATTCGTTTCGACGAGGGGATATTAGAGGCATGAACGCTTCATCGCTTTCCTTCCAAGACATCATCCTGCGCCTCCAGCAGTACTGGGGCGAGCAGGGCTGCGTCATTATGCAGCCCTATGACTCCGAGGTCGGTGCCGGTACCTTCCACACCGCGACCACGCTGCGCTCGCTCGGTCCCGCCGAGTGGCGCACCTGCTATGCTCAGCCTTGCCGCCGTCCCGCCGACGGCCGCTACGGCGAGAACCCCAACCGCATGCAGCACTACTATCAGTTCCAGGTGCTCATCAAGCCGTCGCCGGTCAACGCCCAGGAGCTTTACCTGGGGTCTCTTGCCGCTATCGGTCTGGACCCCAACGACCATGACGTCCGTTTTGTCGAGGACGACTGGGAGAGCCCGACCCTGGGCGCCTGGGGCCTTGGCTGGGAGGTCTGGCTCAACGGCATGGAGGTCACGCAGTTTACGTACTTCCAGCAGGTGGGCGGCATCGAGGTCGACCCTGTGCCCGTCGAGATCACCTATGGTCTGGAGCGCATCGCCATGTACGCCCAGGGCGTCAACTCCGTCTACGACCTGGTGTGGAGCTATCTGCCCGATGGCACGCCGATGACCTATGGCGACGTGTTCCTGGAGAACGAGCGTGAGTTTAGCGCCTACAACTTTGAGGTCGCCAACGTCGAGATGATGCGTCAGAAGTTTGACGACTACGAGGCCGAGTGCCACTCCTGCCTTGAGCGCAAGCTGCCGCTGCCCGCGTATGACTGCGTCATGAAGTGCAGCCATGCCTTCAACCTGCTCGATGCCCGCGGCGCCCTTTCCGCGGTCGAGCGTGCCAACTACATCCTGCGCGTCCGCGCCGTCGCCAAGGCGTGCTGCGAGGCCTACATGGCCGAGGTCGCCGGAGTCAACGAGAATGCCGACCAGGAAGGCGAGGTGGCGTAAGCCATGGCAGACGCTAAGGATTTCCTGTTTGAGATCGGTACGGAGGAGATGCCCTCCGCGCCGCTGAACAATGCCGTCAAGCAGCTTGGCTCCATGATTGCCAAGGGTCTCGACGAGGCCGGTCTGGCCCACGGCGAGGTCCGTGTGATCTCGAGCCCGCGCCGCCTGGCTGCGCTCGTGGCTAACGTCGCCACCGCGACCGATGAAGTCCATGAGGTCAAGCGTGGCCCCTCGGCCAACATTGCCTTCGACGCTGACGGTAACGCCACCAAGGCCGCCCAGGGCTTCGCCCGCAAGTGCGGTGTGGCTGCCGAGGACCTGGTCCGTCGCGAGGATACCGACGGCCGCGAGTACGTGTTCGCCGAGAAGAACATTCCCTCCGCACCGGCTACGCCGATTCTGACCGCTCTGTGCGAGAAGACCATCGCCGGTCTGCAGTGGCCCAACTACCGCTCCCAGCGCTGGGGCCACGAGCACGCCACGTTCGTGCGTCCGGTCCGTTGGATCTGCTGCCTTCTGGGCGAGGACGTTGTGCCCGTGTCGTTTGCCGACGTGACGAGTGGCAACACCACGCGTGGTCATCGCGTGCTTGGCCCCGGTGACCATGTGGTCGCCAGCCCCGCCGTCTACGAGCAGGTGCTCGAGGACGCCGGCGTGCTTTCTGCCGAGCGCCGTCGCGAGGCCATCCTTGCCGGTATCGCCGAGGTCGAGGCTGCCCGTCCCGGCTGCCATGTCGATACGCCCAAGAAGGTCTTTGAGGAGGTCATCAACCTCTGCGAGTGGCCGACGGTGCTCGTCGGGACCTTCGATGAGGAGTTCCTCAAGGTCCCGCACGAGATCATCTGCGAGTCCATGCTCACCAACCAGCGCTACTTCCCGATCTATGACGGCGAGGGCAAGCTCACGCGTGAGTTCGTGGTCGTCTCCAACAGCAAGCCCGAGAACGCCGAGCGCGTGATCGACGGCAACGAGCGCGTTGTGCGTGCCCGTCTGGACGATGCCAAGTTCTTCTACGAGGAGGACCTGAAGATCTCCCTCGACGAGTTCCGCGAGCGTCTGGCCAAGGTCGCCTTCCAGGAGAAGCTCGGTAGCGTGCTCGCCAAGTCCGAGCGCATCGAGCAGCTCGCGCTCGCTATTGCCCGTGAGGCACACCTGGGTGCTCACCTGGCAGCCGATGCCGCTCGCGCCGCGCACCTGTGCAAGGCCGACTTGGTATCCAACGCCGTCGTCGAGTTCACGAGCCAGCAGGGCGTGATGGGCGGTTACTACGCCACCGCGATGGGGGAGAACGATGAGGTCGCCCACGCCATTCGCGATCATTATCGTCCCCGCTTTGCCGGTGACGAGCTGCCCGAGGGCACCGCTGGCTGCATCGTGGCCTGCGCCGACAAGCTCGATACCATCGCCGGTATCTTTGCCATTGGCGAGCCCCCGACCGGCTCCTCCGATCCCTACGCGCTGCGTCGTGCCGCTATCGGCATCATCAACATCCTGCGCGACCGTCTGCCGATCGATCCCACGTCGCTTATCGACTTTGCCCTTGAGCTCTATAGCGAGCAGGGTATCGAGTTCGACGCCGCCGAGGTCGCTCAGCAGGTTCGCGACTTCTTCCACGGCCGTCTGGTGAGCATGGCCCGCGACGAAAAGATCCCGGCCGATACCGTTGCCGCCGTCTCCGCGGTGCACATCATCGCCCCGTCCGTCTTCTTCGCCCGCTGCGCCGCCCTCGACGAGGCCCGCAAGAACGACGCTGAGACGTTCGATAACCTGGCGACCGCCTATGCCCGCGCCGCGCACATCTCCAAGCCCGAGCTGGGCGCGGAGTACGACCGCGCCCTGATGGGCGAGGTCGAGCTCGCGCTTGCCGATGCCTCCGAGGCTGCTCAGACCGCTGTCGACGCCGCCCTTGCTGCCGAGGATTACCCGGCCGCATTTGCCGCCCTTGCCGCCCTGCGCGCCCCCATCGACCGCTTCTTCGACGAGGTCATGGTCATGGATAAGGACGAGCAGCTTCGCGATAATCGCCTTAAGCTGCTCAACCGCTTCGAGGCCGTTTTCTCCGGCATCGCAAACATCGGTGAGCTTGCTCGCAAAAAGTAAGCCAGCCTGCGCATAAGCGCAAAAGGAGCCCCGCATGGATTGCCCGGTCACCGCTCGTCCCACCGTTATCGTTATCTCCGACTCGCTCGGTGATACCGCTTGTGAGGTGGTGCTTGCGGCGTCCGGGCAATTTGATGAAGGGGCTTTTCGTCTCTTGCGCCTGCCCAAGGTGAACTCGGTGGAGCAGGTCAAGTCGTTTGTGGGTCCGCGCGTCGATGCCGATCATCGCGATATTGCCGTGTTCCACACCATTGTCGATCCGGCGCTTCGCGCCCGTGTGCTCGATTACCTGGGCATGCTGCATATCCGTTCGGTCGACCTGATCGGCCCGACGCTCGCCGTGCTGTCGTCGCTCATCGGTGTGCCGCCCAAGGGCGTTGCGGGCGTGATTCACAAGACCGATGACCGCTATTTCCATCGTATCGAGGCCATGGAGTATTTCGTTGAGCACGATGACGGGCGCGGCTGCGACGATCTGTCGGGTGCCGATATCGTGCTGCTGGGCGTATCGCGTACGTCCAAGACGCCGCTGTCGATGTATTTGGCCTATCAGGGCTACAAGGTCGCCAATGTCCCACTGGCGCATGGCATGGAGCCGCCCAAGTCGATTTACGAGGTCGACCCGATGCGCCTGTTCGGCCTGATTTCGACCGTCGATGTGATTTCCGAAATTCGCGATAGCCGCTTGGGCGATGACTACGCTCGTGCCGTTGCCGGCTCCTATGCCGAGCCTGAGAGCGTGCACAGCGAGCTCGAGGACGCCCGTGCGCTCATGAAGCGCCTAGGCTGCTTTGTGGTGCGTACCGACGGCAAGGCCATCGAGGAAAGCGCAGCCGAGATCATTAGCCACTTGGAGGAAATCCAAGAAGCCCGTGCCCGCCGCGCCGCCCGTCGAGCCTAATAGTAGCAGCATTTTGATAAAGCGATTTAGCAAAAATATCGCATCTGACCTGCACTTTCTTACAGTGGTATATTCATAAGGTAACCACCTTTACCTACCGTTTACCGCCAGTTTTAGCACGTTTACCAAACCGCGCATCCTCTGCTTAAGCCCGCTCAAAACCCGCCGTATAGTTCCCTCACGGCCCGCATTTGGCGGGTCGATTCGTTACCACGGTCGTGCGCGTAAGTGCATGAAAGGGGAAGTATCGTGAGCGATTGCAAGAGGGTTTACCGTTTTGGAACCGACGCCCAGGGCACCTGTGTCACTGAGGGCGACAAGTCCATGAACTTCGTGCTTGGCGGCAAGGGCGCAAACCTTGCCGAGATGAGCCGCATCGGCCTGCCGGTTCCCGGTGGCTTTACCATTACCTGCCAGACTTGCGTCGAGTACTCCGGTGCCGGCAACGTGTGGCCCGAGGGCGCACTCGATGAGATCGTTGCTGCCGAGGCGGACCTCGAGGCCCGCTGCGGCAAGAAGCTCGGCGACGCCTCCGATCCGCTGCTCGTGTCGGTTCGTTCGGGCGCTCCGTTCTCCATGCCCGGCATGATGGACACGGTCCTCAACTTAGGCCTCAACGACGACTCCGTTCAGGGGCTCATCGCCCAGACGCAAAATCCGCGTTTTGCTTGGGATAGCTACCGCCGCTTTATTCAGATGTTCTCCAACGTCGTTATGGGCGTTGACGCCGACCTGTTCGAGAACGCCCTGACCCAGGCCCGTCTGGTCGCCGGCGTTCGCGTCGATTCCGAGCTTTCGGCTGAGGACCTGCAGGAACTCGTCGAGACCTTTAAGGGCATCTTCTCCGAGAACGTCGATGCCTCCCTGTATCCCGAGCTCGAGGTCGCTGACGGCAAGCCCGTCTTCCCGCACGACCCGGAGCTTCAGCTACGCCTTGCCATCCAGGCCGTCTTTGGCAGCTGGATGAACGAGCGTGCCTGCATCTACCGCAAGCAGCATGGCATTTCCGACGAGCTCGGTACTGCCGTCAACGTGCAGGCCATGGCCTTTGGCAACAAGGGCGAGACCTCTGCGACGGGCGTCGCCTTTACGCGTAATCCGGCCGACGGCACCAAGGAGTTCTACGGCGATTTTCTGGTTAACGCCCAGGGCGAGGACGTCGTCGCCGGCATCCGCAACACCGAGCCCATTGCCGACCTCAAGACCACCCCGGGCCTCGAGTCCGCAGGTGAGGAGCTCGAGCGCGTGTTCCTGACGCTCGAGGATCATTATCGCGATATGTGCGATATCGAGTTCACCATCGAGCAGGGCAAGCTCTGGATGCTCCAGACCCGCGTGGGCAAGCGCACCGCCACCGCCGCCCTGCGCATCGCTATCGAAATGGTCGAGGAGGGCCTGATCACCCGCGAGGAGGCCGTGAGCCGCATCGATCCCACGCAGCTCGACCAACTCCTGCACCCGCAGTTTGACGCCTCCAAGAAGTACGAGGCGCTGGCCAGCGGTCTGAACGCCAGCCCCGGTGCCGCCGTGGGCGAGGTCGTGTTCTCGAGCGACGACGCCGTCACGCGTTCCGCCGAGGGCCACAAGGTCATTCTGGTTCGTTGGGAGACCAACCCCGACGACCTGAAGGGCATGGTCGCCGCCGAGGGCATCCTGACCAGCCACGGTGGCAAGACGAGTCATGCCGCCGTTATCGCCCGCGGCATGGGTACGCCCTGCGTCTGTGGCGTTAAGTGCTTCCATATCGACGCCGCCGAGAAGGTCGTGCGCATCGAGGGCAGCGACCGCGTGCTGCGCGAGGGCGATGTCATCTCCATCGACGGCACCCAGGGCATCGTCGTCGACGGCGCCGTCGACCTGGTCTCCGCCGAGCTTACCGGCGATCTGGACACCATCCTGTCCTGGGCCGACGAGATTCGCTTGGACGAGACCTGTGGCCATGCCAACCATGTGCGCGTCAACGCCGACAATCCCGAGGATGCCGAGCTTGCGCTCGAGTTTTGCGCCGAGGCCATCGGCCTGTGCCGCACCGAGCACATGTTCCTGGGCGACCGCAAGAACATCATCCAGAGCTTTATCCTGTCTGACGATGAGGCCGTGAAGCAGCAGGCCCTGGCCGACCTGCTCAAGGTTCAGACCGAGGACTTCCTGGCGATGTTCAAGACCATGTCCGGTCGCGATGTGGTCGTCCGCCTGCTCGATCCGCCGCTTCATGAGTTCCTGGATAATCCTCGCGAGCTCGAGGTCGCCATCACCAAGAAGGAAGCCGCCGGCGCCAGCGAGGAAGAGCTTGCAGCCCTGCGCGCCCGCCTGCGTCGTATCGACGGCATGGTCGAGTCGAACCCCATGCTCGGCCTGCGCGGCGTTCGCCTGTCCGTCGTCTTTAGCGATCTGCCACTCATGCAGGTTCGCGCCGTCGCCACGGCTGCTGCCCGCCTTATCAAGGAGGGCGTCGACCCGCGACCCGAGATCATGGTTCCGCTCGTCTCCATCACGGCGGAGCATGTCCAGACCCGCGAGGTCATCGAGCGGGTAATCGCCGAGGTTTCTGCCGAGGAGGGCGTCGAGCTCAATATTCCCGTGGGCACGATGCTCGAGCTGCCACGCGCCTGCATGGTCGCTGACGAGATCGCGCATCATGCCGACTTCTTCTGCTTTGGCACCAACGACCTCACCCAGACCACCTTCGGCTTCTCTCGTGACGATGCCGAGGCTAAGTTCATCCCGCTGTACATGCACAAGAAGATCTTGAAGGACAACCCCTTCGAGACCATTGACACGGCGGTGCTCGAGCTGGTGCGCATGGCCGTCGAGAAGGGCCGCGCCACCAACCCCGACATGCACTTTGGCGTGTGCGGCGAGCACGGCGGCGACCCCAAGTCCATCAAGGGTCTGTTTAATGTGGCCGACGTGGACTACGTGTCCTGCTCGCCCTACCGCGTGCCCCTCGCACGCCTGGCTGCCGCCCAGGCCAAGCTCGAGGCGAAGCGCTCCGCCTAACGTTTTGGGTTCAGACGCCTAACGTAACCCCCCCCTTCATGCCGTCCGTCTCATTCGTGAGGCGGACGGTTATCATGTGCGGGTTTTGTCTTTTTGTCTGCGTAAAAAATTGTTCTTGCAGCAGAAACCCGCGCGTGTATACTCGAATACGTTTGTTCAACTACGTGCCGGCCAGAGTGGTACGGCACCTCTAGAAGAGTAAGGAATTGCACATGGATTACATCCGCGCAATCGAGCGTCAGCAGATCCGCGAGGACATTCCTCAGGTTCGCGTCGCCGACAACGTCAAGGTTCACTACCGCATTAAGGAAGGCGACCGCGAGCGCATCCAGGTCTTCCAGGGCGACGTCATCCGCATGGCCGGCGCCGGTGCCCGCGAGACCTTCACCGTCCGCAAGATGTCCTTCGGTGTCGGTGTTGAGCGTACCTTCCCGCTTCACAGCCCCAAGATCGCCAAGCTCGAGGTCGTTCGTCATGGTCGCGTCCGTCGCGCCAAGCTGTACTACCTACGCGACAAGGTGGGCAAGGCTGCTCGCATCCCCGAGAAGCGCTAAGAAGATCGCAGCGTCTGTCCACTCGTTTGGACGTAAGGGTCACCTTCGGGTGGCCCTTCTTTTTATCTGATTTGCATGCAAGGAGGGCCTGGTATGGCCAATATGACGAGCTCGGTTTCGGCATCGCAGGTTGCCGGAGAGCTGGCGAGCGCAACGTTTGAGGAGATCCCCGCCCTCGTGGAGCATTATCGCGAGGACCCGCGCCAGCAGGTGATCAAGGCTTGTGAACGCGCCCTCAAACGCCATTCCAAAGAGGTTGCCGAGCGCGAGCGCGTCAATGGCATGTACGAGCTTATGCATGAGCTTGGCGGCGATGGGGTGGTCGTTGGTGTCGACGAGGTGGGCCGTGGCTCGGTAGCGGGTCCCTTAACCGTGTGTGCCGTGTGCCTTCCCATGGAGCCGCGCGTCTGGGGCATCAACGATTCCAAAAAGCTCACGCCGGCGCGCCGCGAGCTGCTCTCTGTGAAGATTGCCGAGGTGGCGACGGCGATTGGTTTTTGCCATATCGCGCCTAAGGATATCGATGAGATGGGTATGGCCCGCGCCATCCGCGTTGCCGTCGCGGGCGCCGTGGCCGATACGGGACTTGAACCCGACTGCGTCCTCATGGATGGCAACCCCTTGGGCGCCGTTCCCAATGAGCGCGACGTGGTGAAGGGCGATGCCAAGATCGCCTGTATCGCCGCGGCGTCCATCATGGCCAAGGTCACGCGTGACGAGATGATGGTCGAGTACGACGCCGAGTACCCCGAGTACCATCTGGCCGAGTCGAAGGGCTATGCGAGCCCCGAGCACATCGAGGCCATTCGCAAACATGGACTTTGTCCGCTGCACCGCGTGAGCTTTTGCGGAAACTTTCTGCAGACTGAGCGCCTTTTCTAGGTCAATTGTGGAGACAGGGACCTCTGGGGTTTTATAAACCTGCTGGTAGCGGGCCGTATGCAACACCATTGCTGCGTACGGCCCGTTTTTTGACGGCATTTGGTCAGCTTTTGGTTTGCTTCCGGTACTTACCCGCATGAAAGGTGCTCTCATCATCGGGGCAATGCAGTGTGCGGGAAAGGAGACCCCATGAGTGCCGCAAGCAAAAAGAGTAAGACGCAGCAGCTCAAGGAGTGTTGGGAAAACGGCAAGCTCGACTGCGGGGCGATGACGCCCGAGTTTATCAAGGGACTCAGTCCTCGCGAGCTGGGCATGCTGGGCGAGCTGATCACCATCGACTACTTTAACGAGCGCGGCTACACCTTGCTGGAGCAGGGTTATCGTTGCACCGAGGGCGAGGCCGACCTGGTGCTGCTCGATGAGCTCGACGATGTCGTGGTGATGGCCGAGGTCAAGACCAGACGCGTTGCGCTGGATTGCAGCACGCGGGTCTTTCCCGAGGAGGCCGTGGACGCCCAAAAGCAACGTCGCTACCGCCGCATCGCAAGTTGCTATCTCATGGAGCATTATCCGCTCAAGGCGATTCGCTTCGATGCCGTGGGCGTTACCATTCGCGGCGGGCATATCGCCGAGATCGAGCACCAGTGCAACGCGTTCGATTGGCAGGTGTCGTGATGGCGTTCGAGACGTTTGCCGTTCACGCGGCCTGCATCCGCGGCGTCGAGGCGATTCCCGTCACGGTCGAGGTCTCGCTTGCCGGCGGCGTTCCGGGCATCCAGATGCTCGGCATACCGAGTATGGAGGTGATGGAGTCGCGCGGTCGTATTCGCTGCGCGATGCGCTCCGCCGGGTTCGAGATCCCGCGCTCGGGCATTACGGTCAATCTGGCGCCCGGCGATATCCGCAAGACCGGTAGCGGCTTTGATCTGCCCATCGCCATCGCGGTATTGGCGGCCGATGGGCAGATTCCCCGCGACAACCTCGATCGTTGTCTTATCGCTGGTGAGCTTGGCTTGGACGGTACGGTGCTTCCTGTCAAGGGCGAGGTGGCGTTTCAGTTATTGGCGCGTGATTTGGGGCTGTCCTTTATCGCCGGCAGGTCAGACCAGCATGTGCCACTCGCGGGCGTGGATTGCGGATTCATCGATCATTTGTCTCAGCTTGCTCATGGTATGGGCGATGCCGCGCGGCACTACTTGGATTCCGAGGGCGTCGAAGCGACCTTTGAGCCTGAGCTCGACTATGCCGACGTGCTGGGGCAGGAAGTCGCTAAACGCGGCATGGCGCTTGCGGCGGCAGGAGAACTCGGCTTGCTCATGATCGGGTCTCCGGGATCGGGCAAGACGATGCTCGCACGCCGTATGACCGGCATCCTGCCCGAGCTTTCCGTTGAGGATCAGCAGGAGGCACTGTGCATCCATTCGGTTTTGGGTGAGAACATTGATGGCTTGTTGGCGGGGCACCGCCCCTTCCGCAGTCCCCACCACAGTATTTCGACCGCAGGCCTTATCGGCGGCGGGCGCCCGGTGCACCCGGGTGAGATCAGCCTTGCTCATGGCGGCGTGCTCTTTTTGGACGAGCTTGCCGAGTTTCCCACTGGCGTGCTGCAGACGCTGCGTCAGCCCATCGAGCGCGGCTACGTGAGGATCGTACGCGTCGACGGGGCTTTTACCTTCCCGTCGCGCTTTCAGCTGCTGGCTGCGAGCAATCCCTGCCCCTGCGGCTTTTTGGGCGATCGCGAGGTGCCGTGTCGCTGCTCGGCGGCGATGGTCGAGCGCTATCGGTCTAAACTGCGCGGTCCTTTGGCCGACCGTATCGACATGATGATCGATGTGACCCGTCCCGACCCCCAAGTGATTATCGAGGGTGCGGAGGGCATGTCGTCGGCCGAGTTACGTGACTACGTTGTGCGCGGTCGCGCCTTTCGCGCTTGGCGCGAATCCCGCATGGACGATGCGGATGCCGAGGCCGAGGATGACGAGACACGGTCCATTGACGGCGTCGTTTCGACCTTTGAGCTCGATGATGCGGCGGAGAAGTGTGTGCTCGGCCTGTCGAAGCGCACGCATCTCACAGGGCGTGGCATCGTGCGCCTTGTTCGCATTGCGCGCACGATCGCAGATGTCGCCGAGAGCGAGCAGGTGACGCAGGACCACGTGCTCGAGGCGGCGATGTACCAGGGAAGGAGGGACCAATGATGGCTGAGGGGACCTTCGAGCTGCATCCAGGTGACGCGTTGTATCCCGAGACCGTTTTGGAGCTTTCTGATGTACCTCAGACGCTCTATGTGCGCGGCAACCCCGAGGCGCTTTCGACGCCTGCGCTCTCCATCATCGGTGCGCGAAAGGCCTCGCCGTATGGTCTTGCCGTGGCAGAGCTTGCGGCGAAGGTGGCGGTTGAGGCGGGAGTGACGGTAGTTTCGGGCGGTGCGGTCGGTTGTGACCAGGCCTCGGGTTGGGCTGCGGTCAACGCCGGCGGCAAACACGTTGTGGTGCTGGGGACGGGCGCCGACGTGGTCTACCCGCGTTCGAGCGCGGGGCTGATTACGCGCACGCTTGATACGGGTGGCGCGGTCGTGTCGATCTCTCCGTGGGGCATGGGTCCGCGCAAGTTCGCCTTTCCGCGCCGCAATCGCGTAATCGCGGCCCTGTCGCAAGCCCTCTTTGTATCCGAGGCGGGTATGCCTTCTGGGACGTTTTCCACAGCCGAGGCTGCTATGGATTTGGGGCGCGAACTTCTTGCCGTGCCGGGGTCGATCCTATCGCCCGAGTCGCGTGGCACGAATTACCTCATTGCGAACGGTGCCTGCTGCATCGTCGACGAGGAATCTATCGAGATGGCTATCTCACGCATCTACGGAACCCTGCGCTACTCGCGCCCCGATGCTCCCGGCATTGCCGACCTGGATCCAACGCAGCAGACCGTGATGCATGCGCTCATCGCCTCTCCGCTCAAGGTCGACGACATCGCGGCGCTCGTCTCGCTCGATGCTGTCGGCGTACTCAAACTCTTGGGTTCGCTTGAACTCGAGGGTCTTATCGAGCGCATGATGGATGGAAGGTATGCGCCCTCCAAGTTTGCCCTTCACGCCCAGACACCCTTCGGTCACAATGGAAAACGTGTCAATTAGAAAGGTGTTTGCAGATGCAGTTCGATCAGGTGACAGTTATCGGTGGCGGTCTGGCGGGTTCGGAGTGCGCGATCCAGCTGGCAGATCGCGGTTTTGCCGTAAAGCTGTGCGAGATGCGCCCCCAGGTGAGCTCCCCGGCTCACCATACCGATCACCTGGCAGAGCTCGTCTGCTCGAATTCGTTTAAGTCGACCCGTCCGGATTCCGCGGCTGGTTTGCTGAAGGCCGAGCTTGAGCGCATGGGTTCAGTCCTGCTCGATTGCGCCCATCGCGCGGCTGTTCCCGCCGGTGGCGCCTTGGCGGTCGACCGCGTCAAGTTTTCCGAGCTTGTCGAGGCCGAGGTTGCCGCTCGTCCCAATATCGAGGTCGTGCACGGTGAGGTCACACAGATTCCCGAGGGTCACGTGGTCATTGCCGCGGGCCCGCTGTGTTCACCGGCGCTGAGCGAAGAGGTTATGAAGCTCGTCGGTGGCGATGCCCTGGCATTCTTTGATGCGGCGGCGCCGATCGTCGATGCCTCCACGCTCGATATGGACGTGCTGTTCTCGCAGTCGCGCTACGAGGAGCAGGGGAGCGGCGACTATCTCAACGCTCCGCTCAACAAGGAGGAGTACGAGGCCTTTATCGAGGCGCTTACCACGGCCGACCGCGTGGTGCTCAAAGACTTTGAGGGCGGCGATCTGTTCCAAGCCTGCCAGCCTGCCGAGGAAGTTGCGCGCACCGGCAAGGACGCCATTCGCTTTGGCGCCATGAAGCCCGTCGGCCTCACCGACTCGCGTACCGGACGTCGCCCCTGGGCGGCGATTCAGCTGCGTGCCGAGAACAAGGAGAAGACCGCCTATAACCTGGTGGGCTTCCAGACCAACTTGACCTTTGGCGAGCAGAAGCGCGTCTTCCATATGGTGCCGGGCCTGGAGAACGCTGAGTTCTTCCGCTACGGTGTCATGCACCGCAATACCTTTGTCGACGCCCCTCACGTGCTCGATAGCACCTTTGCCGTTCCCGGTACCGGCGTGCGCCTGGCCGGTCAGATCACCGGCACCGAGGGGTACATGGAAGCCGTGGCGACAGGTCTGCTCGCGGCGCTCAACACCTATGCCGAGGCTATCGGTGCCGCGGGCGTCGAGTTGCCGCGTGTGGGCGCCCTGGGTGCGCTCGTGGGCTATGCGACCGATCCTGCCACCGTGGGCTATCAGCCTATGCATGTCAACTTTGGCCTGGTGCCGCCACTCGAGGATGGTAAGCGCCGCAGCAAACGCGACCGCTATCAGGCTTATGCGGATCGCGCCCTCGAGGCCCTTGATGCCTACTTGGCCACGCGCTCCGACTTGTTTGGAGGCGACCGGTCATAGCCTTTGACCTGTACGACACCGTCGACTCGTTTATCGCCTATATCGCACGTGTTGAGGGACTTTCTCCCAACACGGTGACGGCCTATGGCTCGAGGCTAGAGCGCTTTGCTGTCTGGTGCGAGCGCGAGAATATTGATGCTTTCGCTGCCGACGTGCGCACCATTCGTCGCTATCTTGCCGAGCTTTCGCGTGAGCAGGTGGCTCCCCGAACGCTTGCGGCGCACCTGTCGGCTATTCGATCTCTCTATCGCTGGATGGCTGCCGAGGGGATTGTCGAGGGCGATGCGGTCTCGGCGATCGCATCGCCCAAGCTGCCACGTGACCTGCCGGGCGTCCTTACGACCCAGCAGGTTGAGGCGCTGCTCAAGACGCCTGATACCTCGACGCCCGCGGGACTGCGCGATGCGGCGATGCTTGAGTTGCTCTATGCCTCCGGCGCGCGAATCTCGGAGCTCGCGGCGCTCAACGTGGAGTCTATTGGTTGGTCCGAGCGAACGCTGCGACTTTGGGGCAAGGGGAGCAAGGAGCGTATCGTCCCTCTGTATCGTCGCGCACTCGAGGCGACGCGTCTCTATATTGAGGAGGGGAGGCCGGAGTTGCTCGCTCAGGCAAAGCGCCGTGACCCCGCTACCGGGCCGCATCCGCTGCTTATATCGGCGCGCGGCAATCGCATGAGTGCCGCCATGCTCAGGCGGCGGTTCCATACGCTGGCGACGCTCGCCGGCATTCCGGCCGACATTGCCCCGCATGCGATGCGCCATACCTTTGCGACCGATTTGCTCGAGGGCGGTGCGGACCTGCGCTCGGTTCAAGAGCTGCTAGGTCATGCGAGCCTGTCCACGACGCAGATCTACACGCATCTCACGCCCGATCGGCTCAAACGTGCCGTGGCTCAAGCCCATCCCCGCGGCGAATAGTGGCTGGGACGTCCCGCGCCGCACTCAGGTGTGTGGTTTTGATTGCGGGTTGGCAGGAAGATGCATTCCTGCTATCATTCATCGGGTTGCTTCACGGCAACATGTTTTTATCACGCACGCGCGGCTACTTCATACCGTGGTGCCCGGGCTTTGGTAGCACATGTCCGGGTTGGTTTTGGAGGATGACCCCGCGCGGAGGCAAACCACAGGAGGTTTAACATGGCTACCAAGATTAATATCCGCACCCTGCTCGAGGCCGGCTGCCACTTCGGTCACCAGACCCGTCGCTGGAACCCCAAGATGAAGCCGTTCATCTTCGGTGAGCGCAACGGCATCTACATCCTCGACCTCAAGCAGACCATCCTCGACGCCGACCAGGCCTACACCTTCGTCAAGAACGTCGCCAAGGGCGGCAACGTGCTGTTCGTCGGCACCAAGAAGCAGGCTCAGGAGGCCGTCAAGAACGCTGCTGAGCGCGCCAACATGCCTTACATCAACCAGCGTTGGCTCGGCGGCATGCTGACCAACTTCGTCACCATCCGCTCCCGCATCAACCGCATGGAGGAGCTCGAGGCCATGGTCGAGGACGGACGCATGGCTGTTCTGCCCAAGAAGGAGCAGGCTGTTCTCGGCAAGGAGCTCACCAAGCTCCAGACCAACCTCGGTGGCGCCCGCGACATGAAGGGTCTGCCCCAGGCTCTCTTCGTCATCGACACCAAGCGCGAGGAGAACGCCATCAAGGAGGCCCAGCGCCTGAACATCCCCGTCGTCGCTCTGATCGACACCAACTCCGATCCCGACGAGGTCGAGTACGGCATCCCCTGCAACGATGACGCTATCTCCGCTGTCACCCTTATGTGCGAGCTCATGGCTGACGCCTGCCTCGCTGGCTCCGGCAAGGAGCAGGTCTCCGAGGCCGAGATGGCCGCTGAGCCCAAGGCCGAGTAAATCAGTCTTAGTTAATTCTTTTTCATCTCTTTGAAAGGAACCACAATGGCCCAGATTACCGCCGCTATGGTCAAGCAGCTCCGCGAGATGACCGACTCCCCGATGATGGAGTGCAAGAAGGCTCTCGTCGAGGCTGACGGCGACATGGACGCCGCTGTCGACGTTCTGCGTAAGAACGGCCTTGCCAAGGCTGCCAAGAAGGCTGGCCGTGAGACCAACGAGGGCGCTGTCGCCGCGTTCGTCTCCGAGGATGGCAAGACCGGCGCTCTGCTCGAGCTCTCCTGCGAGACCGACTTCGTTGGCTCCAACGCCAAGTTCACTGGCTTTGCTTCCAAGGTCGCTGAGGTTGTCGCTACCACCGAGCCTGCTGACGTCGACGCTCTGCTCGAGAAGCCGATGGGTGAGGAGACCGTTTCCTCCGAGCTCACCGAGATGATTCACATCATGGGCGAGAACATGAAGATCTCCCGCTTCGCTGCCCGCAAGGCTGAGAACGGCGCGCTCGCTTCTTACATCCACATGGGTGGTAAGATCGGCGTCCTCGTCGAGTTCGCCTTCGAGAAGGCCGAGACCGCTCAGGCTGAGTCCTTCAAGACCTTCGCTCACGACGTTGCCCTTCAGGTTGCCGCCGTCGCCCCGATCTGCGCTACCCGCGATCAGGTTCCGGCCGAGACCGTCGAGCACGAGAAGCAGATCTACATGGCCCAGGCTGCCGAGTCCGGCAAGCCCGAGGCTATTCAGGAGAAGATGGCTGTCGGCCGTCTGGAGAAGTTCTACAAGCAGTCCGTGCTCACCGAGCAGGAGTTCATCAAGGACAGCTCCCTCACCATCAAGAAGTACGCTGAGCAGGTCTCCAAGGAGCTCAGCGACACCATTACCGTCGTTGCCTTTGACCGTCTGGTCCGTGGCGAGTAAATAAGCTTTTGTAGCTGGTAATGAGCAGGCTGTGGGTTTTACTCACAGCCTGCTTTTTCATGGCTCTTATCAGAGCCTTTGATATCATATTGAGAGTCTAATTAAAGGAGGATCGCTTTGTCCGACATCCGATATAAACGCGTGCTTCTTAAGCTTTCCGGCGAAGCACTGATGGGCGACGGCCAATATGGCATCGACCCCAAGGTTACCGACCATCTTGCCAAGCAGGTCAAGGAGCTGCTAGCCGTTGGCCATGAGGTCGGCGTCGTTGTCGGCGGCGGCAATATTTTCCGCGGCATGGCCGGCGCTGCCGGTGGCATGGAGCGTGCTCAGGCCGACTACATGGGCATGCTGGCTACCGTTATGAACGCGCTCGCCCTGCAGGATGCCTTCGAGCACAACGATGTTCCCTGCCGCGTGATGAGCGCTATCCAGATGAACGAGATCTGCGAGCCCTATATTCGCCGTCGCGCCATCAACCACCTTTCCAAGGGCAACGTCGTTATTTTTGCCGCCGGTTCGGGCAATCCGTACTTTACGACCGACACCGCCGCGGCTCTTCGTGCGTGCGAGATCGGCGCCGAGATTCTGATTAAAGCCACCAAGGTTGACGGCATCTACGACAAAGATCCCGTCAAGTGCGCCGACGCCGTCCGTTTTGACAAGATTACCTATCACGAGGTTCTCGTCCGCGGTCTGCAGGTTATGGATTCCACGGCTACGGCACTGTGCCAGGACAACCGTATGCCGATTTTGGTCCTCAACATCGATGGCGAGGACACCGTCAAGCGTGCGCTTTCGGGTGAGCCCGTCGGCACGCTCGTCTATCAGGAGGATTAAGCATGGCAGAGAACATCACCGCCCATATGGACAAGTCGCTCGAGTCCCTCAAGCATAACTTCTCCAAGGTTCGTACCGGCCGCGCCAATGCCAACATTCTGTCCGACATCACCGTCGATTATTACGGTGTTCCCACGCCGGTCACGCAGGTTGCCGCCGTCAAGACCCCCGAGGCCCACATGCTGCTCATCGAGCCGTGGGACAAGGCACTCATCAATGCTATCGTCAAGGCTATCGGCGCTTCCGATCTGGGTATTACCCCCAACTCCGATGGCACCGTCGTTCGTCTTCCGTTCCCGGCTCCCACTGAGGAGCGCCGTCGCGAGCTCGTCAAGGAGTGCCGCGAGTACGCCGAGCAGGCCAAGGTGTCTATCCGTAACATCCGTCGCGACTTCAACAACAAGCTCGAGCGCGATGAGGAGCTCACCGAGGACGATGTCCGTCGCGAGCAGGCCAAGGTCCAGAAGCACACCGATGAGTATGTCGCCAAGGTCGAGGAGCTTTTGAAGGAAAAAGAAGCCGAGGTCATGGAGATCTAAGGTGCAATACGACGAGCATAAACTGGTCGAGTACTTTGCCGACGCCCCTGCGGGCGTCGGTTTTTCCGACCTTGACCTCAATAACATTCCGCACCATATCTCGTGCATCATGGACGGCAACGGTCGTTGGGCCACGTCGCGCGGTCTTGCACGCACTGAGGGCCACAAGGCGGGTATCGTCTCGCTGCGCGAGATCATTACCGCCTGCGTGCGCCTGGGCGTCGACGTGCTTTCGGCCTATGCGTTTTCTACCGAAAACTGGAACCGCCCGCAGCATGAGGTCAACGTCTTGATGCACTTGTTTGCCAAGACGTTCATCGACGAGTTGCCGCTTCTGAAGCGCGAAAACGTGCGCGTTGTCTTTTTGGGTGATATTTCCGCGCTGCCCAAGAAGACCCGCGACGTTTTTGAACGCGGTCTTGCCGAGTGCGCCGATCACACCGGTATGACGCTGGCGCTTGCCGTCAACTACGGCGCGCGTGCCGAGATTACCCGCGCTGTCCGTCAGATCGCGCTCGACGTTGCCGCCGGTAAGATTGATCCTGCCGCAATTGATGACGACATGGTGGCTTCCCACCTCTATACCGCCGGCCTTCCCGATCCTGAGCTTGTGATTCGCACCTCTGGTGAGCTGCGCCTTTCGAACTATCTGCTGTGGCAGGTGGCTTATTCCGAGTTCTATGTCACCGATACCTATTGGCCCGACTTTGATCGTTGGGGCCTTGTCGACGCCATTTTGGCCTATCAGGGCCGTGACCGTAGGTTTGGTGGACTGAGCAAGACCGAGGAGGCTTAATCGTGTCCGATCGTCCCAAGGCATCTGCTCCCAAGACGCCTGCGCGCAAAGCTACCGCTGCGGGAGCGCCTACAGCGAAGAGCGGCACCGGTTCGTGGCTGGCGGGCTTTATTACCCGTGCCGCCGCGGGTATCGTCTACGCCGTTGTCTTTATCCTGTGTCTGGTTTTGGGTATCGTGCCCACTGCCATCTTTGTTTCCGTCATGAGCGGTCTGTGCTGCTATGAGTTTTTCCGTATGACAAGGCTCGATGGCAAGATGGCTAACGAGCGCATGGGCATCGCTGCCGCCGTGCTCTTTCCGCTGTCGGCGCTGGGCGATTCGATGCTGCTGAATGCCCTGCTTTTTGCCCTGATGCTCGCTGTGGGCATTTGGTATGTCTGGTCGCCGCGTACCCGCATCTCTGATGTGGCCGTGACGCTCATGGGTCCCATCTACACTGGCTTTATGCTGTCGGCTATCGTGCTGCTGCGCGATGCCGTGCCCGGTTTTGCCGGTGCCTTGCTTTCGGTGGGCGTTTGCGCGTCCCTTTGGGTCTCCGATTCGTTTGCCTACATCGTGGGCAGCCGTATCGGTAAGCACAAGATGGTTCCCAAGATCTCTCCCAAAAAGAGCTGGGAAGGGTTTGTCGGCGGCATCCTGGGCTCGGTTTTGATTTGGCTCATCCTGTGGGCGACGCACTTCTACAAGCTCAGCCTGCCCTATGCGCTGCTGTGCGGCGTGGTCGTGTCCGTCCTGGGCGTTATCGGCGACCTCATCGAGTCGCGTATCAAGCGTGGCGTGGGCGTCAAGGATTCCGGCAACCTTATCCCGGGCCATGGCGGCATGCTCGACCGTAGCGATTCGCTTATCTTCGGTTGCATCACCGCGCAGCTGATGCTGATGATCGGAGGCGTGCTGTAATGTCCTTCCAGACGACGTATGGCCCCGATGGACGCCTCCGTGTTGCCATCCTGGGCTGTACGGGCTCTATCGGCACCCAGGCACTCGATGTGTGCCGTCAGCATGCCGATCGCCTGCAGGTGACGGCGCTGTCCGTTAACTCCAGTACCTCCGAGCTCGTTGCCGCTGCCCGCGAGTTCTCGGTTCCGGCGGTTGCCGTGGCCGATGTCGCTCATGGCGATGACGCCGTGCTGCAGGAGTTGCCCGAGGGAACGAAGCTCGGCGTTGGCGCGCAGGCGGTTTGCGAGCTCGCGCGTCGCGACGATGTCGACTGCGTGCTCGTCGCTATTGTGGGCGCCGCCGGTCTCGAGGCGAGCCATGTGGCCTTGACCTCGAATAAGCGTCTTGCCCTTGCCAACAAGGAGTCCCTCGTCGTCGGCGGCGACTTGCTTATGCCGTTGGCGCAACCGGGCCAGCTTATTCCAGTCGACTCTGAGCACTCCGCCATCTACCAGTGCTATCTGGGGGAGAACCCACGCGAGGCTCATTGTATTTGGCTCACCTGCTCGGGCGGTCCGTTCTTTGGCCGCACCCGCGACGAGCTCAATCGCGTGACGCGTGCCGATGCCCTCGCACATCCCACGTGGGCCATGGGTGCCAAGATCACCATCGACTCCGCCACCCTCATGAACAAGGGCCTGGAGCGCATTGAGGCCATGCATCTGTTTAACTGCGACCTCGATTTCATTAACGTGGTCGTGCAGCGTCAGTCCAAGATTCACTCTATGGTCGAGTTCGCCGACGGCTCCGTGATGGCGCATCTCGGTGCTTCCGACATGCGTATTCCCATCCAGTTCGCGTTCTCGTATCCCGAGCGTTGGGATACCCCGGCGCCTCGTATCGATTTCCGCGAGCTGGGGCAGCTCACGTTTGATGCTGCCGACATGGATACCTTCCGCTGTCTGGCACTGGCCGAACGTGCCGGCAAGACGGGTGGCACCATGCCGTGCGTGCTCAATGCCGCCAACGAGGTCGCCGTCGATGCCTTCCTGCACGATGGCTGCAGCTTTACCGATATCGATCGCATTGTGGAATCCTGCATGGATGCCCACGATATGCAGGCGGTCGATTCGTTTGAGCAGCTTCGCGACATCGATGCATGGGCGCGTGAAAAGGCTGCGCAGGTGCTCGCCGCAACCCGTTCCTAACCCATAAGGATTGCTTTTTCGTTTTATGGATACTGTTCCGAGCGTTCTCTCATCGGTCTTTTGGGGCCTGCTGATGCTTTCCGTCCTTGTGTTTTTGCACGAGGGCGGCCACTTTTTGGCGGCGCGTGCCTGCGGCGTCCGTGTGACCGAGTTCTTTTTGGGCCTGCCGTGTCGCTTTGACATCCATCACACGTCACGTCGCATTGGAACCAAGTTTGGCGTGACCCCGCTGCTGCTGGGTGGCTACGCTGCCATCTGCGGTATGGATCCGACCGACGTCTCGTGCGCTGATCGCGTGCTCGCGGCTATCTATCGTCATGGTCGCGTGACCGTGGCCGACCTTGCCGCCGAGCTCGAGCTATCCGAGGAGGTTGTGCTCGAGGCATGCGCCTTGCTCTTGGGTTGGGGCTCTATCGCGCCTTGGTATGAGGAAGGGGAGAAGCCCTCGCCGAGCTACTATCCCACCAAGTATCAGACGCTGCCACGAGATGCGGCGGGTTACACCACCTTTGACGGCCGCCGTTTCGATCGAGAGCATGCGACTACCGAGGGCGATGTTTGGGAGCTGCCGTGCGGCGAGGCCGAGTTTCTTGCACAAGAGCGTTCGCACACCTATCTTGGCCAGGGCTTTCTCAAGCGCGCCTTTATGCTGCTCGCGGGCATTCTCGTCAATATCCTGACGGGCTTTTTGCTGCTTATGAGCATCTACTCTATTGTGGGTGTCACCGTGCCGATGGATACCAACGTGATCGGTCAGGTTGACGAGGGGTCTATTGCCGCCAAGGCGGGTATCGAGGGCGGCGACGCGATCCTTTCGGTTGACGGAGTATCGTGCTCTACCTGGATGGACGTTTACGATGCCATCGGCAAGACCGCCGGTAAGGACGATATCGCCATTGAGTATGAGCGCGACGGCAAGCAGCATTCGACCTCGGTTGCGCTCAAAGAGGACGAGCGCCTAGGTGTGTATGCCTCTACGCAGGTGGTTCGTTTAGACCCCATCACGTCGGCTCGCCTTTCGTTCTCCTATGTCGTGCAGACAGCGGAGGGCGTGATGCGCCTGCTCCAGCCGCAGCATACGATGGAGATTCTCGATCAGTCCTCGTCGATCGTGGGCATCAGCGTCATGTCCTCTCAGGCGGCTGCTGCCGGCCCCGTAACGTTCTTGTCGTTTGCCGCGCTCATTTCGTTCTCGCTGGGTTTTATGAACTTGCTGCCCATCCCCCCGCTCGACGGGGGAAAGCTGGTTATCGAGATCATCCAAATGGTCGCCGGTCGCGAGCTGCCACTCAAGGTGCAGACAATCGTCAGCTATGTCGGCATCGCGCTCTTTGCGCTGCTGTTTGTTTATATGCTTCGTTCCGACGTCCTTCGATTTATTTTGTAGGGGAGTGTTTGGATTGTCTTTATCCCATCCTTTGCCGCGCGAGCTGACGCGCCCCGTATATGTGGGCGGCGTGCAGATCGGTGGTGGCGCGCCGGTGGTGGTTCAGTCCATGACCTGCACCGATACCGCCGACGCCCAGGCAACGCTTGCGCAAGTGCGTGCGCTTGCCCAGGCGGGTTGCGATGTTGTGCGCGTGAGCGTGCCTACCGAGGCTGCGCTCGAGGGCTTTCACACGATTTGTGCCGAGTCTCCGGTGCCAATCGTCGCCGATATCCACTTTAACCATAAGCTTGCCATCGGCGCTGTCGAGGCTGGTGCCGCCAAGCTTCGCATCAATCCCGGCAATATCGGCGATTGGGCTAAGGTCGATGCCGTGATCGATGCCGCGGGCGCCGCTGGGTGCGCGATTCGTATCGGCGTCAATGCCGGTTCGCTCGAGCAGGATATCGCCGAGCGCGACGACCTCACGCAGCCCGAAAAGCTCGTGATGTCGAGCGAGCGCTTCGTCAAGCACTTTGAGGACCGTGGTTTTACGAACATTGTGCTTTCGGCCAAGGCCCATAGCGTGCAAACGACGCTTGATACCTATCGAGCCCTGTCGCGTGAGATTCCCCACGTTCCGCTTCACCTGGGCGTGACGGAGGCGGGGACCAAGCTCCAGGGCACCATCAAGAGCTCTGTAGGCTTGGGTATCTTGCTTTCCGAAGGCATTGGCGACACCATGCGTGTGTCGCTCACAGCCGATCCGGTTGAGGAGCCGCCGGTTGCCTGGGGTATTCTGCAGTCGTTGGGCCTGCGTCGCCGTGGCCCCGAGATTGTCTCGTGCCCCACATGCGCCCGCTGCCAGGTTAACCTTATTCCCATTGCCGAGGAGGTTACCGAGCGGCTTAAGAACTACTCCGCGCCGCTTTCGATCGCTGTGATGGGATGTGCCGTTAATGGCCCCGGCGAGGCTTCTGATGCCGATCTGGGCGTTGCTTGCGGACGTGGTCAGGCCTTGCTCTTTTCGCATGGCCAGATCATTGGTAAAGTAGCTGAGAACCAAATTGTCGACGCGCTTATGGCCGAGGTCGACAAGCTTATTGAGGAGAAATAAATGACCCGAGCAATGTATATGTCTAAGCTTTATGCGCCGACGCTTAAAGAGGATCCGGCGGACGCTGAGCTCGCCAGCCACCGTCTGCTGCTCCGTGCCGGCATGATCCGCAAGGAGGCCGCCGGTCTATATTCCTACCTGCCGCTTGCTTGGCGCTCGATTCGCAAGATCGAGAACATCGTGCGCGACGAGATGGACGCTGCTGGCGCCCAGGAGCTTATGATGCCTATCATGGTCGATGCCGAGTTGTGGCGTGAGTCCGGCCGCATCGACGCCTATGGCAAGGAGCTTGTGCGCTTTGACGACCGTCATGGTCGCGAGTTCGTCCTGGGTCCCACCCACGAGGAGACCGTCACGGCCCTGGTGCGCAATGAGCTGCGCTCCTACAAACAGCTGCCCGTCAACCTGTACCACATTCAGGACAAGTTCCGCGACGAGTTCCGTCCCCGCTTTGGCCTGATGCGCGGTCGCGAGTTCATCATGAAGGACGCCTACAGCTTCTCCGCCACGCAGGAGAGCCTGCAGGAGGAGTACGACAAGATGAAGCAGGCCTACGCTAACATCTGCGAGCGCTGCTACATCAAGGCTCTGCCCGTTGTCGCCGACTCCGGCGAGATCGGCGGCGACACTTCCGTCGAGTACATGGCTCTTGCCGACGCCGGCGAGGCTTCGCTCGTCTACTGCGACGATTGCGGTTTTGCTGCCGATGACGAGGCTGCAAGCACCAAGGTCGTTGTGACCGAGGGCCCCGGCGATGGCACGCTCACCAAGGTCGAGACTCCGGGTATGGGCACCATCGAGGCCGTTGCCAAGTTCTTCGGCTTCCCCGAGAACGGCACGCGCAAGTCGCTGGCACTCATCGACTCCGAGGGCAAGCCGGTCGTGGCCATTGTCCCGGGCGACCACGAGCTCAATGACTGCAAGGCCGAGCATGTCTTTGGCAAGGGCTACCGCATGATGACCGACGAGGAGCTTCAAGCGAACGGCCTGCACAAGGGCTTTATCGGACCGGTCAACCTGCCCGAGGGCATCCGTCTGGTGTGCGACGAGAGCCTGCGCGATTCCAAGCAGTGGGCCTGCGGTGCCAACGAGGTCGATTATCACTTTACCGGTGCCTGCCCCGAGCGCGACTTTACCGTCGATGAGTGGGCCGATCTGGTCACCGTTGTCGCCGGCGACCCCTGCCCGCACTGCGGCAAGCCGCTCTCCGCTGCCCGCGGCATCGAGGTCTCTCAGGTCTTCCAGCTGGGCACCAAGTATTCCGAGGCCATGGGTGCCACCTTTATGGATGAGGATGGCAAGGAGAAGCCGCTCATCATGGGCTGCTACGGCGTTGGTGTGTCCCGCTCGCTCGCTGCCGTCGTGGAGCAACACAACGACGAGCACGGTATCGTCTGGCCGGTCTCCGTTGCCCCGTACGAGGTCGCGGTGATTCCGCTCGATCCCAAGAAGGAGGAGTGCGCTACCGTCTGCGAGCAGATCGTTGATGGCCTGTGCGCCGAGGGTATCGAGGTTGTCGTCGACGACCGCGACGAGCGTCCCGGCTTTAAGTTTGCCGACAACGACCTTATGGGCTTCCCGTATCAGGTCGTTCTGGGTAAGCGTGGCCTTAAGGATGGCACCGTTGAGCTCAAGGACCGTGCCACGGGTGAGCGCGAGGATGTGGCGATCGACGAGGTCGTCGCCAAGGTCGCCGAGCTTGTGAAGGCAGCACGCCGTTAATCGACGATTTCGCTTGTAGTTCGATATACGGGACGGCCCCGCATTTCTCCAGATCGGGGAGATGCGGGGCCCTCCTTTTATCTTGTGGCATCCTCGATATCTAAAAGGAAAACCCACAGCCCATGCGAGCTGCGGGGTTTTCCTTGTGCCTCCGATGCGAAATGAATCGCTCAGATATTACTGATAATCGACGACGTCGATCCAGTTCTTCAGGAACTCATCGTTCACGTTGCGCTTGCGAGCGAGCTCGGAAGCGGCGACGATGCTCGTCCACTGACGCACGACCTGCATGGGCATGTCGGCGCGGTCGCAGTAGAGCTCCAGGTAGGCCTCGGCCTGATCCTTGCTGTTGAGGGCAAAGAGCAAGTAGGTGGTGGCAACGTCGGCAGCAGGGGAGCCCTGGGTAGCGTGTGCCCAGTCGCACACATAGAGCTGGCCGTCGTCGCCGACGATGACGTTGGAGGGGTTGAAGTCGCCGTGGCAGACCTTGAACTCCTTGGTCATGCCGTCCAGACGCTCCTGAAGGTTGTAGCGCGTGGTGGCATTGAGCTGATCAAGGCTGTCGATCATGCGGGCGAACTTGTCGCGCTGACGGTTGAGCAGCGGGGAGGTGTAGTCGTGGATCTCGATCTGGAGGTCGACGAACATCTCGAGGTACTCACCAAAGCGCTGGGGCTCGGCAGTCATCTTCTCGGCAAGGGTGGTGCCCGGAACCTTCTCGGTCACGAGCGCCCAGCCGTTGGCGTTCTCGAGCTGGGAAACCTCGAGAGCCTTGGGGCTGCGGATGCCGCACTCATTGATGCGGGCAAGATTCAAAGCCTCGTTGAACACGTCGGAGACAGGCTTGGTCTCGTTAAAGACCTTGACGATCTTGTCGCCCAGGTCGTAAACGACCTTGTTGCCACGGCGGACGAGCTCGGTCTTGGAATCGGGTAGCAGCATGGTTGCATCCTTTCAACGATGCGATAGAAGCGACGGCGGGGGTGTGTGAAACACCCGTGCACCCCCGCCGCAAAAAACCGTGCTAAAAACTAGCAGACGGCGTAGTCCTGGGGCTCGCGGCCGTAGTAGGCGTCCAGGTAGAGCTCCTTGATCTCGCTCATGAGCGGGTAGCGCGGGTTAGCGCCGGTGCACTGGTCGTTGAATGCCTGCTCGGTCATCTCGTCGAGGGTGTCGAGGAAGTACTGCTCGTCAACACCGTAGTCGGCGATGGTCTTCTTGACACCGATGAAGTCCTTGAGCTCCTCGAGCTTCGTGATGAAGTTCTCGAAGACCTCCTTGTCGTCCTTGCCCTCGATACCGCAGTACTTGGCCATCTCGGCGTAGTTGTGCAGCGCGTTGGGGTAAGGATACTGGGAGAAGGTACCCATCTTGACGGGAGCCTCGGCGGCGTTGTAGCGCATGACGCGGGTCAGGATGACGGCGTTAGCGATGCCGTGGGGCAGGTGATGGAAAGCGCCGAGCTTGTGAGCCATGGAGTGGTTGAGGCCCAGGAAGGCGTTGGCGAAGGCCATACCGGCCATGCAGGAGGCGTTGTGCATCTCCTCGCGGGCGTGCGGGTCCTTGGCGCCGTTCGTGAAGCTGGAGGGCAGGTTCTCAAAGACGAGCTTGGCAGCGCGCTCGGAGAGGCCCTTGGTGTAGTCGGAAGCCATGATGGAGACGTAGGACTCGATGGCGTGGGTCATGACGTCGATGCCGGAGGCAGCGGTCAGGCCGCGCGGGGCGGTCATGCAGTTGTCGGCGTCGACGATAGCCATGTTGGGGAGCAGCGCGTAGTCGGCGAGCGGCCACTTGATGCCGGTCTCCTTGTCGGTGATGATGGCGAACGGCGTGCACTCGGAGCCGGTACCCGAGGAGGTCGGGACGGCGACGAAGTAGGCCTTCTTGCCCATCTCGGGGAAGGTGAAGATACGCTTGCGGATGTCCATGAAGTCCATGGCCATGTCCTCAAACTTGCACTCGGGGTGCTCGTACATCATCCACATGATCTTGCCGGCGTCCATAGCTGAGCCACCGCCGACGGCGATGATGACGTCCGGCTCAAAGAGAGCCATCTGCTTGGCGCCGCGACGTGCGCACTGCAGCGACGGATCGGGCTCGACGTCGTAGAAGCAGTCGTGGGCGATGCCCATCTCGTCGAGCTTGGCCTCGATGGCGCGGGTGTTGCCATTCTTGAAGAGGAACTGGTCGGTAACGATGAAGGCGCGCTTCTTTCCCATGACGTTGCCCAGCTCGTCGAGGGCGACGGGCGTGGAACCCTTCTTGAAGTAGACCTTCTCGGGAGCGCGGAACCACAGCATGTTCTCACGGCGCTCGGCCACAGTCTTAACGTTGATCAAGTGCTTCACCCCAACGTTCTCGGAGACGGAGTTGCCGCCCCAGGAGCCGCAGCCCAGGGTCAGAGACGGCTTCATGCCAAAGTTGTACAGGTCACCGATGCCGCCGTGCGAGGACGGGGTGTTGATGACGATACGGCAGGCCTTCATGACGTGCTCGAACAGGCTGATCTTCTCGGCCTGGGCGGGGTGCACGTACAGAGAGGCGGTGTGGCCCGGGCCACCGGCGAGCACGAGGTGCTCGGCCTTGTCGACGGCCTCCTGGAAGTCCTTGGCGTGGTACATGGCCAGGACCGGGGAGAGCTTCTCGTGGGAGAACTCCTCCTTGGCGGGGTCGGTGGAGGTGACCTCGGCGATCAGGATCTTGGTCTTGGCGGGAACCTCGATGCCGGCGAGCTCGGCGATCTTGGCAGCGGCCATGCCGGGGATGCGGTGATCGAGAGCGCCGTTCTTGAACATGGCGGCACGCAGGGCCTCCATCTCGGCACCCTGCTTGACGAAGTAGCAGCCGCGCTTCTGGAACTCGGCCTTAACCTGGTCATAGATGCTGTCGATTACGGTCACGGACTGCTCGGAAGCGCAGATCATGCCGTTGTCGAAGGTCTTGGAGTGGATGATGGAGTTGACGGCGAGCAGCACGTCGGCGGTGTCGTCGATGACGACCGGGGTGTTACCGGCGCCAACGCCCAGGGCGGGCTTGCCCGAGGAGTAAGCGGCCTTGACCATGCCCGGGCCACCGGTGGCGAGGATGATGTCGACGTCGCGCATGACCATGTTAGTCAGCTCGATGGAGGGGACATCGACCCAGCCGATGATGCCCTCGGGGGCGCCGGCCTTGACGGCGGCGTCAAGCACGAGCTTGGCGGCGGCGATGGTGCACTTGGCGGCAGCCGGGTGCGGGGAGATGATGATGGCGTTGCGGGTCTTCAGGCAGATCAGCGTCTTGAAGATCGCGGTGGAGGTGGGGTTGGTCGTCGGGATGACGGCGCCCACGATGCCGATGGGCTCGGCGATCTTGGTGATGCCGTAAGCCTCGTCGCGCTCCAGGACACCACAGGTCTTGGTGTTCTTGTAAGCGTTGTAGATGTACTCTGCGGCGTAGTGGTTCTTGATGACCTTGTCCTCAAGAACGCCGCGGCCGGTCTCCTCGATGGCCATCTTCGCCAACGGGATACGAGCCTTGTTGGCGGCCATGGCGGCCTCATAGAAGATCTTGTCGACCTGCTCCTGCGTGTACGTAGCAAAAAGCGCCTGGGCCTCTCGCATCTGAGCGAGCTTAGCCTCAAGCGCCTCTACGTTGTCCACAATTGCGGGAGTAGTGTTTTCCGGTGACTTTTTCACCATTTGTGTCTCCTTGCGATCGGAGATTTACCCTACGCCTTGCATGATAGCAAGAAATTATTCGGCGAACGGTAAGATTCCTGTAAAAGGCACACTAAAACGCTTCAATAAACTGAAGCGTTTTAACTAAAACTATCTGCCTGCTGCATCGCCCCGCTCATTGGGTACAGACTCTCATGAGTATTTCAATGGGAAAACGGGACATCTGTTTGATAATCGCTATTCGCGGGTCGCGGTTGAGTCGGACACACAGGCGGTGCAGCTACTCGATTACATCCATTTCAATCCCGTGTAAGGTGCGTCCGACTCGCTCGAGGCGTACCGTTAGTTACAAGGCATACCAGCTGGGCTATGATCCCTTTGACATCTGCAAACCCTCATATAAGTCTGTCCCCAATGAGTGCAAAAAGGCGCCCTCCGTAGGGGAGGGCGCCTTTGGTAAGTTCTATATGAACGCGAGGTCTTTGACCCGGAGAGTCCGAGGTACTTGTTGGTAAGACCTTATTTAGGAGCGCGCAACCTTGCCGGACTTGAGGCAGGTGGAGCAAACGTTCATCTTGCGACGGTGACCGTCGACGACGACGTAGACGCGCTGGATGTTGGGGCGGAACTTACGGTTGGTGACGCGGTGAGAGTGGCTGATGGAGCGACCGGCAACGGGGTGCTTACCGCAAACTTCGCAAACTTTGGACATAACTGACCCTCCTTGGGCGACAAACGAACATGTCGCGTTAACAAACAAGCCTGAACTATAGCACAGAAGCAGATCCCTGTGCGTAATCTACACAGAGATATTTCTCTTTTGGCGATAGTGCTCACGCCACGGCCCTGGACGTAGATCCGATTTGCGTGCAGCAGAGGGGATTATGCCAGCTCGTGCGTACGTTTTCAAGCTCGTCCCACAAATATATATAGGTTTATTGAGCATCGGGCTCCGTTTACGGATTGCTCTGTATTTATGCTCGCAATTAAGCTCGAGGTTGGCTACACTATCCCTTGACCATTAAAGGGGTACGAGATACCCACATGGAATTACATAGCTGCCAAAGAGCAGCCCTTCCTGTGGGTGTCTGGTCCGCTTTGAGCGGTCGGGCATCTATTTTTTTGACTGTGTCAGCAGTCAAGACATGTGAGGAAGGAGATCGATGGGCACGACTTCCCCCAAGGCGGTCATCATGGACGAGACCGCCGTCAATCGAGCGATGACCCGCATCGCGCACGAGATTCTCGAGCGCAACGAGGGCTGTGAAGACCTCGCTCTGGTCGGCATCGTCACGCGCGGCGACCTTCTGGCAAAGAAACTCGCCGAGGAGATCAAGGAGATCGAGGGCGTCGACGTTCCGCTCGGCAGCCTCGACATCAGCTTCTACCGCGATGACTACGCTACCAATTTCGCTCCCGCGATCCACGCCACCAACATTCCCTTTAGCGTTGACGGCAAGCGCGTCGTGCTGGTGGACGACATCCTGTATACGGGCCGTACCATTCGCGCCGCTCTCGACGCCGTCATGGATCTGGGCCGTCCGAGCCGTATTGAGCTGGCAGTCCTCGTTGACCGCGGCCACCGTGAGCTCCCCATCTCGCCGGACTTTGTCGGCAAGAACGTTCCCTCGTCGCATGAGGAGAACGTGCACTTATATATGAAGGAAGTCGACGGCCACACTGCCGTCGAGATTAACGACGTCGCGCCGGGTTCCCACGTGGGCTCCGCGCCGCTGGGAGGTGAGTAGTACCGTGGCGTTCAACCATAAGCACCTGATCGACATTACCGAGTACTCCGAAGAGGACATCAAGCTCATCCTCGAGACCGCCAAGGCGTTCTCCGAGGTCAACGAGCGTGCGATCAAAAAGGTCCCCACGCTCAAGGGCAAGACCATCGTCAACATGTTCAACGAGCCCTCGACGCGCACCCGCAGCTCCTTCGAGCTCGCCGAGAAGCGTCTTTCGGCCGACAGCCTTAACTTTGGCGGCTCTTCGACCTCCACGGTCAAGGGCGAGAGCCTCGTCGATACCGTCGAGACCCTTAACGCCTACAAGATCGACTGCATCGTCGTGCGCGACAAGCACGCCGGCGCGCCCTACATCGTCACGCAGAACTCGCCCGCGAGCGTCATCTGCGCTGGCGACGGCAAGCACAACCACCCCACGCAGGCCCTGCTCGACCTGTATACCATCTGGGAGCACAAGGGTGACTTCCACGGTTTGAAGGTCGCCGTCGTCGGCGATATCGCGCACTCCCGCGTCTGCGGCTCGCTGATCCCCGCCCTTAAGATCATGGGCTGCGAGACCTACGCCGTCGCCCCCGGCACGCTGCTGCCGCCGGCGCCCGAGGTCCTGGGATGCGACCACGTGACGAGCGACCTCGATTCCGTCCTGCCCGAGCTGGACGTCGTCTATATGCTGCGCGTGCAGCAGGAGCGCCTCGAGGGTGCCCCGTTCCCCACGATTCGTGAGTACCACAAGCTCTTCGGCCTGACTAAGGACCGCGAGAAGCTCATGAAGCCCGATGCGATCATCTGCCACCCGGGCCCCATCAACCGCGGCGTCGAGTTCGACTCCTATATGGCCGACCACCCGCAACGCTCCGTCATCCTGGAGCAGGTCTACGCCGGTATCTGCGTGCGTATGGCTATCCTGTATCTGCTGCTTGGAGGTGCCGATAATGGCCTTGCTTCTTAAGAATGCCCACGTCGTCGACCCGTCCGTCGAGCTTGACGGTGTCGTTGACGTCCTGATTGACGGCGACAAGATCGCCGAGGTCGGCGAGAATCTCGCCGTCGAGGGAGCCGAGGTCCGCGACCTTTCCGGCAAGTACCTCGTCCCCGGCCTGGTGGATATGCACGTTCACCTTCGCGAGCCCGGCTACGAGGTCAAAGAGGACATCGAGAGCGGCACCCGCGCAGCTGCCAAGGGCGGCTTTACCGGCGTGTGCGCCATGCCCAACACCGATCCCGTTACCGATAACGGCACCGTCGTGGAGTTCGTCAAGTCCCGCGCTGCCGAGGTTGGTCACTGCCGCGTCTATCCGTCGGGCGCCATGACCCGCGGTCTTAAGGGCGAGGCTATGTCCGAGATGGGCGATATGGTCGCCCACGGCGCCGTCGCCTTTACCGACGACGGTCGCGGCGTGCAGGGCGCGGGCATGCTCCGTCGCTGCATGGACTACGGCAAGATGTTCGGCAAGGTCTTTATGAGCCACTGCCAGGACGAGGACCTGGTCGGCCACGGCCAGATCAACGAGGGCAAGGTCTCGACCCGTCTGGCTCTCGAGGGCTGGCCGGCTGCCGGCGAGGAGCTCCAGATCGCCCGCGACATCGAGATCGCCAAGCTGACCGGTGCCAAGCTGCACATCCAGCACATCTCCACCGCCCATGGCCTGGAGATCGTGCGTGCCGGTAAGGCCGCCGGCGTTCAGGTTACCTGCGAGGCCACCCCGCACCACATGTTCCTGACCGAGAACGACCTGGACGAGACCTACAACACCTCGCTCAAGGTCAATCCGCCGCTGCGCACCGAGGAGGATGCCGAGGCCATCCGTCAGGGCGTCATCGACGGCACCGTCGACGTTATCGTCACCGATCACGCTCCCCACGCCCCGTGGGAGAAGGCCCGCGAGTTCGAGCTTGCGCCCTTTGGCATGATCGGCCTCGAGACCTCGCTGTCGCTCGTGCTCACCGAGCTGGTCAACACGGGCAAGATGAGCATTGGCCGCATGGTCGAGCTCATGGCCATCAAGCCGCGTGAGATCCTGGGCCTCGACCAGGTTCAGGTCAAGGCGGGCTCCGTTGCCGACCTGACCGTGTTCGACGCGTCCGCCACCTGGACGGTCGGCGAGGACGGCTACGAGTCGCGTGCTGAGAACTCCGGTTTCGCCGGCCGCACGCTCACCGGTCGTGCCACCGATGTGTTTGTCGGCGGTAAGCAGACGCTCGCCGACGGCTGCATCTGCTAGCATAGCCTTATCGCTTTTGTGCGCGGTGCCCTTGCGGTGCCGCGCTTTCTGTTCGTTTGGACCATGCAACCGCATGGGGGATTGGAGCGTCTATGCCCACACCTTCCACTGCACGCATGCACGACTTCGAGGTCGTCTCGAACCGGGAGATTGCCGACGGCATCTTCTCGCTCGTCATCTCGGCCCCCAAGCTTGCAAGTGCGCTCAAGCCCGGTCAGTTTGTGAACATCGCCGTACCCGGCGATGCGTCCTCGCTGCTTCGCGTGCCCCTGAGCTACTACCGCGCCGACGCCGAGGCCGGCACCGTCGAGCTGTGGTACGCCGTCGTGGGCGACGATACCCGTCGTTTGTCCCAGATGGGCCCTGGCTCCACCTCTAACCTGCTGGGCCCCGGTGGCCGTGGCTGGATGGTACCCGAGGGCACCAGGAAGGCCCTGCTCGTCGCCGGTGGCATCGGCGTTCCTCCTGTGCTGTGCCTGGCCGGTATGCTTGCCGAGCAGGGTGTTGACGTGGATGTGTGCCTGGGCTTTGGCACCGCTTCCAAGGCCGTGGGTGTCGATGAGTTCCGCGCGCTGGGCGCCACGGTTAACGTGTGCACCGATGATGGCACGCTGGGCACGCACGTTTTTTGCACCGACCCGGCAGCCGAGCTGCTCGGCGAGGGCGGCTACGACTATGTGGCCAGCTGCGGCCCCGCTGTCATGATGAAGAAAGTCGCCGCCGCTGCCGCCGAGGCCGGTGCGTACTGCGAGGTGTCGCTTGAGCGCATGATGAGCTGTGGCTTTGGCGCCTGCAACACCTGCAATGTCGAGACGGTCGACGGTATGAAGGGCGCCTGCATGTGCGGCCCCGTGTTCGATGCTTCCAAGGTGGTGGTCTTCTAGTGGGTACCGTGAACATGGCCGTCGATTTCGGCGGCGTCAAGATGCAAAACCCCATCAACACCGCAGCCGGTACCTTTGGCTACGGTTGGCAGTTCCAGAACTTCTTTGATGTTTCCCAGCTGGGTGCCATCACCACCAAGGGTTGTGCTGCCGAGCCCTGGCCCGGCAACCCCGCGCCTCGCATGGCCGAGATCCCGGGCGGCATGATCAACTCCGTGGGCCTTCAGAACCCCGGTGTGGCCGCCTTTGCCCGTGAGTCCGGCCCGTGGCTCGAACAGCTTTCCAAGGATGGCTGCCAGGTCATTTGTCAGGTCGCCGGCCACTCCGTTGACGAGTTTGTCCGCGCGCTCGAGATGTATGTCGAGCTGTGCCCCTGGGCTGCCGGCTACGAGATCAACGTGAGCTGCCCCAATATCGCTGCTGGCGGTGCCGCCATGGGATCCACGCCCGAGGGTGCCTCTGCCGTTATGGCTGCTTGCCGCAAGGTGACCGATAAGCCGCTGTTCGTAAAGATGGCTCCGGTCAACGTCGCCGAGATTGGCAAGGCTCTCGAGGCCGCCGGCGCCGACGGCCTTTCGGTCATCAACTCCATCCAGGGCATGGCCATCGACGTGCACACTCGCAAGTCCCGCGTGGCCAAGCCCAAGGGCGGCCTTTCGGGCCCGCTGTGCCACCACATCGCCGTGCGCATGGTCTGGGAGGTCGCCCAGGCCGTCGATATCCCCATCAATGGCGTCGGCGGTGTCATGACCGGCGAGGATGCGGCTGAGTTTATCCTGGCCGGCGCCACCTGCGTGTCGGTCGGCATGGCTAACTTCGTCGATCCGTGCGCCTCGATTAAGATCGCGCGCGAGCTCGAGGCCTGGGCCGAGTCCCAGGGCGTGAAGGACATCAACGAGCTGGTAGGTGCTTTCGAATGCTAGAGACCGATGCCCGCGACCGCGTTATCGTCGCCCTCGACTGTGACCGTGAGCGTGCGCTCGAGCTCGCCCACGAGCTTTCTGGTCATGCCGCTTGGCTCAAGGTGGGCATGACGCTCTATTACGCCGAGGGCCCCGAGATCGTCAAGACGTTCAAGGACCTGGGCTTTAAGGTCTTCCTCGACCTCAAGTTCCATGACATTCCGCATCAGGTGCGCGGTGCCGCCCGTTCGGCCTCGCTTGCCGGTGCCGACCTGCTCTCGGTCCACGGCCTGGGTTCTGGTGCTATGCTCGCTGCGTGCCGTGAGGGTGCCGAGGAGGCGCGCGAGGACCGCGCCAAGCTCGTCGCCATCACCGTGCTCACGAGCATGAACCAGGATTCGCTGGCTGAGATCGGCGTCGAGTCGCCCGTGGCCGAGGAAGCCGCCCGTCTGGCAAAGCTTGCCCAGGCCAACGGTATCGACGGCATCGTGTGCTCGCCGATGGAGGCCCATGACATGCGCGAACTGCTCGGCCCCGACGCGCTGATCGTGACTCCGGGCGTGCGTCCGGTGGGTGCCGCCCTTGGTGATCAGTCCCGTGTGGCGACGCCCTCCCAGGCTATCGAGCGCGGCGCGAGCCATATCGTGGTGGGCCGACCCATCACCGGTGCCGACGACCCGGTTGCCGCCTTTGACGCCATCGTCGCCGAGCTGGTCGAAAACGTCGCCTAAAAGATTCCCTCAAGTCACCACTTTTGGGTCTCATTAGCACAAATTAGCCCCTGTGCCTGCGAAAACTTTCCCATCCTTTGTGTGGAATCGCAGGTCAGGGGCTCAACTTTGACCTCCGTATATTGCACTTTTCGCAGGTATCGTCTAACCTATGGTGCCGTCGATTGGGCATTTAGTGCGTTTGACGTGCTAAAATGCCAATTATTGCATCAGATATAACCCAACTATTTGGAGGTTCGAATGGCACTCCCTCAGCTTACCGACGAGCAGCGCAAGCAGGCTCTTGAGAAGGCTGCCGCCGCACGTCACGCCCGCGCTGAGCTTCGCGAGCAGATCAAGAAGGGCGAGAAGTCCCTCGAGTCCGTGCTCAACTCCGATGACCCCATCGCTTCCCGCATGAAGGTTTCCACCCTCATCGAGTCTCTCCCCGGTTATGGCAAGGCTAAGGCCGCCAAGATCATGGAGGAGCTCGGCATCTCCGCTACCCGTCGCGTCCAGGGCCTCGGCGTCCGTCAGCGCGAGCAGCTCCTCGAGCAGCTGACCAAATAAGTGAGCGCTCAGGATTCAAAGCTCTTTGTGATTTCTGGGCCGTCAGGTGCAGGCAAGGGCACGCTCGTCACTCGTGTGCGCGAGCGTCGCTCGAACCTGGGCCTGACGGTTTCGGCTACCACGCGAGCACCACGCAAAGGTGAGGTCGACGGCGTCAACTACTTTTTCCTGACGCGCGAGGAGTTCGACCGCCGCGTGGCAAACGGTGAGTTTGTTGAGTGGGCCGAGGTCCACGGCAACTGCTACGGCACCTTGGTGAGCGAGGTTCAGTCCAAACTCGCCTCTGGTTCGTCTCTAATCTTGGAGATCGATGTCCAGGGTGCCCTGCAGGTCAAGGAGCGTTTCCCCGAGGCCGTGTTGATCTTTATCAAGCCGCCTTCGCTCGAGGTGCTCCGCGAGCGTCTGGTCGGTCGCGGTACCGAGACGCCCGAGACGATTGAGCTGCGTATGGCAAACGCCGCCGATGAACTTGCCCTTGCCGACCGCTACGACGACGTCGTGGTGAATGACGATCTCGACCGCGCGACCGATGAACTCGTTCGCGTTCTCGATATGCATGAAAGGATCTGAGGTCCGTGTCCGTTGTAAAGCCTTGCATTGACGATCTTCTGGAGAAGACCGATCACAACCGCTTCCTGCTCGCCTCGCTTGCCTCCAAGCGCGCCTGCGACATTAACAGCATGTTGCGTGGCCAGCACAACCGCGTGCTCGCCGTCCAGGATGTCGATGACATCACCATTGCGCTTTCCGGCGCCGATACCATCTCGATGGCTATGGACGAGATTGTCGACGGCGACATCTCCTACGACGAGGCCCGTTACGAGAAGGCACTCGGCCATAAGGTTGCTGAAGCCTAAATGGCAGCCCGCGTCTGCCTGGTCCACTATCACGAGGTTGGACTAAAGGGCAAGAACCGCGCACATTTTGAGCATATCCTCATGGATAACATCAAGGCGGCCTTGGCCGCCTTTTCCGTGAATGCCGTGTCTCGAATTTCCGGTTATATCCTCGTGACCTTTAACGAGCATCAGGCCGACGAGGCGGTGCGCGTCATTCGCACCGTCCCCGGCGTTGCTCGCGTGTCCCTGGCATATCACACGAACCGCGACCCGCAGGAGTACTGCGCCGCCGCCGTGAAGGCGCTGCGCGAGTTTGGTCCCTTTGAGTCGTTTAAGGTGCATGCCAAGCGCTCGAACACCGACTACGAGCTCACCTCGATTGATATCAATCGACAGGTTGGCGAGGTGCTGTGCGAGGCGTTTCCCGATAAAAAGGTCCAGATGCACGATCCCGACGCGATGGTGCACGTGCTGGTGGTCCAGGGTAGCGTCTATGTGTATGCGCGCTCTGAGCGCGGCGTTGGTGGCCTTCCGGTGGGGTCTGCCGGCAAGGTCGTGACGCTGCTTTCTTCGGGTATCGATTCCCCGGTGGCGACCTGGATGCTCGCGCGTCGCGGCGCGGTGTGCGTGCCGGTACATTTCTCCGGTCGTCCGCAGACGCCTGATACGAGTGAGTATTTGGTGCAGGACATCATCCGTGCGCTTGAGCCGGGTGTCCAGATCGGCCGCCTGTACGTGGTGCCGTTTGGCGACTGCCAGCGTGAGATTTCGGTCACCTGTCCCAGCAACCTGCGCGTGATCATGTATCGCCGCATTATGTATTCGGTTGCCGAGCGCATTGCGCACATCGAGGGCGCCAAGGCCATCGTGACGGGCGAATCGCTTGGGCAGGTTGCCTCCCAAACGCTTGAGAATATCATGGCCGTCAACGAGGCCGTGAAGATCCCCGTGTTCCGTCCTCTCATCGGTTCGGACAAGCAGGAGATCATTGCGCGTGCCCAGGAGATCGGCACGTTCGATATCTCGACTGAGGCCGCTCCCGACTGCTGCACGCTGTTTATGCCGCGCCGTCCCGAGACGCACGCTAAACTCGATGCCGTGCATGAGGCCTGGGAGTTGTTCGATCACGAGGAGATGATCGAGCGCTTGCTCAAGCAGACCGAGTACATCGACTTCGAGAGCAACACGTATAAGGCCCCTAAGACCTTAAAACGCAAACATTCGGAGCTTGCTCCGCGTGAGATTTACCAAGATCACGAGTAATTTTGTGCATAGACCGACGATGCGCCTGCATCGTCGGTCTTTTGCTATCTGGGCATTTTGCGGCTAAGTGTTCATTTGCTGACGTGTCCCTGAATAAATGGACAGATTTGTGTAAGGTTTTGGTCAGCTTTTGGTTTGACCGCAAAAACCGGTTTTGGAGCGTGGCTGTTGCGGAACTCCTTTCCTGACACGATGGTGTTGGGAGGTTTTGCTATGGCGCAGCGCGAACAACACGAACGGGTCAAACGGATGGATCGCTTGGCGGACAAGCTGCTCGGTCATAAGGCAGTGGTGATGTCGATACTGGTTGTCATTGCGATGGCGAGCGGCTTGGCGATGGCGAACCTTGGCGGCGGTGCCGGCGGCGTGTCGTTTGAGCGCACTGATGGTTCGGGCTCGTTGGTGGAGCCGGGATCCGGCGATGCCTCGAGCGGAAAGACATCCGAAGACTCTTCGTCTAAGGCTTCTGACGCGGCAGACGTTTATGTCGATGTTGATGGCGCCGTTGTGTCGCCCGGTGTATATCGCCTCAAGGACGGCGCGCGGGTCGCTCAGGCGATTGATGCCGCCGGCGGGCTGGCGCCCGAGGCAGACGTTACGGGGCTCAATCGGGCATCCAAGGTCGTCGATGGACAGAAGATTCACGTTCCAACGGTAGGGGAGCAGCAGGCGTCCATTGCGGAAGCCGGTGTTGATGGTGGGGCTTCCGCGTCATCGGGTGTGAGTAGCGCAACAGGCCTAGTAAACATCAATACGGCAAGCGCGGCAGAGCTGCAGACGCTTTCGGGCATCGGCCCCTCCATGGCCCAGTCGATTATCGATGAGCGGACAAAGAACGGTGCTTTTGCCTCGGTTGACGATCTGATGCGTGTGTCGGGAATCGGCGAGAAGAAGCTTGCCAAAATCAAAGATTGCATCTGCGTATGAGTGCGACCGAGCGCGAGCATGTGATGCCTCCGCGACCCCTGATACCGTGGACGATGGCCCTGTGTGCCGGCATGTGCATGAGCTGCGCCTTGGTGCTCAACGTGGCCGCTGATGCGCTGCTGAGGGAGCAGGCGCCGGCGGTCGGGCCGCTATGGGCCATTCCCGTTGCGGCGGCGGTATTCGTTGTGCTGGCTCAATCTTGTGCGCGGCTTGCCCCTTGGGAGCGGTGGCTGTATGCCGCGTCCGTCGGTCTCGTGGCGGGAGCGGTCGTCTCGGCGTGGTGGGCTGTGGGCGCGCTAAGCGCCTCGAAGGCTCTCGACGGTCGAGCGGCAAGCAGCCTCGAGTTTGTCGTGCAGGGTGATCCATCCATAAACGACGACGTGTATTCCTATACCTGCGAGGCGCGCGCGGACGGTAAGAACTTGGCAACGGTTCGCCTATCGTGTGACCGCGAGCTCAAGGTCGGGGCGCACGCACGTGTTATCGGTCGCGTTTCACGTTTTGAGAACGATGCATATGGACGATCGCGCGTGCTCCGAGGCGAGGTGCGCAAGGTAAAAGCCGTTCGGATTGTGTCGGTCGATGAGGGCTCTCCGGGGCCGCTGCTTCGGCTGCGAAATGGGCTGCTTGCGTCCATCGCGCCTGCGACCGACCCGGCGCGTGCGCTCATAGCCGGTGTCGTCTGCGGTCGTTCGGCCGAGCTGCGCGCCCAGCCGGCGGGCGACTGGTTTTCGGTGACGGGAACGGCGCATCTCATCGCCGTCTCGGGCAGCCATTTGGCTATCGTGGGGTTTGTAATCGAGGGTGTATTGCAAAAGACTCGGTGCTCACGTGGTCTTCAGCGGGCGATATTGGCGGTAACACTTGTGGGCTACGCTGCCTTTACGGGCGCGTCTCCCTCGGCCGTGCGCGCGTGCTGCATGGTGTTCGCGACGCTTGTCGTAAACGGCGCAGGGCGTCGCCGGCACGGTGCATCGGCGCTCTTCGTAACCATGTCCATCTTTGTGCTACTGCGGCCGACGGTGCTTTTCGAGATGGGCTTTCAGCTTTCATGTGCCAGCGTCTTAGCCATTCTGGGCTTTTGCCCCTATGCGACCTACGCTTTGGGTGAGCTGGGTGTGCCATCGGGCGTTGCCAGCATGCTTTCCGTCACGCTGTGCTCGCAGTTGGCGACTCTTCCCATTACCATTCCTGCCTTCGGTACGTTCTCGCTCATTGCTCCGCTGGCAAATGCGGTCGTCGGTCCGGTAGTGAGCATACTGCTTGCCGTGTCCATCGTGCTGGTTCCCTTTTCGCTCGTGGCACCGTTGCGGACTTGGGCGCTCGTTGTGCCCATGATTGCCGCCCGTTGCGCGCTGTTCTTCGAGCAGCTGTTTGCCGCCGTGCCGGGTGCATCCGTGAGCGTGCCGCCCGATAGCATGTGGATTTACCTAGTGCCGTGTTTGCTGGCGGTTCTGCTGGTGTGGTGGCCGCGTCCCCGTGCACGTCCTATGGCGGTGGGGCTTGCATGCCTGGTGCTCTTGGCTGCGATTCCATACGTCTACTGGGATCGATTCGCTCCGCCTTCGGTGACGGTACTCGATGTGGGCCAGGCCGATGCGATACTTATCCGTGAGGGCGGCGCAGTAGCGCTCGTCGACTGCGGGCTCGACGAGCGCGTGGTGGCGGCGTTGGTTCGTAATAACGTGCACCATATCGATGCCGTCTTTGTTACGCATTGGGATGAGGACCACTGGGGTGGTCTGCCTGCCGTGCTCGAACAGTTTTCGATCGGAACGATTGCCGTGGCGGCGGATGCGCTGGAGGATGCTCCTGCCGAGGTATTGAACCGACCTGGCGTGGAGTATCGGCAGGTGCGCCGTGGGGATACGGTCGACATCGGCTCATTTTGCGCCCGCGTGATGTGGCCATTCGAGTCCGTGGATGGCGAGGGAAATGAGGACTCGCTTGTCCTGCTGCTCTCTTATGTTCAGGAAGGCAAGGGCCTGCGTATGCTCCTCACCGGTGATGCCGAGCTCGACCAAGAACGGGAATTCGTACAGGAAGTGGGAGATATCGATGTACTTAAACTTGGGCATCACGGCTCTAAGGTTTCAGTCGATGGTGAGTTGCTGGACGTCCTGAAGCCCGAGCTTTCCCTCGCGAGCGCGGGCGAGGGGAATCGATACGGCCATCCGTCCGATGCCTGCATCGATGCCGTTAAGGAAGCGGGCGGCGTGTTCGCGTGCACCATCGAACACGGCGACATTACCGTCACGCCAGCTGCGAATGGCTTTGCGATGCGATGCCAGCGACCGTGACGACGTCGTTGGCGTGTGGTGGGCCCCTGGGCTAGAATGGCACGGTACGAACACGAGAGCCTGCGGGAGGGGAGCGCAATGTCCGAAACCGGTCTGCTGCCGGCATATCTGATCGTCGGTACCGACGGAGTCAAGCGCGATCACGCCGTCTCGCGTATGAAAGCGCGTCTGGAAAAGTCGGGTATGGTCGAGTTCAACCTCGACGAGCGCGATATGACCAAAGACCCCGATATCGAGTCGATTATCGGATCGCTCAACACCTTTCCGATGGGCAGTGAGTTTCGCCTGGTAATCCTTGACGGCTGCTCAAAACTCGCCAAAGCGATCTCCGAGCCGCTTGTCGACTATCTGGCGAGTCCCAGCCCCACGACGGTTTGCCTCATCATCGCCGACTCGCTTGCCAAGAACACGCGCCTGTATAAAGCGATCGCCAAGATCGACAAGAAGGCCGTGATCGATTGCTCCGGCACCAAGCGCTGGGAGCTACCGCGCCGCGTGCAGCAGATGGCGACGCAGCACGGCAAGTCGATCTCGACGGCGGCCGCCGAGGAGCTCGTCTCGCGTTCGGGTGAAAACACTCGCATGCTCGATAACGACTTGGCTAAGCTTGCTCAGATGGTCGAGGCGCCCCAGATTGAGCTTGCCGATGTGGAGCGCTGGATTGTGCGCACTGCCGAGGTTCAACCCTGGGACTTTCTCAATGCGGTCTCGGCCCGTGACATGCGACGCTCGCTCGAGCTCTTCAATCTGCTGCCCGCCAAGAGCTACGTGTGGACTTACACATTGCTGTGCGGCCGCATCCGCGAGCTTATCGTTGCCAAGGCGCTCGATGCGCGCGGACAGGGTCGTGAGCTGGCCGCAACACTTAAGCTCCAGTCCTGGCAGGTCAAGAATCACCTGACCTGGGCACGTCGCTTTTCGATGGCAGAGCTCGTTGCCGCGCTCGAGGGCGCGGTCGATGTGGAGCTCGCGCTCAAGGGTTCGGCCGATTCTCAGACCGCGCTTTTGCTCTGGATTACGAACATCTTGAGAAAATCGTGATGATACCTGCCTATTTGACAAATTCGTTCTATCCCTTTGAGGGGGAGCGTGCTATAGTAGGCGCTTGCATGACCTCACCGTGTCTCAGAGGTGTCATACATTTTTTGCAAGGAACTCGAAAGGAACTCCAGAAGTGGCAAACATCAAGTCTCAGAAGAAGCGTATCCGCACCAATGAGGCAGCTCGCATGCGTAACAAGGCTGTCAAGTCCGAGCTCAAGACGCTGACCAAGCACGTCCAGTCCGCCGTCGCCGAGGGCGACGCCGAGAAGGCCCAGGCTGCCCTCAAGACCGTCACCAAGCGTCTCGACATGGCTGCTGCCAAGCATGTTATCCACAAGAACCAGGCTTCCAACCGCAAGTCCGGTCTTGCCAAGCTCGTGAACAGCATCAACGCCTAAGTTGTAAATTTCACACCACACAGATTACGCGCATAAATGGAGCCTGTTTTATGGAACAGGCTCCATTTTTTGTACCGCTCGGGTAAGATAGTCCGCATGAATACTTCAATTGACATTTCCCACATTCGCAACTTCTCAATCGTTGCGCACATCGACCATGGCAAGTCCACGATCAGTGACCGCATTCTCGAGCTCACCCATACCGTCGACGAGCGCGACATGGAGTCGCAGCTGCTCGACACCATGGATATCGAGCGCGAGCGCGGCATTACGATCAAGTCCAATGCCGTCCGCGTTTCCTATGACGCCGACGATGGCGAGACGTATCAGTTCAACCTCATCGATACGCCGGGCCACGTTGACTTTACCTACGAGGTCTCGCGCTCGCTGGCAGCCTGTGAGGGCGCGGTGCTCGTTGTCGACGCCACGCAGGGCGTCGAGGCGCAGACCGTCTCCAACGCGACGCTTGCCATGAACGCCAATCTGGATATTGTTCCTGCCATCAACAAGATCGATTTGCCCTCGGCCCATCCCGATGAGGTTAAGACCGAGATCGAGGATGACCTGGCGATCCCTGCGGATGATGCCGTGTGCGTCTCGGGCAAGACCGGCGAGGGCATCCACGATCTGCTAGAGTCCATTGTCTTTTTGATCTCTCCGCCCAAGGGCGATGCGAACGCGCCGCTCAAGGCACTCATTCTGGATTCGTACTTCGACGAGTATCGTGGCGTCGTCGCCACGGTGCGCGTCTTTGACGGATCCATCAAAAAAGGCGATACCCTGCGCATGATGCAGGCAAAGGGCGACTTTTTGGTCGATGGCGTGGGCGTCAAGCGTCCCGCCGAGACCCCGGTCGACGCGCTGACGGTCGGCGAGGTCGGATACGTGGTCACGGGCCTGAAGGACCCCGAGGCCGTTCGCGTGGGCGATACCCTCACGTGGGCGTCGAATCCCTGCCCCGAGCCGCTTCCCGGTTACCGCGAGGCCAAGCCCATGGTCTATACGGGCCTGTTCCCGATCGATAACAAGGACTACGAGAACCTGCGTGATGCGCTCGATAAGCTGCACGTCAACGACCCGTCGTTGGTGTGGGAGCCCGAGACCTCGGTGGCGCTCGGCTTTGGCTTCCGCGTGGGCTTCCTGGGCCTGCTGCACATGGAAGTCGTCAAGGAGCGCCTGGAGCGCGAGTTCAACTTGGACCTCATTGCCACGAGCCCCTCGGTGGACTATCACGTCTACAAGACTGACGGCGAGATGATTGATGTCCGTAGCCCGCAGGATCTGCCCGAGGCTACGCGCATCGAGCGTATCGAGGAGCCCTACCTCAAGGCAAAGATCATCTGCCCGCCCGAGTATACGGGTGCCGTCATGCAGCTCGCTATCGAGCACCGCGGCATTACTACCGACATGATCCATCTCACGAGCAAGTCGGTCGAGATGCGCTTTGATATGCCGCTTGCCGAGCTCATCTTGGACTTCTTCGATCAGCTCAAGAGCCGTACCAAGGGCTATGCCTCGCTCGACTACGAGTTCAACGAGTACCGTCCATCTGAGCTTGTGAAGCTCGATATCCTGCTTTCGGGCGACGAGGTGGACGCGCTGTCGTTTATCGTCCACAAGGACAAGGCCTACGGTCTTGCCCGCGGCCTGTGCGACAAGCTTAAGGAGATTATCCCGCGTCAGCTGTTCGAGGTGCCCATCCAGGGTGCTATCGGCAACAAGATCATTGCCCGCTCCACCGTCAAGGCGCGTCGCAAGGACGTGCTTGCTAAGTGCTACGGCGGCGATATCTCGCGTAAGCGCAAGCTGCTCGAGAAGCAGAAAGAGGGCAAGAAGCGCATGAAGGCCATCGGATCGGTCGAGGTCCCGCAGGAGGCCTTTATGGCGATCCTCAAGGTGGACGAGTAGGTCTATGGCGCTTTCCGAATACAGCAAGCGGCTGCTGGGCGCCTATGCCGAGCAGCCGTTCCTTATGGCTCCCATGGCGGGCGTGACCGACCCTGCCTACCGCATCATGTGCCGCCGCCGCGGTGCCAACCTTGCCTACAGCGAGATGGTGAGCGTGGCGGGCCTTGCCTATGCCAGCAACAAGACCTGGCGCCTGGTGCTACCGGCCGACGAGGAGCAGCAGATTTGCGTGCAGCTCTTTGGCTCCAAGCCCGAGCAGTTTGCGAATGCCGTCGCCGCCGTCGAGGAGCGTGTGGGCGATCGCCTGTCATTGATCGATATCAACATGGCCTGTCCGGCTCGCAAGGTCGTTACCAAGGGCGAAGGCTCGGCGCTTATGCGCACGCCCGACCTGGCCGAGAAGATTGTCGAGGCAGCGGTGGGCGCGGCGCATGTTCCCGTGACCGTGAAGATCCGCAAGGGTTTTTATGCCGAGGACCGCAACGCCGCAACGTTTGCCCAGATGCTTGAAGGGGCGGGCGCCTCTGCAGTTGCCGTGCACGGTCGTTGTGCCACGCAGCTCTATACGGGCCAGGCCGATTGGTCTGTCGTCGATGAGGTGGCCGACGCCGTCGAGATTCCCGTTATCGGTTCGGGCGATGTGTTCTGCGCCGAGGATGCCGCAGAGCATCTGCGCAGCTCGGGTGCCAGCGCGGTGTTTATCGCACGCGGCATCTACGGAAACCCCTGGGTTTTTGGTGATGCTCGCGCCCTTGCGCTCGATGGCATACCGGTGCCGGCACGCAGCTCCGTCGAGCGCCTGGACGCCCTGCGTGAGCACCTAACGCTGACGCATGAGCTCCTGCCGCTCATGTCGCGTGCCCGCACGTACGCAAGCTGGTACTTAAAAGGCATGCCTCATGCCGCCGCTTGGCGTGCCCATGTGGTGCGCTGTTCCACTTACGAGGAGTTTATGGCGCTGGTTGATGAGATCGAGCGCGATGTGGTGGCCTGCGAGGCTGCCCTTGCCGCCGGCGAATCGGTGCCTCCACATCCGCTGGAGGCTTAAGGGTGGCCGTTACCGCGCTGTACGTGCACGTGCCGTTTTGCGCCCAAAAGTGCCGGTACTGCGACTTTGACTCGTGCAGTTTTGCTCCGTGCGACCTGAGCGCTGCGCTCGATGTCTATTTTGAGCAGTTGTTCGCGCGCCTCGATGCTTTTGGCAAGGCTGGGGCCCTTGAACAGATCCGCACCGTCTATGTTGGCGGTGGTACGCCGTCGCTGGCGGGGAAGCGCCTGGTGGAGCTGGCGCGGCGTATTCGTGCGTGGTGCGCCCCCGTTGAGTTTACCTGCGAGGCCAATCCCGAGTCGCTGACCGCCGAGCTTGCCGCTGCGCTTGCCAAGGTTGGTGTCACACGCGTCTCTCTGGGCGTGCAAACGCTCGATAACATCGAACTTACCGCTATCGGCCGTATTCACGATGCCGATCGGGCGCTTGCCGCCATCGCGACAGTCAAGAACGCTGGGCTTGACGTGTCGTGCGACCTTATGTGCGGACTTCCTGGGCAGACCGCAGCGAGTTGGAGGCGCACGCTCGATGGCGTGCTGGCGGCGGCTCCGCATCATGTGTCGGTCTACCCGCTCACGCTTGAGGAGGGGACTCCCCTTTATCGCATGGCGTGCCGCGACGAGTCGGTCGAGCCCGACGAGGATTTTCAAGCTTCGTGCATGGATGTGGCGCGTGAGCGTCTGGGTGCGGCCGGCTATCACCCGTATGAGGTGGCAAGCTATGCGCTCGACGGACATGAGTGCGCCCATAACATTGCCTACTGGACCGGCCAGGGCTATTTGGGCCTGGGTCGCTCTGCCGCGGGCATGCTCGATGCCGAGGATTTCGATCGTCTTGCAGGTTTGTTCCCCGGCGTGTCTTCTCGAGGCGATTCGTACCGCGTGCGTCTGGTGCAACGTGACGATGACGCGACGGCGTTCGAGGCCGAATATCTCTCGCAGCGCGAGGCCGCGGCCGAAGACCTGATGCTTGCTTGTCGCATGACGCGCGGTGTCGCGTCCGACCTTTTGGTTCGCGCGGCTCGTGCCGTCCCGGCCGATGAGCTGGCAGCTGCCTGCGATCGCGCGCTCGAATTGGGTCTTGCCACTTGGGTGCCCGAGACGCTCGGAGTCCATGAGGGACCCTTCACTTCGGCAGATGTCATCGCGGGCCATGTTCGAGCTCGTTTAGCGCCGACACACCTGGGCTGGCTCGATGGAAATGTTCTGTTCGAGCTGTTTTGGGATCTAGCTTAGGCCGCTCGGGTAGAATTACCGCAATATATACGCTGCTGTGAGCAGGAGGTTGCCGCGCATGGCGACGATGAACGAAAAAGATTACTACGAGATTTTGGGTGTCTCCAAGGACGCCACCTCGCGTGATATACAGAAAGCCTTCCAGCAAAAGGCCCGCAAGCTCCATCCGGACGTCAACAAAGAACCGGATGCCGAGGAAAAGTTCAAAGAGGTTTCCGAGGCCTATGCTGTGCTTTCGGACGAGCAGAAGCGTGCGCGCTACGACGCCATGCGCTCGGGCAATCCCTTTGCCGGCGCTCCCACGGCTTCGCCCTATGGCGGCGGTTACGCCGGCAGCGCGGGCTACGGCAATCCCTTTGAGGGCGGCTTTCCCTTTGGTGGCGCCTGGGGTCAGCCGCGTCGCGGGCAGGCTGCCTATAATCCCGAGAACGGCGCCAACGTGGTCGTCGATATTAAGCTCGACGCCAAGGAGGCCAAGGGCGGTGCCCGCAAGACCGTCCGCTATACGCGCTTCGATACCTGTGGTCACTGCGGCGGTTCGGGCTCTGTTTCGTCCGAGCATGCACATACCTGTCCGAGCTGCGGCGGTCGCGGCCACATCGATGTCGACCTGTCCTTTCTGTTTGGTGCCGGCACGTTCCAGTCTGTCTGCCCTGAGTGCGGTGGCTCCGGTAAGGTCGTCGCCGACCCCTGTCCCGATTGCGGCGGCAGCGGGCGAACCCGTGTGACCTCCGAGCAGACGATTGAGTTTCCCGCCGGCACGCACGATGGCGACGAGGTCCGTATTGGCGGCATGGGTCACGCCGGCACCAACGGCGCCTCTGGCGGTGATCTGGTCGGTCGGGCCCATGTTGAGGCCGAGCGCTTGGAAGGCAAAGCTCGTACCGGTTTTTACCTGATGGGCATCGTGGCGCCGTTTTTGGTACTCTCGGCCATCTCGGGCGTGTTCTCGGCCTTTGCCATGATGTGCTTTATTCCGTTTGCCATGGGCCTGTTCATGGTGCTTTCGGACGGCGTGCTTCATCGCAGCCTGCTGTGGTGGAAGCGCGGCGCGATGCAGTTTGCCAACGGTTTTGCCAACGGCTTCATGTTCGCGCTCGTGTCGGTTTGGTTCGCGAGCTGTTCGCAACGGGCCATGCTTTCGCCGTACCAAATGCAATAACATCAAACCCTCTGTTTGCGGTCGGCCCTGCTTGGGTATAGGACGCACTGTGACAATAATGAAAGTCGGAAGGATTCGGTCGTGTCGGAAAATAGGGATTACTACGAGGTGCTTGGCGTCGACAGGGATGCCGACGCGCGGACGATTAAGCGTGCGTTTCTAAAGAAGGCCCGTACCGTACATCCGGATGTTTCGGACGACCCCGAGGCCGAGGCCAAGTTCAAGGAGCTCAACGAGGCCTATTCCGTTCTTTCCGATGAGCAGAAGCGTGCTAACTACGACCGTTACGGCACTGCCGACGGCCCTGGTGGTTCGGGCTACGTCGATATCAACGATATCTTTGGTGGCATGGGCATGGACGACTTGTTCTCGTCGTTCTTTGGCGGCGGTGCCGGCGGTGGCGCCCGCAGCCGTCGTGAGCGTCGTCGCGGACGTGATATGGCCATCTCGCTTTCGGTGACGCTCGAGGAGGCGGCGCTCGGTTGCAAAAAGACGATCAGCTATGACCGCCTTGCTCCTTGCGAGGACTGCAACGGCACCGGTAGGGCAGAGGGCGCACGGGAAAAGCAGTGCGGCCGATGCCACGGTACGGGCTATGTCACGACGGTTCAGCGATCGTTTTTGGGCCAGGTTCAGTCCTCTTCGCCTTGCCCCGACTGCCATGGTGAGGGCACGGTCATCGACCATCCCTGCGAGACCTGCGACGGTCAGGGCCGCACGCCTTCGCATGAAAAGATCGACATCGATATTCCTGCCGGCGTTTCGACCGGTCGCCAGCTGCGTGTGAACGGCTTTGGCGAGGCCGGTCTTCGCGGCGAGCCTTCGGGCGACCTGATTGTCAACGTGCGCGTTGCCGACCATGAGCGCTTTAAGCGCAACGGGGACGACCTGTACCTGGTGAGCGATATCTCGATTGCGCAGGCTGCGCTCGGCTGCGAGATCGAGGTCGAGGGCATTATGCCCGACGAGGTCGTTAAGGTGACGGTCCCCGCCGGCGCCCAGTACGGCGACACCGTGAGCGTCAATAATTACGGCATGCCGCGCATTGGCGGTGGCGGTTCGCGTGGCCGCCTGATCGTGCAACTGCGCGTGGTCGTTCCCACCAATCTTTCCAATAAGCAGCGCGAGCTGCTCCGTGCTTTTGCCGATGAGATGGGCGATGACGTCGCTTCCGGTAAGAAGTCGGTGACCGACCGTATCAAGAGTGCCCTCGACGATATCCTCGATTAAGGAGCCCGCGTGCTCGCACCCCATATTTCCGTCGTCAACCTCGGCTGCCGTGTCAACCGGGTTGAGTCTGACCGTATCACTGCCGATCTTATGCGCTTGGGCTTTGCTATTGTGGAGCCCCAGGATGCCGATCTGATCGTCATTAACACTTGTGCCGTTACGGGCGAGGCCGAGGCCAAGACCCGTAAGGCCGTCCGTCATGCGCTGGCCCATCCAAACGAGCCCTATGTGGTCGTGACCGGATGCGTGGTCAATTTGCATCCCGAGGAGCTGTCGGAGCTTTCGGATCGCGTGATTGCCGAGCCGTCCAAGATAGATGTCGCCGAACGTGTATGCGAGGTGCTGGGTGTTGAGTCCGATAGCGTTCCCGCCTGCAGCGATGGCGAGGTGGTCGATGCGCTCGGTCGCTCTCGCCTGGGCGTGAAGATTCAGGATGGCTGCAACCATCGCTGCACCTATTGCATTGTGTGGAAGGCGCGCGGCCCCGAGCGCTCCGTGCCCGTCGAGTCCGTGCTCGAGCAAGTTCGCGAGGCCCAGGAGGCCGGCGTGCCCGAGGTGGTGCTGACCGGTGTGAACCTGGGTGCCTACGATGGCAAGAGCGCGACCGACGAGCACGTCGAAATCGATGAGCTACTCGAGGCAATCATGGAGCGCACGTCTATTCCGCATGTGCGCATTTCCTCGGTCGAGCCCATGGATATCACTGAGCGCCTGCTTAAGATTATGGCGCGCTATCCGCAGCGTATCGCCCCATTTTTGCACCTGCCCGTGCAGTCCGGTTGCACGGCGACCCTGCATCGCATGGGCCGTCCCTATAGTGCCGAGGCCTTTGAGGACACGGTGCGTATGATTCGCGCCAATCTGCCGCAGGCGTCACTTTCTTGCGACGTTATTGTCGGCTTCCCCGGCGAGACGGACGAGGAGTTCGAGGAGTCGCTGGCGCTGTGCCGCCGTGTGGGTTTCTCGCGTATGCACGTGTTTCGCTACAGCAAGCGTCCCGGTACCCTTGCCGCTGATATGCCCGACCAGGTGCCGCCCGAGGTTATGGCCGAGCGCAGCCGTCGTATGCGGGCCGCCGCACAGGAGCTCGCTATTGCCGACGCTCGTCGTCGCGTGGGCACGGTCGAGCGTGCCGTGCTCGAGTATGGTGACAACCTGACGCTCGGCTCGTTCCATCATGCCCGTCTTGACGATACCTGTGGACTTACAGCCCCGTGCCTGCTCGATGTTGCTATCATCGGAGTCGATGATTCCGGCCTGGTCCATGCACGCAGGGAGGTTCATGGAAGCCTCGAAGATTAGACTTACCGTTCCCGAGGGAATTGATCCCTCGCGCGTTTTGGGCGCCGGCGACGGCGTCCTTCGTGCGCTCGAGAGCTTGGTTCGCGCTCACGTGGTCGCCCGTGGCGATAACATCGCCGTGAGCGGCGACCCGGACGAGGTCGAACTCGTGGCGCGTTTTTTCGAACACGCTTTTCGTGAGGCGGCTGCCGGTCGCACGCTGTCTGCCGACGACGTCTCGCGTTGCTTGGCTGTCCTGCGCGATGGTGAGCACGACGCTTCGTCGCTGCGCGATGACGTGCTGCTTTCGTATCGCGGCCGCGTCATTCGCCCCAAGACGCTCGGGCAAAAGCGCTATGTGGATGCCATCCGCTCGCATACCATCACGTTTGGCTTGGGTCCTGCCGGTACCGGTAAGACCTATCTGGCTATGGCGCTCGCCGTTGCCGCGCTCAAGCGTCACGAGGTGGGCCGTCTGATCTTGACGCGCCCGGTTGTCGAGGCGGGGGAGAATCTGGGCTTTTTGCCCGGCACCCTCGAGGAAAAGATCGATCCCTACATGCGTCCGCTTTACGACGCCCTTTTTGACATGATGGATCGCGAACGCACCGATGAGCTTATGGAGCGCGGCGTGATCGAGATCGCCCCGCTTGCCTACATGCGCGGCCGCACGCTGAGTGATGCCTTCGTGGTGCTCGACGAGGCCCAAAATACCACGCCCGAGCAGATGAAGATGTTTCTGACGCGCCTGGGCTTTAACTCCAAGTTTGTGATTACCGGCGACCTGAGCCAGCGTGACCTGGTGGGCCGTCGTGGTGGCTTGGCGGATGTCGAGAAGATTTTGGGCCGTGTCGACGATGTCGCATTTTCTCACCTCGAGCGTGCCGACGTGGTGCGCCATGCCCTGGTGGGACGTATCGTCGAGGCATATGATGCTTATGATGACGTGCGCGAGCAGCGCCCGCGCGACCGAAAGGAGTCCCGTTGAGTGTATTGATCAGCAACGATGCCGAGCTCGATACGCTGCTCGACGCGCAGGAGGTAGAACACATCTGCGAGGTCGTGCTTGCCGCCGAAGGCGTTGAGCGTGAAGTCGAGATTTCCCTTTCGTATGTCGACGAGGACGAGATGCACGAGCTCAACCACGAGTGGCGCGGTATCGACCGCACCACCGATGTCCTCTCGTTTGAATGCGACTCGGCCTTTGACGAGGATATTCCCGCCGACGAGACGCTTGAGCTTGGCGATATCATCCTGGCCCCGCAAGTCATTGCCCGTCAGGCCCCCGGCTTTGGCAATGCCCCTGCCGACGAGTGCCGCCTGATGCTCGTGCATGGCATGCTGCACCTGCTGGGGTATGACCATATCGAGGACGACGAGGCCGAGGTCATGGAGGCCCGCGAGGACGCCATCCTGCGCGATCTGGCGCTCGAGCGCGGCGAGGACCCCAAGCTGGTCCACGTCGGCCCCATCACCAACCACGCCCACGACTAGGAGCCGTCTATGATTCCCGGATCGAACAAGGACCATCCGTCCTTCTTAAAGTCGTTCTCCTACGCCATGGAGGGCTTCGTCACCGCCGTCAAGACCGAGCGCAATATTAAGGTCATGCTCGTTGCGGGCGTGTGCACCGTCATTGCCGGCTGCATCGTGGGGCTCGACATTGCCGAGTGGGCCACGATTATCATCTGTTGTGGCCTGGTGATTCACGGCGAGCTATGCAACACCGCCATGGAGGCGATTGTCGATCTGGCGACCCAGGAGCTCCATCCGCTGGCAAAGCGCGCGAAGGATATCGCCGCCGCCTCCGTATACGTTCTTTCCATCACCGCCGCGATTGTGGGCTTGCTGGTATTTGCCCACGCGCTCGGCTTTATCTAGAAAGGGATTTTCATGTCCGACACTATGCAGCCTATCGATGAAATTTTGGACGACGAGGTCCTGGATGCGGCGGATGCCGAAGCGGCCGAAGCATACGAGGAAGTCGAGGAATTCGATCCGTTTGAGGGCATGAGCGACGAGGAGCTCGACGCCCTGTGCGACGAGGACGATAGCCTCGCGGGCTTTGGCGACGTTGAACCCGGTTTTCGCAGCGGCTTCGTAGCCCTGGTCGGACGCCCCAACGCCGGCAAGTCCACGCTGCTCAACGCCTGCTATGGCAAAAAGGTCGCCATCACCTCGCCGGTGGCACAGACGACCCGCCGTCGCATGCGCGCCGTCGTCAACCGTCCCGGCTACCAGCTGGTCTTTGTCGATACCCCGGGTATTCATAAGCCCAAGGACGGCCTGGGGTCCGAGCTCAACAAGAGCGCACTGTTCGAGTTGAACGATGTCGACGTCGTCGCGTTTTTGATTGATGCCACCAAGCCCATCGGCAGGGGAGACGCCTGGGTTGCCGAGCGTGTCAGATGCGCTCGTTGCAAGAAGGTCCTGGTGCTCACCAAGGCCGATGAGGCCGACCCCGCACAGGTCATGGAGCAGCTTAAGGCTGCCCACGAGCTTATGGAATATGACGACGAGATTGTGACGTCGTCGGTTAAGAACTTCAACGTCGATGCCTTTATAGAGACCGTTGCGCACTTTTTGCCTGAGGGTCCGCGTTGGTTCCCCGAGGACATGGGTACTGACGCTTCCGATGAGACGCTCGTTGCCGAGTTTGTGCGCGAGAAGGTCTTGCGCCGCACCCGTGATGAGATTCCGCACTCCGTTGGCGTGATCTGCGATGCGCTCGAGCAGACCAAGAAGGTGCTGCGCGTGCACGCCACCATTTACGTCGAGCGCGAGGGCCAAAAGGGCATCATCATCGGCAAGGGCGGCGAGATGATCAAGCATATCGGTATCGACGCCCGACGCGATCTTGAACGCATTTTTGGCACGCAGGTCTTTTTGGAGCTGGACGTGAAGGTCAAGGCCGGCTGGCGTGACGACGAGGCCCAGATTCGCCGCTTTGGCTACAACGCCGAGGACTAAGGACGCGCGGCGCGCATGGCAGGCTCCCGGACATATCGCACCAAGGTGCTCGTCCTCGACAAGACGAAGCTCAAAGAGACCGACCTGATCTTGACGATGCTTGACGAGCGGGGGCGGCAGGTTCGTGCCGTGGCAAAGGGCGCCCGCAAACCCGGCGGACGCCTGGCTGCGCGCTGCGAGCTGTTCTGTACGGTCGATATGCTGCTCGCACATGGACGGTCACTCGACGTGGTTTCCCAGGCCGAGCTTATGGAGGCGCCGCTCGGCGCTGCGCCCGATTACGAGACGACCTGCGCCGCAAGCGCGATCGCCGAGGTTGCGCGCGTGTGCTCGTTCGAGGACGCCGAGGACCCGTTTACCTTTGCCATCACGCAGCGAGCGCTTGCCCTGGTGGGCAGCGGGCTTGACACGGCGCATATGGACCTACTTGTGGCGGCATATGTCTTTAAGCTGCTGTCGCACGTTGGCTATCGACCCGATTTTTCGGCCTGCGTGCTGTGCGGAGACCCCATGCTGTCGTATTTTTCACCCCAGGCGGGCGGTCTCATGTGCGGGTCGTGCGCGTCGAGCGTTCCAGGTGCCGAACTGGTGTCGACCGGTGAGACCGCATGGCTGCGCGCCCTCATGTCCATGACCTTCGATGCGCTCATGGCCGAGCGAATCGACCCGCATACGGCGGCATTCCTGCTCGGGCTTTCGCATGTTTGGGCTGCGACGCACACCGATCAACGCCTCCGTGCGATGGAATTCATGTTGGGTCGGTGATGATGCGCAGGCGCGGGCTGCTTGTGGTATCATGCCGACCTGTTGGTACCTCGACCTTGGTTGCTCGCTCCACCGGCGGCTTCCCAGTCCGAGGCGAATCGAGTCGCCCGCGGGCGACGTAAAACGAAAGGTGAAACAATGACTGTTTCCAAAGAGCGTAAGGCTGAGCTGACTGCCCAGTTCGGTAACACCCCGGTCGACACCGGCAACCCCAAGGTTCAGGTCGCCATCCTGTCCGAGCGCATCAAGGAGCTGACCGAGCACATGAAGTCCCACCAGAAGGACTTCCACACCCGTCGTGGCCTGCTCATGCTCGTCGGCCGTCGTCGTCGTCTTCTCTCCTACATCAAGAAGAACGACATCGTCGAGTACCGTGAGCTCATCAAGGCTCTGGGCATCCGCGACAACATCCAGTAGGATTTGTACATGCTAAGAGCGTCCTGCGCAGCGGGGCGCTCTTTTTGTGTAAGGGCGTGAACAATCACGCTCTGAAGCGTGGCGGGGGCAGGGGGCCCGCGTCACATGAGAAGCTCGCAGGCAAGGGGCCTGTGGGGTAAAGGAGAACAATGACACTCGTATCCAAGACCTTTGAGCTGTACGGCAAGACCTACACCTTCGAGTCGGGCGAGCTTGCCAAGCAGGCTACCGGCGCCTGCCTTGTCAAGCAGGGCGACACCACGATGCTCGACACCGTGGTCGTTTCCAAGGAGCGCAAGAACTACGACTTCTTCCCGCTGACCGTCGACTTCAACGAGAAGATGTACGCCGCCGGCCGCATCCCGGGCGGCTACCTCAAGCGTGAGGGCCGTCCCAGCGAGAAGGCCACGCTCACGGCCCGCATGATCGACCGCCCGATCCGCCCGAGCTTCCCGGACGGCTTCCGCAACGAGGTGCACATCGTCGCCACCTCGCTCGTCGCCGACCAGGTCAACCCCTTCGACGTCATCAACGTCATGGGCGCCTCCCTTGCCATGACGCTCGGCGGCGTGCCCTTCGAGGGCCCGCTTGCCTGCGTGCGCATCGGCCGCAACGTGGAGACCGGCGAGTTTATCGTCAACCCCACCTATGAGGAGCGCGAGAACTCCGACCTGGACCTGGAGCTGGGCGGCTCTGCCGACTTTATCTCGATGGTCGAGGCCGGCGCTGAGGAGATCTCCGAGGACGACATGCTCGCCGCTATGAAGTTTGGCCAGGAGGCCCTTGCTGCTTTCTGCCAGGCTCAGGACGAGTTCGTTGCCGAGTGGGAGCAGGTCAACGGCCCCATCGTCAAGAAGGAGTACCCGCTCGACCAGCCCGTCGAGGAGGTCCAGGAGCGCATCTTTGCCCACTACGACGAGATGGCAGCCGCCCTTCGCGACGCCGACAAGCTCTCCCGTATCGGCAAGGTCGAGGCTCTGAAGGAGTCCATCCGTGCCGAGTTTACCGAGGAGGAGCAGGCCGCTTGGGAGCGCGAGATCCCCGTGGCGCTCAAGAAGCTCGAGAAGAAGGCCATGCGCACCATGGTCGTCGAGACCGGTGAGCGCGTCGACGGCCGTGCCGCCGATGAGATCCGTCCCATCATGGTGAAGGACAACTACCTGCCGCTCGTTCACGGCTCCGGCCTGTTCCAGCGCGGTCAGACCCAGGTGCTTTCCGTTCTGTCGCTCGGCATGCTCAACGAGGGCCAGCGTCTGGATACCATCGAGCCCACCGAGGGCAAGCGCTACATGCACCACTACAACTTCCCGCCTTTCTGCACCGGCGAGACCGGCCGCATGGGCAGCCCCAAGCGCCGCGAGATCGGCCATGGCAATCTGGCCGAGCGCGCTCTGCTTCCGGTGCTTCCCGACGAGAACGAGTTCCCCTACGCCATCCGCGTCGTCTCCGAGGTCATGGAGTCCAACGGCTCCTCTTCGATGGCTTCGACCTGCGGCTCCACGCTCGCCCTTATGGACGGCGGCGTGCCCATTAAGCGCCCGGTCTCCGGTATCGCCATGGGCCTGATCCAGGAGGAGGGCAAGACCGTGGTCCTGTCCGACATCCAGGGTCTCGAGGACTTCCTGGGCGACATGGACTTTAAGGTCACCGGCACCACCGAGGGCATCACCGCCCTGCAGATGGACAACAAGGCCACCGGCCTCACCTTCGACATCCTGGCCCGCGCCCTGCAGCAGGCCAAGGAGGGCCGCGCCTTCATCCTGCAGAAGATGCTCGATGTGATCCCCGAGCCGCGCCACACCACGCGCAGCACCGCTCCGCGCATCGTCTCCATCCAGGTCCCGACCGACAAGATCCGCGACGTCATCGGTTCCGGCGGTAAGGTCATCCGCGGTATCCAGGATGAGACCGGCGCTTCGGTCGACATCCAGGAGGACGGCACCGTCTTTGTCGGCGGCACCGGCGAGTCCGTGGACCAGGCTGTCGAGCGCATCAAGCTCATCATCAAGGTTCCCGAGCCGGGCGAGGAGTACACCGGTCGCGTGGTCTCCATCCAGCCCTTCGGCGCCTTCGTCAACCTGCTGCCCGGTAAGGACGGCTTGCTGCACATCTCCCGCGTCGCCAAGGGCCGCGTGGAGAAGGTCGAGGACGTCCTCAACGTGGGCGATGAGGTCAAGGTCGTCGTCATCGAGGTCGACGATCGTGGCAAGATCTCGCTTGATCGTCTGGATAAGCCCGAGGCCCCGGCTCGCGCCGAGGGTGCCTCCGAGGGCGACGGCGAGCACTTCCAGCGCCGTGAGCGTCCGCGTCGCGAGCGCTCTGAGCGCAGCGACCGTCCGCGCCGTCCCGGCGACAACGGAGGCCGCAAGCCCCGCCGTCACCACGACGCCGAGTAACAGCCGTACATAAGCAGCTCATGCAAGGGCGACTCCGGACAGGGGTCGCCCTTTTGCTTGCGCCCGGGGGGCCGCATATGAAGTTTCCTGCTCTACAGTCCTGCGCAAGACGGAAAGCACATTAAGTGCTTTCCTTTGCGTG
>URVZ01000002.1 GCA_900551365.1 uncultured Collinsella sp.
AGCGCGCAGCGCTCGACAAGCTTATCGACCAGGCGATTGCGAATAGCGAGCAGTAGAAAACGCGTAAAGCATGGCGATGATCGTGCGCCGCTGTACGAAGTAGTCCGCTACCTTTCAAGATAAGCTCCACCATATAGAGGTCCCGCTCGGGACCTCTTCTTTTGGGCGCCGTCCCGTTCGTTTTTTGGCGCGGTTTGTTACATTCCTCACTGGCGTCGGCAAAAAATGGGGATAGAGTAGGACAAACGCGTCGAATACGAACGGCGGAGGAGAGCGGGCAGGGTGCCTGCGCAGGAGAGGTTGCCGTCCATGCTGGAGCTCAAAGGTATTTGCAAAAGGTACGTTACGCAGTCGTTTACGCAGGTGGCGCTCGACAGCGTGAGCCTGTCTTTTCGCGATAACGAGTTCGTGGCCATTCTGGGTCCCTCGGGTTCGGGCAAAACCACGATGCTCAACGTTATCGGCGGACTCGACCACTTTGATTCTGGCGACCTGCTGATTGACGGCATCTCGACCAAGGACTTCCGCGACCGCGATTGGGATGCCTACCGCAACAACCGCATCGGCTTTGTGTTCCAAAGCTATAACCTCATTCCGCATCAGACCATTTTGGAAAACGTGGAGCTGGCGCTCACGCTCACGGGCGTGGGGCATGCCGAGCGCCGCCAGCGTGCGCGCGAGGCGTTGGAGAAAGTCGGCCTGGGCGAGCACGTTAACAAGCGCCCAGGCCAGCTATCGGGCGGACAGATGCAGCGCGTGGCCATCGCCCGCGCCCTGATTAATGATCCCGAGATTGTGCTTGCCGACGAGCCGACCGGCGCTTTGGATTCAACGACATCCGTACAGGTCATGGATTTGCTCAAGGACGTGGCGCGCGACCGCCTGGTCATCATGGTCACGCACAATCCCGAGCTGGCGTACCAATATGCCACGCGTATCGTCAATCTGGCGGACGGCAAGATCACCGACGATTCCGATCCCTTCGATGCTGCCAAGGCCGCGCGTCGCGAGGCAAAGCCTACGCGCAAAACCTCGATGAGCTTTGTGACGGCGCTGGGGCTTTCTGCCCGAAACCTCATGACCAAGAAGGGCCGCACGGCCATGACTGCCTTTGCGGGCTCGATTGGCATTATTGGTATCGCGGCGATTCTGGCGCTGTCCAATGGCGTAAACGGCTACATCAAAAAGGTCGAGGAGGATACGCTCTCGAGCTACCCGCTCACCATTTCCAAGCAGGATTACGACCTGTCGTCCATGATGGGCGGACAGGGGGCCACGGACGACGATATGTCCAAGAACGAGGGCTCGTCCGACGACAGTGCCGGCGGCAAGGCTAAGGGAACCGATAAGATTCCTGTGGTCACGGCCGTAAAGGATATGTTTGCGAGCGTTAAGTCTAACGACATGACAAGCTTTAAGGCATGGCTCGATGCCGGTGGCGACGGCATCGATAAAGAGGTCAACGCCATTCAGTACGGCTACGGTGTATCGCCGGTTGTCTATCGTGCCGGCAAGGGCGATGAGAAGCCTGTTCGGCTGGTGCCCAACGCTATGACCGAGGCCATGAGCGGAGGCGCGAGCTCGGCGGCAACGGTGAGCATGGAATCCATGGGAACCTCGGTCTTTAACGAGATGATCGACGACCAGAGCCTGCTCGACAGCCAGTACGATGTCGTGGCGGGGCATTGGCCTACGTCTGCTAACGAAGCCGTGATGGTGCTTTCGAGCCGTGGCACGGTGGGCGACTACACGCTCTACAGCATCGGTGCGCTGGATATCAATGAGCTCAACGATCTGGTAAACAGTGCTATGACGGCTGACGGTGGGGTCGAAACGCCCGAGACCGGCACCGAATTTACCTACGACGATGCGCTGTCCACGACGTTTAAGGTGCTGTCGCCGGCCGATGCGTATCGCAAAAACGAAGAGACCGGCATGTGGACCGATATGTCTGGCGACGCCGACTTTATGGCTGCCAAGGTTGCCGACGGTATTGACGTGCACATTGTGGGCGTGGTGCGACCTAACGAGACCGCCAACGCGAGCGCGTTGTCTCCGGGCATTGCCTATACGCATGCTCTGACTCGCCAGCTTATGGAGCGCGCCGCCGATTCGCAGATTGTGCAGGAGCAACTCGCCCACCCCGAGACGGATGTCTTTACGGGCAAGTCTTTCGATGAGCTGCAAGGCGAGGCCAAACAAGGCGTGGACCTGGGCAGCATGTTCAGCGTTGACGAGGCGGCGCTCAAGAGCGCGTTCTCGTTCGATACGTCTGCACTCTCGGGTACGGCCGGTGGCATGGATCTTTCGGGCATCGATTTGTCGGGCTTGGATATCGACCTTTCGGGCGTGGGCAAGGACATCGACTTCAGCGACATCATGGCCAAGGCACCGACCCCCGATTTCTCGGGTGTCTTTGATGGCTTGGAACTCACGCCCGAGCAGATGCAGCAGGTGGGCACGCTTGCCAACCGGCTGTTTGTTGGCTTTATGCAGTCCAATCAGTTTAAGGCGCTGACGCCCGAGGACCTTAAGGATGCATCGAAGCTCGCTGCTGCGTTCTCGGCGTATCTTGAGAACGATGCTGCGGCGCAGCAATGCTTGGCGCAGCTCAAAGCGCTGGGCGGAGACGCACTGGCGGAGCGACTGCAGCAGGCTATGACCGACTACGTACAAAAACAGCTCGCGCCCTATTTGCAGCAGGCTATGGACCAGGTGATGCAATCGCTCAGCAACAGAATCGCAGCGACGGTGTCTTCCCAGCTCAAAGCGGGAGCGGCGGGGCTTATGGATCAGATGGCGACGCAGATGTCGTCGACCTTTGCCAGCCTGGCGAGCGCCATGCACGTGGATGCGAGCGCGTTTGCCCGTGCCATCCACTTCAACATGGACGCCGAGGATCTGAGCTCGCTCATGATGAGCTATGCAAAGGCGTCGAAGCTCACCTACGACAACAATCTGACCACGCTGGGCTATGCGGACGAGGCCGACCCCATTTCCGTCAAGATTTTCCCGCGCGACTTTGAGGCCAAGGAACGCGTGCTCGACCATATCGATGCGTACAACAAGCAGGTCAAAGCCGCCGGACACGACGAGCAGGCAATCTCGTACACCGACTATATGGGCATCATCATGGGCTCGGTGACCGATATTGTGAACACCATCAGTTTGGTGCTTATCGCGTTTGTGAGCATCAGCCTGGTGGTGAGCTCGATCATGATCGGCATCATCACGTACATCAGCGTGCTGGAGCGCAAAAAGGAGATTGGCATTCTGCGCGCGATTGGCGCATCGAAGCGCAACGTGGCCAACGTGTTTAACGCCGAGACGTTTATCGAGGGCCTTATCGCCGGCGTTTTTGCCATCGCCGTCGTGGTGCTCGTGAGCCTCCCGGTCAATGCCTGGGCGCTTGCGACCAAGCAGGTTCCCAACCTGATGAGCCTGCCCGTTCAGGACGCGCTGGCGCTCATCGCGATCTCGGTGGTGCTGACGGTCGTCGCTGGCTTGCTGCCGGCCCGCAGCGCGTCTAAGAAAGACCCCGTAGAGGCTCTGCGCTCGGAATAATGTGGCAAAGGGGCTGTCCCTTTGCCACATGGGGGAAGGGGCAGCCCCCCCTCCTGCGCCTAGCTCGTTTTACCCATCAACGTGATACGGATGCTTGGATGGGTGTACTCGTCAAACTCGTCCTCGGGATCCGTGTCAAACGAGTAATACGCTTTGACGGGGTCGTCGCTCGTCCTGATGGAGATTCTCTCGTAGAGCGAACCGTTCAAGAAAGCCTGCCTAAACTCTTCGGGGAGCTTTTGCGGTGCTAGGAGCTCGGGGCTCACGGTCTTGACGTCTGCGGTTTGGACGACAGAGGAAAGCTCGTCAAAGTCGAGCTCGATGCGGGCGAGGTTGTCCTCAAGGCTCGCATCGGGGTCGATTTCTGCTACGTAACTCACTTCCTTGAGCGTTCCCTTGTTGTCGAAATCCAGGTACGTATAGGTCTTCTGGGTATCGGAGTCGCCGTCGTGCAAGTAGCCGCGGACGTGATAGCCGTAATCTTGATATCGCTCGTAAGGGTCATCGGCAGACACGTACTCGCATGCGGGCTCTAACGTCTTGCGGGCGATGGCGATCTGCTCGGCCGCGGCCGCGGCGTTCTCCTGCATCTCGGTGTTTCCCTGCGCCAGCTGCGGGATATAGGCACCGCATACGATTGCGAGGGGTAGCGCCACAAGCGCGATGATCCACTTTTTTGCACGGGGGATAGGCAAGCCGCAGGCCTCCGCCATGGCCTTTGCGTTAGCGAAGCTCTCGGTAAGCACGTCTGCTGCGGTGGCAACGGCGCCTACGGCAGCGGCGACTTCTGCCGCGTTGCCCAGATTGCGTGCGGTCTCGTTGTCGCTGTTCTTGAGTAAGCGCGCGGCGGCCTGCGTACCGACAACGCCTGCGATTTGTGCCGAGCGGTCTTTCTCGGTCTGCTCGACGACGAGTCGGCGCTGCATTTTCTTCCACTGCTTGCCGCGCATACCAAAGCGTGGCGCGAGCGTGCAGTAGCAGAATATGACGAGCTCGATGGCGGTGAGCACCAGGGCGGTCATCATACCCGTCTCTTGGAAGCCTTCGTGATGAAAGACGATGTCGTCAATCATTTCGAAGGGAATGATCAAAAATGGCAGCACGAATGCCATGGCAAGCGCCGCACCGGCAATCTTGGGGTAGATGCAGTATCGCCGGATGCGCTTGCGTTTTTGTTCGGAAAGTGTAGCCATTGCCGGTCCTTGGTGTCGTGGCGGTCGTTGCGGCGCGCGGGGCGCGTCAGTCTGGGCTAGCGTTGGATAAGAGCATAGAGCAAGATACTCACCGCAATGAGCAGAAGGCCGATGTCCCCAACCAAGATGAGCGCGAGCAAGGATATCTGCGACGTGGTCACGGCGTTTTTGAGCGGCAACTGGAGCGTAGGCCTGCTCTGCAGCTCCTTCACTGTTTACCCTGCATCCCAAGTGCGGCGCAAGTGAGCAATAGCAAAACTTTGTCACGCGTAAAAGCAAGGAAGTCGCAAGGTCTGGGGCGGGGATGCTGGTATACGCCTCGGATACAATCGAAGCCATGCTAGAAAGAGGCTTCGATGATTAAAAAATCGTTCTTTAATCCGTTTTCGTCGCTGCTGCTTGCACTTGCCGGCTTGGCCTTTTTGGTCGACGTCGTACCGCAGGCGCAAGGCCAGACAGGAGTGTTCGCACCTGCCGTGCTGTTTTTGATGTGGCTGGTCGGCGGCCTGGTGCGCCTGTTCTACGAAAACGAAGCCAAGCGCAGCTTCGACCGGCACATGTTTAAGGCGAACCATGCGGCCGTTTGGAAACGTGTCGACGCTTGCTGGATTCAAGTCGATTCCGACCAGCTCGTGCCTGGCGATGTGATTCGCCTGTATGCCGGTATGCTCTGCCCGGTCGATGCGGTCCTTGCCAAGGGCGACCACATCCTTGTCTCCGAATCGTCGCTTACGGGCGAGAGCGGTCAGACCGTCAAGCGAGAAGGGGAGGCCGTCCGTGCTGGAACGACCATCATTGACGGAAAGGCTTCGGCAACCGTTCACGCTCGCGTTGCCGAGGAGCCGCCCACATCGCCGCGGCGCGCTCGGCTAGGCACGCAGTTTGGCGCTGGTGCCAGGAGCATCTGTGCCGCCCTGGTGAGGTGCATGCTCATCGTGCTGCCGTTTGTCATTATGATTCGAGGTTTTGTGCTGGGCGACTGGCCGCAGGCCCTGCTGTTTGCCCTGGGCACGGCCGTTGGCCTGGTCCCCGAGATGCTGCCAGTCGTCACAAGCGTGTGCCTTTCGGGCAGCGCGCATCGCCTTAAGAACAAACAGGTCATTGTTAAAAACGTTGACGCCATGGAATCACTGGGCTCCATGGACGTGGTGTGCGTGGACAAGACGGGCACGCTTACCGAGGACGCCGCGGTGCTCGAGTACTATACCGATATCCTGGGCAACGAAAGCGAGCAAACGCTCAACCTGGCGTATTTGGAGAGTACGAGCCAGGGGGCGGCCGCCAACCAGCTCAACCGGGCCATTGCCGACGCGTGCGCCGCGCCCGAGTTGCGTCTCGCCGCCAAAGACCTCGCAGGCGCATTTACCCTGCACGCATCTGATCCTTTCGACCACGTCACCAAGGCTTCGGGTGTTAAGCTCGATGCCATGCCTGGGGCGCTTGGTTGCCTGGGGCTGCAGACTCGCCCTGGCAATCACTTGACCATCGTAAAGGGCGAGGTCGAGAGTGTTTGCGCTCGTTGTGCCTGGGCCAACTTTAAAGGGGAACTCGTCCCCATGGACGCCGCGGGCCGCCAGAGCGCCTATGAGGTTGCCGAGGACATGCGTGCCGACGGCATCAAGGTCCTCGCCGTTGCCTACAGCACAACGTCTTCGGACTGGGGTGACCTGGTGCTCTGCGGCTTTTTGGGCTTTTTCGATCGGCCCAAGGCAAGCGCTCGCGCCGCCGTGCGCGCGCTGTCCGACCTTTCCGTTGAGGTGCGCGTGCTTACCGGCGACTCGGCTTCGGTTGCCCGGTCAACCTGTTCGCGCCTGGGCATTCCTGCCGATAGCGTTATCACCGGCAGCATGCTCGATGCCATGGAGGAGTCCGAGGCGCTTGTTCGCGTGGGGCGTACTCGTGTGTTTGCCGAGCTCACGCCCGCGCAAAAGGCTCATGTTGTCAGTCTCATTCGACTCTCTGGCCATACGGTCGGCTATATCGGCGATGGTGTGAACGATGTGCCGGCGCTTACGTCGGCAGATGTCGGCATCGTTGTGGACTCGGCGGCAGCGGAATCCAAAAAGGTTGCCGATCTGGTACTGCTCGAGCGCGACCTGGGCGTGGTCGCCGAGGGCGTCAGCGAAGGCAGGACTTCGTTCGCCAACGCTTCCAAGTACATTCGCATCGCGTCGAGTTCCAACTTTGGCAATATCTGCTCGGTTGCCGCCTCGAGTATCTTCCTGCCGTTTTTGCCGGCAACCGCCGCTCAGCTGCTTTTGCTCAACCTGTGCTATGACGCCACCTGCCTGGCGCTCTCGTGGGATAACGTCGACGATGCACAGATCGCCCGTCCCAAGGCATGGTCGGGCAAGGGCCTCGGCAGCTTTATGCTTCACTTTGGCTTCGCGAGTTCGGCGTTTGACATCATCACGTTTGCCATTTTACTCCTGGGCGTTTGCCCCGCGGTGTGCGGTGGGTCCTTTGTCACGTTGAGTGCTGCGGGCCAGGCGGCCTTTATCGCGACCTTCCAGACCGGATGGTTACTGGAGTGCGCTTGGACCGAATCGCTCGTGCTCCTCGTCTTGCGAGCGCGGAACGTTCGCGACGGGGACCGGCCGTGTCGTCCGCTCGTGATAATGGTCGCCACCATGCTTATCGCCTCGGCCCTTCTCGCGCTGAGTCCTGCCGCGCAACTGCTCGGCCTTGTCACGCTGCCCATGTGGTATCTGGGCATCGTTGCACTGCTGAGCGTGTTGTATCTTGTTGTTGTTTCGACGATCAAGCGGGTTTACCTGTCCCGCTCGAGCAGTCTGTTCTAGGGCGGTTCTATGCGTACCAACAGAACCAACATAGCGATTACGCCGGCAGAGGCCGCCGAGCTCAGCAACGCGCTGTTCTCGTCCGGTAGCGCCGCCGCTCTCGAACTTGCACCCGTGTTTGCCGATATCGCATCGGGCGGGCTGACCGCCATAAAACTGACAGTTGCCGGCTCGCAGACAAGTGCCGCTGCGGAGCCCATCGTTATCGGCGATCTTTCCATCGATCTGGCTTCGCGCACCGTTAAAGTGTCGGGCGCGCCCGTTTCGCTCACGCCCAAAGAATTCGATATCCTGGCCTTTTTGGCGAGCAACCGGGGCACAGTCTTTAGCAAAGAGGAAATCTATCGCGCTGTATGGCAAGACGAATATCTGCTCGATGACAGTAACATCATGGCCTTTGTCCGCAAGATCCGAAAGAAGATTGAACCCGAGCCCGACAATCCCCGGTACCTGCTAACTGTTTGGGGTGTGGGCTATAAAATAGCCGAGTAACGCGTTGAATCGTCCGCTTCTATCGACCCCAAAAGCCACTCTGACAATCCTTGCCAAATCGCAAGAAAGCCGCAAGAAACCAGCCATGTGCCCGGTCTTGCGGCTTTTCTATTCTAAGGACAGTCGCAGACGCGAAGGGAAGGTGAGGACCGTGAGCGGCAGTGACAGTACCAGCAAGGCAGGGCGATGTCTGCCGGCGCAGGTCCACCTTAATGGCGGGCGTCGCGGCTAGACGGCTCTGCATCCGATCGACAGAACGGAGCAAGGCAATTGAAGAAGCTGAATATGCGCCATACGCCATCTGCAGTCCAGGCGCAAAACGAACTGATCAGGCATCGTGCAGAGGGCCGCATCCAGCATGCGGCAACTATCCCGCTGATGGACGCCATGTCCTGGGTGGGCTCGAACCTGGGTGGTCTGGACCGCGACGAGGTCGCGCACAGCGAGGCCGATAACGGACGCAACGTGGTCACGCGCGGCAAGAAAAAGTCGCTTGTCCGCAAGCTCGCGGATGCATTCGTCAATCCCTTTACGGCAATCCTGTTTTTCCTAGCCATTATCTCGGCAACGACGGACATGATATTCCCGGCGTTGTCGATGATGGGCAACACGCCGGAGGACTTTGACCCGCTGACGGTGATTATCATCACCACGATGGTGGTTCTTTCGGGCACGCTGCGCTATGTCCAGGAAGCGCGTAGCGGCAATGCGGCCGAAAAGCTGCTCGACATGATCACGACCACCGTGACGGTCACCCGCAAGGATGTCCCCAGGACCGAGATTCCCATCGACGACGTGGTGGTCGGCGACATCGTGCATCTGTCCGCCGGTGACATGATTCCCGCCGACGTGAGGATTATCGAGGCCAAGGACCTCTTTGTGGGCCAGGCCAGCCTGACGGGCGAGAGCGAGCCGGTCGAGAAGGTCCCCACGACCTGCACCGAGTCCGATTCGGCCACGTCGTTCGAGAACATTGCCCTCATGGGCAGCAGCGTGATATCGGGCAGCGCGACGGCGCTCGTCTTTAGCGTGGGCGAGCAGACCCTGTTTGGTTCCATGGCGTCGAGCCTGTCCGACGACGCTGCGGAGACGAGCTTTTCCAAGGGCGTCAACAGCGTCTCGTGGGTGCTCATCCGCTTTATGATGGTAATGGTTCCGTTTGTCTTTTTGATCAACGGCGTCACGAAGGGCAATTGGCTCGATGCCGGCCTGTTCGCCATCAGCATTGCCGTGGGTCTGACGCCCGAGATGCTGCCCATGATCGTTACCACGTGCCTTGCCAAGGGCGCGGTTGCCATGAGTAAAAAGCAGACGATCGTTAAGAACCTCAACTCGATTCAAAACTTTGGCGCGATGGACGTGCTGTGCACCGACAAGACCGGCACGCTTACGCAGGACCAGGTGGTGCTGGAGTATCACTGGAACATCGACGGCCAGGAGGATTCGCGCGTTTTGCGCCACGCCTACCTCAACAGCTATTTCCAGACGGGCTACAAGAATCTGATGGATCTGGCGATCATCAAGTGCACGGAGGAAGAGGAGCAAAACGACCCGAGTCTCACCGATCTTTCCGAGGCCTACGTGAAGGTCGATGAGGTGCCGTTCGACTTTACGCGCCGTCGCCTCACCACGGTGGTGCGCGATCGCAGCGGCAAGACCCAGATGGTTACCAAGGGCGCGGTCGAGGAAATGCTGTCGGTGTGCTCGCATGCCGAGATCGACGGCGGCGTTCATGTGCTGGACGACGAGGTGCGCGAGCGCATTCTGGCGACAGTTTCCGACCTTAATGACGACGGTTTCCGTGTGCTGGCGATTGCTCAAAAGTCCAACCCGTCACCCGCCGGTGCCTTTAGCGCCGAGGATGAGCGCGACATGGTCCTAATCGGCTACCTGGCCTTTTTGGATCCGCCCAAAGAGTCGACGGCCGATGCGATCGAGGCGCTGCGCAATCGCGGCGTTGCCACCAAGATCCTGACTGGTGACAACGAGAAGGTTACGCGTACCATCTGCAAACAGGTGGGGCTGCAGGTCAACAACATGTTGCTCGGCAGTGACATCGCTGACATGGATGACGCCGAGCTCGCTCGCCGGGCCGAGGATGTGCAGGTCTTCGCCAAGCTCACGCCCGACCAAAAGTCGCGCGTCGTTTCCGTCCTGCGTGCGAACGGGCATGTGGTGGGCTATATGGGCGACGGTATCAACGACGCCTCAGCCATGAAGTCGTCTGACATCGGCATCTCGGTCGACACGGCCGTCGACGTTGCTAAGGAGTCCGCCGACATCATCTTGCTCGAGAAGGATCTGATGGTGCTCGAGGAGGGCATCGTCGAGGGGCGTAAGACCTACGCCAACATGATCAAGTACATCAAGATGACCGCGAGCTCCAACTTCGGCAACATGTTCAGCGTACTTGCCGCGTCTGCCCTGCTGCCGTTCTTGCCCATGATGAGCATTCAGCTGATCTTGCTCAATTTGATTTATGACTGCAGCTGCCTGGCGATTCCCTGGGACAACGTGGACGAGGAGTTCCTGCGCGTGCCACGTGCCTGGGATGCCTCGAGTGTCGGCAGGTTCATGATCTGGATTGGGCCCACCAGCTCCATCTTCGACTTTATGACCTACATCTTTATGTACTTTGTCTTCTGCCCCCTGTTTGTGAGCCACGGTGTACTGTTCAACGAGCTGGCGAGCGTCTACTCGGGTGCCGCGCTGGAGCAGATGCAGCTGGCCTACATCGCGCTGTTCCAGGCTGGTTGGTTCGTCGAATCCATGTGGAGCCAGACTTTGGTTATCCATATGATTCGCACGCCCAAGTTGCCGTTTATCCAGAGTCGTGCCTCGGCTCCGGTGATGCTGCTCACGATGACCGGCATTGCACTGCTCACGCTGATCCCGTTTAGCCCGCTTGGCCCCACGCTGGGTCTGGGAGCACTGCCCATCGAGTACTTCTTGTTCCTGATTCCGTGCATCTTGCTGTACATGGCGCTGGCGACGAGCCTTAAGAAGGCCTATGTCAAGCGTTACGGCGAGCTGCTGTAGTGACTTCGATGTAGAGAGGAGCGTTTACATGAACTGGGCTCAGATTTGGATCGATTTGTTTGGGACTACGGAGTGGCTTGGGCTCAACATGGGCTTTTGGGTGGCCAATGGTGTTGTCCTGGTGATTGTCATCATTATGAACGTCATCTTTTGGAGCATGAAGCCGCTGCCCAAGGACGAATAACATGCATGGGATTGCCTGCGCCGCTGTGCCAAAATAAACACTCGAATGATGTACAAATGTGACAAAGGGACGGTCCCTTTGTCACATTGATTTGAAAGTTGATGTTGATGATTCTATCGCTGGCCCCCATGGAGGGGATTACCGGGCATGTGTTCCGCCGCGTGCATGCAGAATGCTTTGGTGCGCTCGACTGCTACTACACGCCGTTTTTGCCGCCGCCGCGGGTGGGCAATCGCTTTGGCGGCAAGGCGTTTAAGGAGGTCGATCCTGCCAATAACCAGGGGCTTAACGTGGTGCCTCAGCTCATGTCCAAGAACGCGGATGAGTTTGTGTGGGCGGCACAGGTGCTCGCCGACATGGGATACCACGAGGTCAACCTCAACTTGGGATGTCCCTCGGGAACAGTCGTTGCCAAGGGCAAGGGTTCGGGTTTCTTGCGCAACCTGGATGAGCTCGAGGTGTTTTTGAGCGACGTGTGCGAGCGCTCACCACTGCCGGTGTCGGTAAAGACCAGGCTGGGGCTTGAGAGCGATGCTGAGTACGAGCGCGTGCTCGATCTCTACTGTCGTATGCCGCTTGCCGAGCTGATCGTGCATCCGCGCGTGCAAAAGGATCGCTATACGGGCTCGCCGCGCAAAGAGTATTATGGCGAGACGCTTGAGCGGGCGCCGTTCCCGGTAGCCTATAACGGCGACATTTTTGACCTCGAGGACATGGATGCGCTGGTTGCTGCCTATCCCGACACGCGCCATGTAATGCTGGGCCGCGGTCTGCTTGCAAACCCTGCGCTGGCACGCATGGTAAACGGCGGCCCTGCCGCCACCGTCGCCGAGCTGCAACGTTTCCATGACACGCTGTTCGCGGCCTATGCAGAAGAGATTGGCGGCAACGCGGTCTTTCGCATGAAGGAGTGGTGGTTCTACGCCAAGTGCGCTTTCGCCGATCCCGCCACCGTCCATAAGATCGTGCGCAAGACCAAGAAGGTCGACGAATACCGCGCCGCCGTCGACCGCGTCTTCCGCGAGCAACCGCTCGCATCCGCAGCCCGCTTCCGCGGCTAGTTAGACATCGGGGACGTTCTTTAGCGACTAGGCATTTAAGAACGTCCCCGATGACTACCCGCAAAAGCTGTACACCAGCATCCAAAGATGTCGAAAAATGTCGACTTTGGATGCTGGTGTACATGTTTGGGTCGTATGGGTTGGGGCCCTGGACGGACAGAGCGTGCGTACTAGAGCAGGTTTTCCTGCACCCACGCGATGATGTCGCTCGATTCGTAGAGTGGTTTGCCGTCGATGAACAGGCAGGGAACCTGGCGTTTTCCGCCGACGGCGATGAGTGTCTGTTCGGCATCGGAGTCGGTTGAGATGTTGCGCTCGGGAATGGTCACGCCGTTATCGGCCAGAAAGCGCTTGACCTTTATGCAATACGGGCAGCCGGTCATAACGTAGAGCACGAGCTCGTGATCAGTAGTCATAGGTCTCCAATCGGTTGCGGTTTTGATTGAAATACCCAAAGCCGCCGCGGTCTATGCGCACGTCAACAACGACTCGATGGCCTGGACCAGAAACGCCGTGGCTCCGGTGCCGCAGGGCTTGTCGTAGTAGTCAACAAAGCGCTGGTCGGCAAGATAGCCGTGGGCGAGGCCCAGGTACGCCTCGTCTTGGGGCTCGCATCCCCAGTTGAGAGCAATCCATCGACGGTGCATTGTAACCAGTTTTTGGGCTTCGTTGCTCTCTGGGTCGCCAATGCCCATGGCAATCGAGAGCTGGCCCAAAATGGCGCGTTCAAGTTCCTTCATGTCGTTCCATGTCTGAGGATCCATATCCAGTAACGTTTCGTTTGCTGCATCGATAGCCTCATTGCCATAGCGAGCTCGAGCCTCGGCGCCGTAGCATTCCTCGTTTTCCTGCACGGTGCGCCAGCGCCCCAGTTGCGGCAGGACGGCGCCCATGAGCGAGACGGCTTCGTCAAGCGACATGCCGGTGTTTTGCGCCAGGCGCGGGGCACAGTCCTCGATCATCGCCTCCATGGTGGTGGCGTAGGTGTACTTGCCGTGGTCGTAGCACCACTTGCAGTAATGGTCGGTCGTGGCGCCCGTGGCATCGGTGCCGCAGTCGTCGGGCGTGAGTATCATGCCGCAGCTCTGACAATAGTGCTCGGGCATTTCGAGCAGGTGGGACAGCGGCTCTCCGGTTACGGCGGCAATGAGCTTCATCATGTCGATGCCCGGAGTGACTTCGCCGCGCTCCCAACGGCTCACGGCTTGGCGCGTGACGTAGAGCTTGGCGGCGAGCTGCTCTTGGGTGAGATTGTTGGCGCGACGGACGGCGATGAGTTTTTCTGCAAAGGCCATAACGGCTCCTTTCTGCTGCTTGTTGGCTTTAAGCATACGCGGCAGCCGACGCCCTTCCAAGCAACCGTTAGTTGCATGCAGACGGCGAAGAGAGGGGGATCGCGACCTTTCGCCCGCACGCCTGTGACGTACAATGACCGGCATGGAACCTATTGCACACATACATACCGACCTGCCGCAGAAGTTCGGCATTCCGCGCAACAGCTTTTTGGCGCCTCATCTGCAGGGACACATCGTTTTTGAGCCGGAATTTGCCTCCAACGCAGTGGTTGAGGGTCTGGACTCCTTCTCTCACCTATGGCTGCTGTGGCGTTTTGAAAACGGCACGCCCGGCGGCACAGCCAAGGATATTGCTGCCGATGCCAAGTCGCAGGACAGGTCCGGCACCAACGTCAAGTGGTCGAAGACCGTGCGTCCGCCGCGTCTGGGCGGAGCCGAACGTGTGGGAGTGTTTGCCACACGCAGTCCGTTTCGCCCTAACCCCATCGGGCTCACCTGCGTTAAGCTCGACCGCGTGGAGCTTACCGACGACGGCCCCATCATCCATGTGCTGGGGGCCGACCTGCGCGACGGCACGCCCATCTACGATATCAAGCCCTACATCCCGTTTGCCGACTGCCACCCGGATGCGACCGGCGGCTGGATTGAGGGTGCTCCGTGGCAAGAGCTCGATGTTGAGTTCCCGCAAGTGCTGCAGGATATGGTCCCGCCCGCAAAGCTCCCCGGTTTGGTTGAGGTTCTTCGCCAAGATCCGCGCCGCGCGGGCAGCAAGCACGAGCCACACCGCGTCTATCATCTGGCTTACGCCGGGCTCGACATATCTTTTACGGTCGATAAAACCCAGCTAACCGTAGTCGCCGTCAACGACGCGCAAGACTAACCAGCCATTCGTCTGAACCCGTCAAATTAAGCGCCAAACCCCATGTCAAAATCGCCCATACTGGTGGACAATAACGCCTACCAAAATAGTCCGCTTTGCATGGGAGCTCAGCATGAAATACGACTTTAGCTCGCTTATCGACCGCCACGGCATGGACTCCATCGCCGTTGACTCTTGGGGCGAGATCCCCGGTATGGCTCCGAACGCACCAGACGAGGGCTTCGACCGCATTCCCATGTGGGTGGCCGACATGAATTTTGCTACGGTGCCCACGGTTCAGGAGTACATCATCAAGCGCGCTCAGCACCCCATGTTTGGCTACTTCAATCCGCGTCCCGAGTACTTCGACCACATCATCGAATGGCAGAGCCGTCGCAACGGCGTTGAGGGCTTGGCGCCGGAGCATATCGGCTACGAAAACGGCGTGCTGGGCGGTGTCGTGTCGACGCTGCGCGCGTATGTCCAGCCAGGCGATGCGGTGCTGGTCCACAGCCCTACCTACATCGGCTTTACCAAGTCCATCGAGGCCGCGGGCTATCGCATTGTCCACAGCCCGCTTAAGCTCGACGACCAGGGCGTGTGGCGTATGGACTTTGAGGACATGGAGCGCAAGCTCGCCCAAAACCACATCCATGCCGCGGTGTTCTGCTCGCCGCATAATCCCTGCGGCCGCGTATGGGAGCGCGACGAGATCGAACGTGCCATGGATATCTATCGCCAGCACGATTGCGTGGTGATATCGGACGAGATTTGGTCCGATATCATCCTGCCGGGTCACAAGCATATCCCGACGCAGTCGGTGAGCGAGGATGCCCGCATGCGCACGGTTGCCCTCTACGCGCCGAGCAAGACGTTTAACCTGGCGGGTCTGGTCGGCAGCTATCACATCATCTATAACGAGACGCTGCGCGACCGCGTGTGCGCCGTGTCCAACAAGACCCACTACAACGAGATGAACGTCCTCTCCATGCATGCGCTTATCGGTGCCTACCAGCCGCAGGGCTACGAGTGGGTGGACGAGCTCAACCAGGTGCTTGCCGGCAATATCGAGTACTTCTGCGATTACGTGGACGAGCATTTTGATGGCGTGTCCTATTCGCGTCCGCAGGGCACGTACATGGTGTTTCTGGACTGCACCGAGTGGTGCCGCGAGCATGGCCGCGATATTCAGTGGCTGCTCGACGAGGGGGCGCGCGTGGGCGTGGGGTATCAGGACGGCCGCCCGTTCCACGGGCCCTGCCACATTCGCGTGAATCTGGCGCTGCCGCTTTCGCGCGTAAGGGAAGCGTGCGACCGCTTGGACCGCTACGTTTTTAATGCACGGTAAGTGAGCACTGCATGCGGGGCCTTCTGTCAAGTCGGCAAGAAGGCCCCGCATGGTAAAACGTCTGTAACCATTGGGCGCTCGTGTGGTTTTGTTTGCTATTATTTTTAACCATTTCAGTCTGTAAACAGGATCTTCTGGAGCTCGATGAAAAGACCCCGTCGCTCGGTTGCCATTTCGTTGTTTGTCGCGCTTGCAGTGGCGAGTGCCTTTGTCGTAGCGATAGCCGGCTGCTCCGGGTCGAATGGCAGAGCCTCGGTGTCTGCATCAAAAGGCCCGGACGCCACGCAGGTAAAGGACGACGACCTTAAGACGCTCAACGTCGGCAGCGACCTCTATCCACCGTTTGTGTATACCGACGAGTACGGCGATATCGTTGGCCTGGATGTCGAGATATTGACCGAGGCTTTGGCCCGCATTGGTTACAAGCCAAAATACCAGCTGATCGACTGGGAAAAGAAGAAAGAGATGCTGGCGAACGGCGAGCTCGATTGTGTCATGGGCAGCTTTAGCATGACGGGTCGCGAAAACGAGTATCGTTGGGCCGGTCCGTACCTTGCGAGCCGCCAGGTGGTCGCGGTCGATCCCGAGAGCGATATCTATACGCTTGCCGATCTTGAGGATAAGATCGTGGCGGTTCAGTCCACCACCAAGCCTGAGGGCATTTTGCTCAATCGCACAAATGAAAACGTTCCGCAGATCAAGGAGCTCTACTGCTTTTCGGACCGTTCATGCCTGAACCCGGCGCTCGTCGAGGGCCTGGTCGACGCCATCGCCGCGCATGAGTCCTTGCTGCTCACCTACGAAAAAGACTATGGCGTAACGTATCGCATTTTGGATGAGCCGCTGCTAGAGGTTGGTTTGGGCACCGCTTTCGATATCAACGATACGCGCGGCATCGACGTCAAGCTCACTCATGCCTACCAAGAAATGCTTGCCGATGGCACCATGGAACGCCTAGTGTCAAAGTACTTTGATGACCCTTCACCATTTTTGAATGTGGAGGGCCTGTCATGATCGATGCGCTCGACCAGGCCGCTCAGGAGCGGGGCAATCGTTCGGCAGGGGTATGGCTCCTTGTCGCTCTGCTGGGGATAGCGCTCTCGGTTGCTGCCGGCATGATGAGCTACGGTTACATGACGGCCCAAGCCGAGCAGCGCTTTGCCGACGTTGTCGATTACGTGGCGACGCAGAGCCTTTCCTACGATGCATTCAACAGCGCCTGTACGACCAAAAACCTGATTCGCGTTATGGAGATCGCCGGAGAGGCTGCCCGCGATATGGAGCGCGACGGTTCGGTGGATAGCGCCATGCTGGAGCAATATGCCGACCAGTTCAACGTGAGCACGCTGATCGTGACGGACGCATCGGGCAATTTGGTGTCCGAGTCCTCGACGGGCGATGTGGGCTACGAGTCGATCGCTGCGTATCTCAAAGAATCACCCGTGCTGGAGGTGGCAACTCATCCGCTTAAGTCCTATACCGCCCGCATCACGCTTGCGGATGATTCGGTCGCAGGCATTGGCTGCGTGACTCGGCAGGATGGCGAGGGCATCGTTATCGCGGTAAGGCATCAGAGCGCGAAGGCGGTTGCAGGCAATACACTCAAACTGCAGAGCTTGCTCGAAGGCTATGAAACCATCGATAGCGGCAATATCGTGATCGAAAGCGACGGCAAGGTCGTTGCGACCAATGCCGTTGAACCCACCGTATTGGGCGCATTCGATCTGCCTGCGACGGACGTCTTCATTGTCGACGGTATTAAGGATCGATGCCTGGCTGGTAAGGTCAGATTGGTTAACGCCGACGGCGAGTGGTATTTGGGCACATTTGGAAAAGCGCACAAATTCTATGTGTACACCTATGCCTCGGCGCGGCGCTACTTTGAGGTCGTCGCGGCTGTTGCTGCCGGCGTGCTGGCGCTCTACAGCGGTGTTATAGCCGTTGTTGTGACGGTGCGTCGCCGCGCTGATCGCCGACGTTTGACGGACTTGCTGCAGCAGGAGCGCGACTATGGCGACAAGCTGGCAAAGGCGGCGCGCGAGGCCTCGTCTGCCAACTCGGCAAAGACAGAGTTTCTGCGTCGCATGAGCCACGATCTGCGCACGCCCATCAACGGCATTCGCGGCATGGTCGAGGTCGGCGATGCCAATGCGGACGATTTGCAAAAGCAGACCGAGTGCCGCTCAAAGATCTGGACGGCGTCGGGACTGCTGCTCGACCTTGCCAACGAGGCACTCGATATGAGTCGCCTGGAGAGCGGCCAGGTCGACCTGAACCTCGTACCCACAAATTTGGTGGCCCTCAACTGTGAAGTGCGCGATATTCTGGAGCGCCAGGCCGAGGAGCGTCTGGTGACAATTATCTGCGACCAGCAGACCCTTAATCATCCCTATGCTCGGGTGAGCGTGACGCACCTCAAGCGCTTGTTGCTCAATATTGCCGGCAATGCCGTCAAGTACAACCGCCAGGGCGGCTATGTTCGCCTGGTGTGCCGCGAGGTGGAGCCAGCGGATGGCGTCCCCGTCTATGAATACACGATCGCCGACAACGGTATTGGCATGAGCGAGGAGTTCCAACAGCACCTCTACGAGCCGTTTTGCCGCGAGGAGCAACAGGTGGAAGGCGCTTCATTGGGAACTGGCCTGGGCGCGCCTATCGCAAAACAGTTGGTCGAGCTTATGGGCGGAACCATGAGCTTTACGAGTGTCTTGGGGCAGGGGACGACGTTTACCATTCGCCTGCCGCTCGAGAAATGCAAGCGTTCCGAGATTCCTCGGGCAGTTCGCGCGGATGCGGGCGATGGCGATGCGCTTCAGGGCTTGCGCGTTTTGCTCGTAGAGGATAACGATCTGAATGCCGAGATCGCGCAGTTTACGCTCAGCCGTGCCGGTGCCGTCGTGACGCATGCTAAGGATGGCGAGTCTGCCGTCGAGATGTTTGCCGCGAGCGTACCGCACGAGTACGACGTGGTGTTGATGGACATCATGATGCCGGGCATCGATGGCCTTGAGGCCACACGTCAGATTCGAGCACTCGATCGCGAGGATGCCGCGACCACGCCGATTATCGCCGTGAGCGCCAACGCCTTTGCCGACGACCGCAGGCTTTCGCGTGAGGCGGGCATGAACGCGCACCTGAGTAAACCCGTGAGCTCGCAGGAGCTCATTGAGGCGCTTGCGCACATAGCCGCCGACGCTCTATAAGCATATGGCCTGGTTCCAAGGTGGGTTGGAACCAGGCCAAAGGTGGGTTGGAACCAGGCCATATTGTTATTGATGAGGCCTGCTGAGGGGCTTACTTTTCCTGAATCTGCTTGCCGCAGAGATGCTCAATCGTAATCTCGTAGAGCTGGACGCCCTTAATGTCCTTGGCGATTTCCTCTTCGACTTCCTCGGCGGAAGGGTAGTACTTAAGGGCGAGCTGGCGGACTTTGTCTTCGATAAACGCGGGAGTGTCGTTCGCCAGGCGACAGCGGCCAAAGACCACGGTACTCATAACGTAGGGAGCCCAGTCACCGTCCTTGTGCCACTCGTTGCCGTAAACGGTAAAGCAGACCTTGTCATCGCGCTTGAGTGCGTCGACCTTGTGGCCGGCTTTGGCGCCATGGAAATAAATCTTGTCGTGCTCGGCGTCAAAGAAGTAGTTGACGGGAATGGCGTACGGGTAGCCATCGTCGCCGTTGACGGCAAAGACGCCGCGCTTGCAGGTAGCGAGCAGTTCGCGCGCTTCCTCGTCAGTGATGGCGCGTTTCTTTCGACGTAAGGGCCTAAACATCGTTGGCTTCCTTTCTGGTCGTGCGTGGTGGTTGAGCACAAACTATAGCGAAACGGATCCGTTTTTCTTGATGCGGGCGAGTATGTTTTTGAGCTTGTTAAAGTCGAGCGGTTTGGACAGATGGGCGTTCATGCCGGCGTCGTGTGCCGCCTTGGCGTCTTCGGCAAAGGCGTTGGCGGTGAGCGCGATGATGGGGATATCGGCTGCATCGACCTTCTCGCTCAGGCGAATCGCGCGGGTTGCCTCGTAGCCGTCCATGACCGGCATCATAATGTCCATCAGAATCGCATCGAAGCTGCCGGCGGGATGCGACAGGTACAGATCGACGACCTCGTTGCCGTTGGCGGCGCGGGTGACCACGACGCCCTCGGATTCTAGCAGCGCCTGGGCAATCTCGGCATTCAATTCGTTGTCTTCGGCGAGCAGCACGTTCATGTCGGTGAGCGAGCAGTCAGGCGCACTCTCAACCGTATTCGCCCGCGCCTGGGGATTCTCGTCGATATCGAGCGGAATCTCCACGTAGAACAAGGTGCCCACATGGAGCTCACTGGTGACTTCGATGGTGCCGCCCATCAGTTCAATAAGCGACTTGACGATTGGCATGCCCATGCCGGTTCCTTGGAACCTGCTGCGCGCATCGTCGCCTTCTTGGGCAAACGGCTCATAGATATGCTTTAAAAACTTGGGAGTCATGCCAATGCCGGTATCCGAAACGCTAAAGCAAAAGAGCGCGCGCCCGTTATCGAGTGGCTTGGTCTTTGAACTAAAGGTGACGGAGCCGCCGTGCTTGTTGTACTTAATGCTGTTGTCTAACAGGTTGATCATGATCTGTCGGATATGGATGGGACTGCCGATCATGTATGGCCCCGTGGCGTACGGCAGACTATTGTCCTGCATGGTGATGCCGTTACTGGACGCGCGGAGCTTGCACAGCACCAGCGTATTGTCACAGAGCTCTTTGAGGTTAAAAGGCGTATGCTCCAGTGTTAGCTTGCGGTCTTCGATTTTGCCCATCTCGAGGATGTCGTTGATCAGCGAGAGCAGGTGATTGGCGGCAACGCGCGCCTTGGCACGGCTCTCGCGGGCGACCTGGATATCGCCTTCCTTCAATTCCTCGATCTCGATAAGGCCCAGGATACCGTTGAGCGGCGTTCGGATGTCGTGGCTCATGCGCGTGAGGAATGCCGTCTTAGCGGCGTTGGCAGCATCGGCTTTTTTGCGCTCCGTTCGAGCGCGTACGAGCGCCCAGATGAGCAGGACGATGCCAACTGACAACATACCGATAAGGGCAGCGGCAATGGCGGTGCGGTTGCGATAAAGGAATTGAAGCGTGTTGGATTCCTGGGCCGTGTACGACGTGGAGGAGTAATTGCTTGCGGAGAGCGATTCTCCGGCATTGATGATGCCCTTGTTGATGATTCCCAACAGCTCGGGTTTTCCGCGCGAAATCCAGCACGAGAGCTCACAAGTGTCAGGGAGCTCGGCCGTCTCGCAGTTCTCGAGATCATAACGGTCACCGATGGTTTTTACGCGTGAACTGGGGGCGAGGATGCAGTGCACCGTTCCCTTCCTGAGGGCGTCGAACGCTTCATCGTCGGATCGGTATTCGGTCACGGTCGCTGTGGGGAACAGACTTTCGAGTACATTTCGGTTGATAAACGATGATTTGGTGCAGGCGATGTTCTGAAGGTCTTTGTTCAGGTTGCTTCCGGTGTGGATGGCGGTGAGGGATATGGTCCCCAACGATATCGACTGCACAACGCCTGATTGCTCGGCAAACCAGTAATCTCGGTATACCGGCAGCGCAACGTCGATGCTTCCCTTTGACAGGGCCTTTGACATCATCTTGTAGTTATCAAAGGCGACGGTTTTGACCGTAATGCCAAATTTATCGTGCAACGTCGTCGCAAGCGATGCGAGCGAGCCTTCCATTTTGCCGTCTTCGTCTTCGTCTTCGTTGCAGTAGGGGAGTTTGCCCGTAATGTAGCCGAGTGTGATGGTGTTGTCATTTGCTTTGAGCCAGGAACGTTCGGAACCGTTGAGCGATGATGAACCGCTGTTTTGGGCCGAGTAGTTAGATTTGACTTCGTCGATATAGCGTGGGTTGACGCGGGCGATTGCCGTCATGGCGGCATTGATGTCGTCCATCAGGTCGGGGCGGCTTTTGGGGACGGCAAAGTAGTAGTCGCTCGAACCGACGTAGAACATGGGCGACGCCTCGGGCGACGAAATGGTGTCGTTCATGATGACGGCATCGACCTCGCCGTTTGCGAGCGCGGCAAAGAGGGCACCGCCGGTGTTGATTTCTTTATAGGTGCAGGTAATGCCTTCGTTGGCGAGCCACTGCTGGCCAACGAAGGTTTGCATAACGCCGGGGTTGCAGCCGATGGTAAGGCCTTGGAGCGCTCGGGGGTCACCCTTGGCCAGATCGTCGCGCTCGGGCCTGGCATAGATGTAGTAGCGCTCGGTGCCCTCGGGGTTCGATGAGAAGAGCAGTTTTTGGGCGCGTTCTTCGGAGTAGGAGATGTTTGGCATGAGGTCAATCTCGCCGGCTTCGAGCTTCTCCATAAGCTCGGTGAAGGTGCCGGAGACGTATTCGTACTGCCAGCCGGGTGTGTAGTACGAGAGGGTCTGGAGGTACTCGTAACCCCATCCCGAGAGACGCTCGCCGGGGGTGCCGTCCTGGAAGCCCTCGTTGTTGACGAGCCAACCAACGCGGACCGTTTTGACCTGCTGACTAGAGTCATCGGCAAAAGCCTGGACAGGCGCGATGGAATTCAGCACGGCAAGCGCGGCAAGCGCGACGGCCAGGGTGCGATATATAACTGAACGAAGGACAGCGGAAGCTCTCACATGCAATCCTAACGAATCGAGACATTACCGCATAAGGATACCAGCTCAGCCTGCTCAGTCGGCAGCTGTACCGCTAAACGCTCCCGCCCGGCAGTCATCGGGGACGTTCTTAAACGACTAGTCATTGGGGACGTTCTTGTTTGACTGGTCATTTAAGAACGTCCCCAATGACTAGTTCCGTTTGCTGGGGAGGCATGGGACAATACCGAGCGAACGTGATTGGTTGTCCGTGGAAGGGGTCGCGATGAAAAAGCTCAGGACGCTTGCCGATGTGCTGCGACAGGCTGGCTTTGCACGCATTACGGGCCTGTTTCTTATTTTCTATCTGCTTTGCTCGACGGCTGTCTGGCTGTCCGAGCCCACGACCCTCACGTTTGGCGATGGTCTCTGGTTTAGCTTTGAGACGGTCTCGACGATTGGCTTTGGCGATATCCCCGCTGAAACGCCGGTTGCCCGCGGCATTACCGTTATCCTAAGCGTCATCAGTATCTTCTATATCGCCATGCTTACGGGCGTGGCGGTGAACTACTGCAATACGCTTATCAAGATGCGCCAAAAGGACACCATGGCGCGCTTTATGGACGATCTTGAGCATTTGGAAGAACTCGACCGCGATGAGCTCGCCGATTTGTCGCGCCGCGTGCGCGAATACCGTCGCCGGCAACGATAGAACGGGTGCCGCGCGTCACGACGAGGGGGATTGCATATGAACATCACCGTCTACCTGGGCGCGAGCGTCGGCAACGACCCGGCGTTTCTGCCCGCAGTGCAGGAGCTGGGCAATTGGATTGGCGCCAACGGACACGCGCTCGTATACGGCGGGTCCAAATCGGGACTGATGGGCGCGCTCGCCGATAGCGTACTCGAGGCAGGCGGACATGTGACGGGTGTGGAGCCGAGCTTTTTTATCGAGGCAGAGTTTCAACACGACGGAATCGACGACCTTATCGTGACGAGCGACATGGCCGAGCGCAAAGCCAAGATGATCGAGCTCGGCGATGCGTTCATCGCATTTCCGGGCGGCACGGGCACGCTCGAGGAGATTGCCGAGGTTATGTCCGCGGTGTCGTTGGGGCACCTGAGCTCTCCGTGCATCCTGTATAACCTGGACGGTTACTACAACGACCTCAAGGCGTTGCTCGGGCACATGATTGATAAGGGGCTTTCGAGCCCGAGGCGCCAGCACGGCATCTACTTTGCCGACGATTTGCGCGAGATTGCCTCGATTATCAACGGATAAGTCTTGAGCCTGCCCCACTATGGCTCCCAATGGTGCCGTTTGCGGCGCAGGTGGTTGGCTCGTTCGGGCAACGCTCGCTCTACAATAAAACGTATCTATGTCGACTTTGACCGCGGGAGGACCCGATGGATAACCTTGCCAAACCCACGAACCGAGCGCTGTTTTTGGTCAGCGTTGCCGTGACCGGTGCACTCGCGGGTGCCGCAGTCTGGCTGTTCTTTTTTGCGATGGAGCACGGTATCGACTATCTATGGACCGAGATTCCGCACGCGCTGGGCGTCGCTTCGCCCGAGCTTGCCAGCGGCCCGTTTGGCTTTCTGCCGTACCCGTTTTTTGTCTGCCTGCTGGGCGGCCTGTTAATCGGTCTGTACGAAAAGATGACAGGCACCAAGACCGATGACCTCAACCAGGTGATGGCTAAGGTTAAGCAAGACGGGCGCTACCCGTACGACAATCTGGGCAAGCTTTCGCTCGCGGCATTGCTGCCGCTGCTGTTTGGCGGCAGCATTGGACCGGAGGCCGGCCTGACCGGCGTCATCGCGGGTCTGTGCAGCTGGGTCGGCGATCGCATGCGTCGCTTTGGCGCCGAGTTTAGGGAGCTCACGCTGCTGGGCACCCAGGCTGCCCTGACGGCACTCTTTACCGCGCCCGTCTTTGGCTTTGTGGCGCCGCTTGCCGGAAGTACTGACGGCCAGGGCGAAGACGCCGACGATGAGTCCATGTCCGGCGAGATCACCATCAAGCTGCCCAAGGCGCAAAAGATGGTGGTCTACGGCATTGCGATTGCCGGCGGTCTGGGCACCTACCTGCTGCTTGGCCAGCTTGTGGGCGGTGGCATGGGCATGCCCAGGTTCGAGGCTGCCGAGGTAGGCAACCTGGAACTTGTTTGGCTCATTCCGCTGGCGCTGGTCGGCACCGTATGCGGTTGGCTGTTCTTTGTCTCTGAGCATGCGAGCGAAGCGCTTGCCCATGCAATAGGGGCGCGCCCTGTCGTCAAAGCCATGCTGGCCGGTCTGGCGCTCGCCATCTGCGGCACGGTCCTGCCCTACACCATGTTTGCCGGCGAGACCCAGGCCGACGTGCTCATGGAAACCTACCTGACCATTCCCGCTGGCGTGCTTATCGCGACCGGTCTTGTTAAGGCCATGCTGACGCCCGCCCTCATCAACCTTGGTTGGCGTGGCGGCCACTTCTTCCCGGTTATCTTCTCGGGTGTGAGCCTGGGCTACGGCCTTGCCATCCTCACCGGCGCAGATCCGGTCTTTTGCGTCGCCGTCTGCACGGCATCGACGATGGGTGCGGTGATGCGCCAGCCGGTCATGGTCGTGGGCCTGCTGCTCATGTGCTTCCCACTCAAGGGTATCGTCTGCATGATCATCGCTGCCGTTATCGCCGCCGGCATTCCGCTGCCCAAGCCGCTGCGCAAGTAGCGCGGTTTTTCACGAGTCAATTCCAGGGGTACGAGATGATCCTGTACTTTAGCGCGACAGGGAACAGCGAGCATGTGGCGCGTCGCATTGCAGCGGTGACAAGCGACAAAGTTATGTCGATTGAGCGCTTTGATGCCGAGATCCTTCACCTTGCTGTGATGGAAGGCCCCTGTCGGCTGGGGTTTGTCGCCCCGGTATACGCCTGGGGCTTGCCGACGCCAATGATCGAGTTTTTGAAGACTGTCGACCTATCGGTTGCTGCCGGCACAAAGGGCGGCGAGCGCCCCTATACGTTCTATGTCTCGACATATGGTTCGACGACCGGGCAATCGGCCAAGTTCGCCCGCGATCTGCTACACGAGCGTGGGCTCGAGTTAGATGCGGCGATGAGCGTCAAGATGCCCGATACCTGGACGCCTGTTTTCGACCTGTCTGACCCTCAAAAGGTTGAGGGTATCAATAGAGCTGCCGAGGCGCAGATTGATGCCGTGATCGAGGCGGTGCGGGCACGCCGCACGGGCAACATGATGCGCCATCGCGTGCCTCTGTTTGCATCGTGCGCGTATCACGCAATTGGGCTGCCGCGCATGCAACAGACGAGCAAGTTTGCCGTCGATGCCGATCGCTGCATCGGCTGCGGCCTGTGTGCCAAGCGCTGCCCCATGGCGGCGATTGAGATGCGCGACGGCCTTCCCGTCTGGACAAAGCCGGAGTGCGCAGCCTGCCTTCGTTGCCTGCATTGTTGTCCCAAATTTGCCATCTCGCACGGTAAGCGCACGGCATCCCACGGTCAGTACAGGCATCCCAAGCCAGGTGTGAGGATGTAGCGGCTGCTGGCCGCGCTACTTCCAAACTGCGAGCGCGGCGGTGCCCAGTACGATGAGGGCGAGACCGATGACGCTGTGTCGTGAGAGTTTTTCGTTGAATGTCAGGCGCGCAAATAGTACTGATACGACAATCGATAGTTTGTCGATCTGCACCACGACGCTCACCTGGCCTGTGGCGATGGCGTAGTAATAGAGCAGCCACGATGCTCCGGTCGCGATGCCCGATGTTGCGAGAAATGTGAGTTCGCGCCGGTCAGCGTGCGCGACCTGATCCAGTTTTCCCTTGGCTGCCACGATCGCCCATGCCATAACCAGTACCACGCAGGTGCGGATTGCCGTGGCCAGGTTTGACTCGACGCCTTCGATGCCAACCTTGGCAAGGATGGACGTGAGCGCCGCGAACACGGCAGCGCCGAGGGCGTAAGCGAGCCAGGTCCGGTCTTGCTGCTGCTCGGGTCCGGCAGACTGCTTCTTCTCGATCATTAAAAACGTGCCGAGGGTGATGACAGCGGTTCCCACGAGCTTAACCGCAAGGTTGCTCGTCTCGCCAAAAAGCACGATGGCGATCAGTGCGGCGAGTACGGTGCTCATCTTGTCGACCGGTACGACCTTATTGACGTCTCCGATGCCCAGCGCCTTAAAGTAACAGATCCACGAAGCGCCGGTAGCGAGTCCCGAGAGGACGAGAAAGAGCCAAGATCTGGGTTCGATGCTGCCGATGGTTCCAATGGATCCAGAAATGCCCGCCATTGCCCAGGCGAAAACGAGCACCACGCAGGTGCGAATGGCCGTCGCGACATCGGAGTCGGTCTGCTTGATGCCGCATTTGGCCAGGACAGATGTGACGCCGGCAAAGAAAGCCGACACAAATGCTGCTGCGACCCACGACACGGGTGAAATGCCTCCCCAAAGAACGACCGCGCCAGATTTACGGCGCTCGTCCGATGATACCGCCCCGCCATGAAGCTTTGGTATCGCTGTGGTGAGACAGGGGCCATAGTTCGAGAGGGCATTTGGTTAAGGCTCGAATCGAAGGTGAATGGTTTTCCGCGAAGTGAACGAGTAAATCTGGACCCCTGGAACATACACACTTTTTACGAACAAAACTGCAGGATTCTTAGACAAAAACCGCAGGAATTGAGTCCTTAAAAATGTCGATGCTACAGGGTACTGTTTTTACTCGTTCACTTCTCGGAAAAGTATTCACCTTCGATATGCTGACGGTGTCTTTTTGGTTGCCAAGAACTAGACGGCCTGCTGTGAAGGGCGGTGGTGACGCTATGCCGCCTCGTTACATTGAAAAAATAAGCGGGGTACCACCTAAGCTTTTTTAGCCGTCGATTACAGATCGCGTGCTCGATAAACCTTGGTGCTGACAGCGCAGCTGATTACACATAGTGCGAGCGCCAGTACGGCAATTCCTGCACACAGACAGCCAAGGACGGCAGGATCGGGATTCGCCCCGGCAATCGACATAAGCCAGTTGCTGATGGGGTTGGAGGAGCTCAGCGCTGCCATGGTAAGGCATCCGAGTAGGGCAAACAGGCCAACGGATAGGCGCAGTGCCTCCATGTGTCCAAATCGGAAGAACAGCGGCTGTGCCAAGAACACCATCATGAGGGAGATGAGCATCGATGCTGCCGAGGCAATTGCGATCTCAAAGATGGTTTGTCCTGTCGAGGCCACGCCCGCGCTGTTGAAGAACGGAAGGGCGATGATGTTCAAAAGCACGGCGGCGCAGGCCATGATGGCCGAGAAGACAACGATGCACAGGTAGCGTGCGCAAATAATGTCTTTGCGCGTGAGAGGCAGCGTTGCCCGATAGCGCTCCCATCCGTTTTGATTGTCGAAGCCGGCCAGCGAGCTCATGACCATGATGGGCGACATGGCGCTGACCGCGCAGGCGCCGGCGCTCATGCCGGAATCGCCATCCGACGCGTTGGCAAGGGTTAGCACGACGAAGATGAACAGGCCGACGCCCGCGATGCTCGGGGTGAGCGTGCGAACGATGGCGAGCTCGGACATAGAGGCGCGTTTCATTTCGAAGCCCCTTTCAGCATGAGGCGCAGATAGTCATCAATGGTTGCCCGATCGCAGGGAATCTCGGGAAAGGCTTCGAGCGTTTCGCGACGGTTGGGCACGAGCACGTCCACGCTATAGGCGTGGTGGACGGCACGGGCGCCTTCGACGCAAGCCATAAGCTCGGCGGCCTGTGCTTGGGTACAGTGGGCGATGCCGGCGCGGTCAGTAATGTCCTCGCGCGGCAGGTCAAAAATAATCGAGCCGTTATCGATGCAGATGACGCGGTCGGCGGCGCGATCGAGGTCGGACGTAATATGGCTCGAGAGCAGCACGCTGTGCAGGCCGTCGGAAACAAAGGCGAGCAGCTCATCGAGCAGCTCCTCGCGTGCCATGGGATCGAGGCCCGCGGTGGCTTCGTCCAAAACGAGCAGCTTGGCCTGGTGGCTGAGCGCGCAGGCAAGCTGCAGCTTCATGCCCATGCCGCGGGAGAGGTCCTTGACCTTTGCCTTGGGATCCAAGCCAAATCGGTCGATGAGGCTGGCGAAGGTGTCGTGGCTCCAGGTGGGGTACGCCGGGCCTACGAGTGCCTCGATCTGGCCCGCCTTGAGCGTTGAAGGGAAGGGGCATGTGTCCAGGACGAGACCGACGCGGGAGCGCAGGCAGCGCTGCGTCTCATCGGGCGCGTCGGCGCCACAGCGCTGCCCAAACAGGTGCACCTCGCCGGCATCGAGCTTGATAAGCCCGAGCGCGGCGCGAATCGTCGTTGTTTTGCCGGCACCATTGGCACCAACAAAGCCGACGATCTGGCCGGGCTCCACGGCAAGCGTGACGTCGCGCAGCGAAAAGCGGTCGCTTACAGTGCGTGAGATGCCTTTGAGTTCTAGCAAGTTTTGCATGGTATAGCCTTTCTTGCAGATGGCTACTGCATGGTTTCGGGGGCCACCAGGTCGAGCATCTCGTGCAGTTTGTCGCGCGTGACGCCCAGGGTTTCGGCTTGGCTCGCCGCTTTCGCAAGTAGCTCTTCGATATGGCAGAGCTGGTTTTCGCGCAAAAGCTCCTGGTTGCCCTCGGCGACAAAACAGCCCTTGCCCTGCACGGTGCAGATAAACCCGAGCTGCTCCAGGTCGGCGTAGGCGCGCTTGGTGGTGATGACGCTCACGCCAAGATCGCTCGCGAGTGCACGGATGCTGGGGAGTTTGGCGCCCGCAGCGAGCGTGCCCGATAAAATCTGAGCTTTGACCTGCGAGGTTATCTGCTCGTAGATGGGCTTATCGCTCGAATTGGATAGGATGATGTCCACAGCGGCTCCTTAGCTGATGGGCTACACGTGTATATAACCGGTAAGCACAGTATATATACACTATGCACAGTTATGCAAGAGGCAAATGCTGATTGGGCCGGCTACCCAGGCCCCAACTGATGAATTTGTCCTGATAGGCGCTCTAGAGCGAGGTTTCGCGGCTACAATAATGCGGTTACAACGACGTAATGCACTCAATGCAAGAAAGGATCCGCATGGCAAGCCTGTCGGATGAAATCTCGTCGCGCCGCACATTCGCGATCATCAGCCACCCGGACGCCGGTAAGACCACGCTTACCGAGAAGCTGCTGCTCTATACCGGCAGCATCCAGACTGCCGGCTCGGTCAAGGGCAAGAGCTCGGCCAAGCATGCCGTCTCGGACTGGATGGACATCGAGAAGGAGCGCGGCATCTCCGTCACCTCCTCGGTGCTGCAGTTCACCTACAACGGCGCCTGCGTCAACATCCTCGATACCCCCGGTCACCAGGACTTCTCGGAGGATACCTACCGTACCCTTATGGCCGCCGACGCCGCTGTCATGGTCATCGACGGCGCCAAGGGCGTCGAGGCCCAGACCAAAAAGCTCTTTAAGGTCTGCACGCTGCGCCACATTCCCATCTTTACCTTTGTGAACAAGCTCGACCACGAGGCTCGCGACCCGTTTGAGCTCATGGAAGAGATCGAGAACGTCCTGGGCATCAATACGTATCCCATGAACTGGCCGATCGGCAGCGGCCGCAACTTCCGCGGCGTGTTCGATCGTCAGACGCGCCGCGTTATCGCCTTTGAGGGCGACGGCCACGCCAATGCTACCAAGAAGGTCGCCGAGGTCGAGGCCGAGTTGGGCGATCCTTCCATGGATGAGCTCATCGGCGAGGAAAACCATAAGAACTTGATGGACGACATCGAGCTGCTCGATGGTGCCGGTGATGAGCTCGACTTGGATGCCGTGGCCTGCGGCAAGCTGAGCCCGGCGTTTTTTGGCTCGGCGCTCACCAACTTTGGCGTGGAGCCCTTCCTCAAGGAGTTCCTGCGTCTGGCCCCGACGCCGCGTGCCTATACCGATACGCTCACCAGCGAGCCGGTCGATCCCTGCCGCGACGACTTTAGCGGCTTTGTGTTTAAGATCCAGGCCAATATGGACAAGAACCACCGAGACCGCATCGCCTTTGTGCGCATTTGCTCGGGCAAGTTCGAGCGCGGCATGGATGCCTTCCACGTGCAGGGCAACCGCAAACTCAAGCTTGCCACGGGCACGTCGATGATGGCCGATGACCGCGCGATTGTTGACGAGGCGTACGCGGGCGATATCGTGGGCCTGTTCGACCCGGGTATCTTTAGCATCGGTGACACCGTGTGCTCTGGCAAGCGCCACGTGCAGTATCCGCAGATTCCGACGTTTGCCCCCGAGATGTTCGCTCGCATTACGCAGGTTGACACGCTCAAGCGCAAGCAGTTCGTCAAGGGCATGGAGGAGCTTGCCCAGGAGGGCGCCATCCAGATCTTCCGCGAGCTGGGTGCCGGCATGGAGAGCGTCATCGTGGGCGTGGTCGGCGTGCTGCAGTTTGAGGTGCTCGAGCGCCGCCTCAAGGCCGAGTACCGTGTTGAGGTTCGTCGCCAGCCGCTGCCCTATACGGACATTCGTTGGATCCAGAATGACCCCGATACCATCGATATCCCGGCTCTTTCGCTCACGCGCGACACGCTGCGCGTCGAGGACATGCGCGGCGGTAAGCTGCTGCTGTTCACGAGCCCGTGGAACGTGGATTGGGCAACTGACCACAACCCCGACCTTATCCTGTCGGAGTTTGGCAACGTGGCCTTTTAACGCATCGGCGCGGTGGCCCTGCGGGGCTGCCGCGCCGTTTGCTTGCCTTATGCCGTGTGAGCGGCTATTATACCCACCGTCGTCTCAAGACCGGGGCGTCCGAGCAGTTCGGGTCCGATATCCTGCTCGTTAAACCTAAAACCAAAGGAGTACATAATGATCAAGAAGGTCATGGAGGACTACAAGGTCCTGTTGCGGAGCATTCCCGCGGCAACGGTTTCGCTGTTTTTCGTGAGCGTCATCATGATGAACCTGCTGGCCAACAAAGAGCTCATCAGCCTGCCGTATCTGGCGCTCGACTGTGGCTTTGTGGTGAGCTGGGTTTCGTTTTTGTGCCAGGACATGATCTGCAAGCGCTTTGGCGCCAAGGCATCCATCAAAATCTCTATCCTCGCGCTGCTGGTCAACCTGGCCGTGAGTCTGTGCTTTTGGGCATGCTCGCTCACGCCCGGCATGTGGGGCGCCTACTACGACACGGGCATGATCGAGGTCAACACTGCCCTTAACGCCACCATCGGCGGCACCTGGTACGTGGTGCTGGGCTCTTCGCTGGCAATGCTCGTTTCTGCCGTGGTTAACTCCACGCTCAACCAGTCGCTCGGCCGCATGCTCAAAAAGAATAATTTTGCGAGCTTTGCCTTTCGCTCCTATGTGTCCACGGGCATTGGCCAGTTTATCGACAACTTGGTCTTTGCCATTGTGGTGAGCCACACGTTCTTTGGTTGGACCTGGGTGCAGGTCCTTATGTGCTCGCTGACCGGTGCTGTTGCCGAGCTGCTGTGCGAGGTCTTCTTGAGCCCCGTGGGCTACAAGGTCGTGCGCGGCTGGGAGCGCGAGAATGTGGGCTCCGAGTACCTCGAGCGTCACGCAACCGCCTAAGGAGCAAGTATGCGGGTTTTGATCACGGGCGCTTCGGGCGGTATCGGAGCCGCGTGCGTGCAGCGCTTTTTGGATGAGGGCCACGAGGTCGTGGGCTTTGATCTGCTGTCGCCGGCGATCGAACACGAGCGCTACCGCCATCTGATCGTTGATGTCCGCGAGCCGGACTCGTTTCCAAGCGACCTTGAGCCCCAGGTGATCGTGAACGTTGCCGGTACGCAGGATTCGGCCGACGACATCGCCGCCAACCTGTATGGCACCATCAACGTGACCGAGCGCTACGCCTTTGCGGGGGAGGGGCTTGCTGCCAAGCCGGCATCGGCTATCAAATCCGTGGTCAATGTGGGGTCGGCGAGCGGGCATACGGGATCGGAGTTTCCCGACTATGCCGCCAGCAAGGGCGGCGTTATCGCCTACACCAAGAACCTTGCAAACCGTCTGGCGCCGCAGGCTATCGCCAACAGTGTGGACCCGGGTGGCGTTATCACGCCGCTCAACCGTTGCGTGATGGAAGACGAACACCTGTGGAACCAGATTATGGAGCTCACGCCGCTTAAACGCTGGGCTACCGCCCAAGAGATCGCCGAGTGGATCTACTTTGTGGGCGTGACCAACCGGTTTATGACCGGACAGAGTCTGTTGATCGATGGCGGCGAGGCCGGCCGCACACAATTTATTTGGCCCGAATAGGAAACGCGCCCGATGGAAAGCCGTCGGGCGCGTTTTTGATGTATCGATTTTTAGCCGAGGCAAGTCCAGTCGACGGGGGTCGAGCCGTGCTGTTCGAGTAGCCGATTGGCAGCGGAGAAGGGGCGCGACCCCATAAAAGCGGGGAGTTCTGCTGTGGCACGGTTGGCCGAAAGCGGCGAGGGGTGCGTGGAGGCCAGGCAGAACTTGTCGGTTGCCTTGCCTGCACCAGTTGCGTCGAGCTTACCTTCGACCATCTGCTGGGCAAAGCGGCCCCATGCCAAAAAGACTACCGGCTGGGGCAGCTGGCAGCAGCGTTCGATAACGTAGTCGGTGAGCGTGCTCCAGCCCAGTTTGGCGTGCGAGTTGGCGGCATGCTCGCGCACGGTGAGCGTAGTGTTAAGGAGTAGGACGCCCCGTTGTGCCCATGGGGTTAGGTCTCCCGTGGCGGGAATGGGACAACCCAGATCGGCTTTGAGTTCCTTGTAAATGTTGCGCAGGCTCGGCGGCAACTTGGTTTGCGTCGCGGGGACCGAGAACGACAGCCCCATTGCCTGGTTGGGTCCGTGATAGGGGTCTTGACCCAAGATGACAACCTTGACCTGGTCGGCCGGCGTGTAGGCGAGGGCATTGAGGATGTCGTCTTGTGCCGGGTAGATAGTCTGCTCGGCACGCAAAAGGGCGATGCGCTCGAGCAGCTGGTTCGTAGTGTCACGTACCGGCTGCGGTGCATCGCCCAACCAAGTTGCTATGTTGCGGTCGCGGGTCGCGGCGTCCATGGGGCTCCTTTACGTCAGATGCTCTGTTTGCATCTATTGTAAAGGCGCACCGGTTGCCTTTATGCCACGGCTGTATGAAGAGCGGGGTCTACGAGACGTGCTCGGGCGCTCCTGCCATGCGAGCCTGTCCATGTGCGCGGAGGCGCGGAAGCTCGACGGTTGCCACCATGACGCCGCTGAGGATGAGTGCGGCGCCAAAGAAGGCGATGGGGCTCAGAACCTCGCCGACCAGGAAGAACGAGAAGACGGCGGAGCAGACCGGCTCGAGCGAGAAGGCGAAGCCGGTGGTCTCGGCGGGCACGTGGGGCTGCACGAGCGTTTGGGTGATAAAGCCATAAGCAGAGCAGATGAGTGCGAGTGCGACGACGACCACGACCTCGCTGGGCGTGCTGGGAAGTGTGAAACCGCCAAAGACGCATGCGGCAATGCCCGAGAACAGGCCGCCAAAGCCCAGCTGCCAAACGCCCAGGGACAGCGGATCGACTTCTTCGACAAACCGCTTGGCGACAATGATGTGGCCGGCGTAGACAAAGGCGGAGAGCAGCATGATGAGCGCGCCCGGGTTCAGGCTGGTGAAGTCGGCGCCCGAGAGCAGCAACATACCGCAGGTGACGATGGCGGTGCCGACGAGCACTTTGCGCTCGGGGGCGCGGCGCAGCAGGGCGGCGTTGGCAAACGGCACGATCACGACCGTCAGGCTCTGCAAAAAGCCGGCAGTGGAGGCGGAGGTGAGGCTGGAGCCCAGGCACATGCAGGTGAGCTCGGTTGCCATGATGGCACCGATGATGGCGGCACGGACCATAAGGTCGCGGTTGATGCGAAACGCGTGCTTGTGGAAGAGCAAAAGGCAGGCTACAAAGGCGATGATGCAGCGTAGCGCGACGATGCTCGTGGCGTTCATGCTGTCCATGCCGATCTTCATGAGGGGATACGAAAAGCCCCATGCGACGGGAACGGAAAATGAGAGCGCGATTGCTTTTTTGCGATCCATGGGACTCCTTTTGTTACAGAACGGTTTCGTAAAAAGGATTCTGCTCCCAGATGTGGATGTAGTAAAGCGAATGTATCTTCAGTATGATTAAGAAATACTAATGTAGGCAGAAAAAGCCCTGGCAAACGTTTTACGGCTGCATTGATGTGGAGGCACGATGGCATCGCGGTATCAGATTGTTTGTATGGTGGTCGACTGCGGCAGCCTTAAAGGCGCGGCGGACGAGCTGGGCTATACGCAAAGTGCGGTGAGCCAGGCCGTCAAGGCGCTCGAGCGCGAGCTGGGTACCACGCTTATCGAGCGCGGAAAGCAGGGCGTTTCGCTTACGCGCGACGGTAAACAATATCTGCCGTACCTGCGCCAGATCGTGACTGCCGAGGCCGAGCTCGAGGGCAAGCGCCAGGAGCTGCTGGGGCTTTCGTCGACCGATATTCGCATTGCGACGTTTACCAACGTGAGTCGTACCGTGTTGCCACGCGTGATCCGCGACTTTGGTGCGCTGCACCCGGGCGTACGCTTTACCCTCAAGCAGGGCGATTACACGCGCAACGCCCAATGGGTGCACGATGGCGTGGTTGATTTTTGTTTTACGGCACGTGGGTTTACCGCGGGGCTCGAGAAGCGCGTGGTCTATCATGACGAGTTGGTGGCGCTGTTGCCTGTCGCGCATCCGCTGGCGGCAAAGGAAAAGGTGACGCTCGCCGACCTGGCGTCCGAGCCGTTTGTGTTGCTGGATGAGGGCGAACAGAGCCTGGTGCTCGATGCATTCGCGGCGCATGGCCTGTCGCCGCACGTGACGAGCGAGGTCACCGACGACTACACCATCATGGCGATGGTGGAGGAGGGCCTAGGCGTGAGTATGCTCTACCGTCGTACTGTGGAGGGCATGCGTGCCGATATTCGCGTACGTCCCATCGTGCACGCCCCCTCGCGCGACGTAGTGGCGGCCTGGCGCAGCTGGGACACCATGCCCATCGCCACGAGGCGCTTTATCGACTATATGAGCTCGCATATTGTCAATTAATGACTGGCGCGGCGTTGAGTGCGGTGTTTAGCGGGCTGTCGCTTTGGCTTGGGTGACACGATAGGTGCGTGCCGGGTGGCAGAGTAGCACCGCCACGACCATAAAGAACGCCGTGGTGCCCAGGCTGATGGGGTAGACCATCATGATGTTCGCAAAGGTGCGGAAGTGCGGGAACACGCAGAACACCCAATAGAAGCGGATGCCGCAGACGCAGATCATGGTGATGAGGGCGGGCGTGAGCGAGATACCAAAGCCGCGCAGGTAGCCGGACATGTTTTCGTAGAACATGCTAAAGGCGTACGCCGGGAAGATCGAACACACGCGGATATAGCCGATCGAGACGATGTTGGGATCGCTGTTGAACAGCGACAAGATCTCGCGCCCCAGGCCGACAATAACGATGATCGTGGTGAGCGCGACGATACCGCCTTCGACCAGGCAGACCTTGAGCGTTTTGGTGCAGCGGTCGATCTGGCGGGCACCGTGGTTTTGTCCCACAAAGGTGGTGCACGCCTGGCTAAAGCTGTTGAGCAGGTTGTAGCATACGTACTCCAAGCTCATAGCGGCGCTCGATGCCGCCATGACCTCGGTGCCCAGGCTGTTGATGGCGGACTGGATGATGATGTTGGCTACGGCAAAGACGGCGCTTTGGATGCCGGCTGGCAGGCCGATCTTGACGATGCGCTTGAGGGCGAACGGGTCGATAGCCAGGTCGCGTGGGGTGACGCGGACGACGGAGCCGGTCTTGAGCAGGCGGATAAAGAGTGTGGCGGCGCTGACGGTGTAGGCGATGGCGGTGGCGATGGCGACGCCCGCGACACCCCAGTGGAGTACGGGGACAAAGATGAGGTCCAGGCCAATGTTGAGGACGGTGGACACGGCAAGCGCCTGCAGCGGCATGCGGGTGATGCCGACGGAGCGGAAGATCGCAGCCTCAAAGTTGTAGAGCAAGATCGAGGGCATGCTCAGCAAAAAGACGCGCAGGTAGAGCGAAGCGAGCGGCATGGTTTCGGCGGGAACGTTGAGGGCGGCGAGCATGGGCTCGGCAAAGATCTCGCCCAGCGCGATGACGATAAAGCCCACGAGCGCCATTAAAATCGAGGTATGGACGGCGCGTTTGACCATGTTCTGATCGTTGCGGCCGATAGCGTTGGCGATGACCACGTTGGAGCCAAGCGACATGCCAATAAACAGGTTGAGCATAAGACTGGTAAGCGGAACATTGGAGCCGACCGCCGCCATGGCGAGGGTTCCCTGGTCGCCCGAGAAGTTACCGATAATGACCGTGGCGATGAGGTTCGACAGCTGCTCCAAGATGCTCGTGGCGGCCACGGGGAAGGCGAACAGGGGAATATTGCGCCACAGCGAGCCGGTGGTCATGTCAATGTGCTTAGATGCGGTATCAGCCATACGCTCTCAATCTCTAACATGCTATTTTGCGCTCATTTGCGCAGACGATGATACTCCTAATCGACTAGTCATTGGGGACGTTCTTGAATGACTAGTCGTTTAAGAACGTCCCCAATGACTAGGTGAGGAAGGCGTGCGACAATGGTGTGCGTTGTGTTGTTCGCGCTAAGGAGTTGCCATGTTGTTGTGTCCCGTTTGCCATGAACCGTTGGTGGACGATGAGCGTGGGGCCGCATGCGCGGGCGGACACCGGTTTGACCGTGCGCGCGAGGGTTATCTATATCTACTGCGCTCGTCCAAGAGCGGCGACTCCATGGGCGATCCCAAGTCGCAGGCGCGCAGCCGTCGTGACTTTTTGAACCGTGGATACTACGCGCCGTTGCGCGATGCGATGGTCGAGCTGGTGCGCAAGCAGGTGTCTGGGCGCGCCACGTCTGCGAACGGCCCCATGACGCTGCTCGATATTTGCTGTGGCGAGGGCTATTACACCAGTGCCATGGGCGCGGTGCCGGGCGTAGATGCTTACGGTTTTGACCTGGGCAAGGAGATGGTGCGCCTGGCCGCCAAGCGCGGCGATGCGACCTACTTCGTGGCCAACATGAAGGACATCCCCGTGGCCGATGGCGCCTTCGATATGGTGACCGAGCTCTTTGCCCCCTTTAACGAGCGCGAGTTTGCCCGCGTGCTGGCGCCGGAGGGTTCGCTCTACACCGTGGTGCCGGGTGCTCGTCACCTCTTTGGGCTCAAGGAGGTACTCTACGACACGCCGTACCTTAACGATGAGAAGCTGCCGAAGACCACCGAGCTCGAGTTGGTCGGAACGCAGCGGGTGTCTGCGAATATTACGCTTCAGACCCAGGCGGACATCGAGGCGGTGTTCCAGATGACGCCGTACTACTACCGCACGCGCCCCGCCGACAAAGAGCGCCTGGCAAATTTGGATACCCTTCAGACCGACATCGACTTCATCATCGCCGAGTACCGCCACAGCTAACAACCTGCCAAAAAGGGACAGGTTTATTTTGGTAGGTTTTATCTGGGCAAACGTAAAGGGCCGACCGCGGAGATGCGCGATCGGCCCTTTTTAGTTGCTTGGCTGCAGAGGTTATGAGAAGCGAGCGCTTATAGGCGGTCCTTGTTCTCGGCCTTAACGGCGTGTGCCTGCTGAACAAAGAACAGGTCGTACACCACGATGACAAAGGCGCCAAAGTTGATGGCGTCGCCGCCAAACGCGGGAAGCGTGAGCACCGCTTGGGCAAGCGTGGCGACCGCGGCAACAATACCGAGCTTAAACGCGCCGTCCACCTGCGAAGGCTTGTTGGCGCCCTTGATACCGGCGACGCCTGCGGCAAGGTCGACGAGACCCTTGGCGATAAGCACGACCGCTGCGAGCGTGGCGTACGAACCGTACGTGGAATCGAGACCGCCCGTGGCGATACCGACGCCGGCGGTGACGAGGCTGGCGATGCCCAAAACAAAGTAGATGAGAGCAAGGATTTTGAGAGTCTTGCGAGTGAAGCTCATGGCTGGTCCTTTCGATACGAGTACGCCAACTTGGCGCACCCAATGTACTGCACATATGGTGAAGCACATTGTAGTTCAACGCGGCGATGCATGCGTTTGAAAGCGTCTCTTGCCCGCACGGTCCAACCTTTCAAAAAAGAAAGCTGGGCGTAAGTCAAATCGATGGCAGCGTATGCGCGGCGCTGCGATGATGGGGCCATGGTAAGAGCTGGACCGAAGGAGAAGCCATGATGTACGGAGCAGGGCAAGTGCGTGAGCCGCGGTCGTTGGGAAGGCGCATGAGTGATTCCGTGATCGCTGCCGTGTGCACGGGATTGATGGCGGTGCTTTGCATTGGGATGCTGTGGGCCATGTCACATGTGGGACAATAGCGGACGGTTGGGTGTCGTCATGAACGGCGCCCACGTATTCGTTTTGCTTGCTAAGGAGTACCCATGGGCGTCGTCGATCCCTTTTCTGTTGCTCGGGCCGCGGGGCTTGAGCTGACCGGGAAGCCCGAGGGCCTCACGCTCACCGACGGCACGATGGAGCTGCGTGCCGATTTTGGCCGCATGCTGCCGCGACTCAAGCAGGGCCGTCTGCAGCAAGAGCTGTTGGTGAAGGCTGCGCGCACAAAGGGCATCGAGCGACCATGGGCGATTGACGCTACGGCAGGCTTTGGCGAGGATTCGCTGCTGCTGGCGGCCGCGGGCTTTGCCGTCGATCTGTATGAGCGGGATTGCGTGATCGCGGCGCTCCTCAAGGATGCCCTGGATCGCGCGGCAGATGATCCGGCGCTTGCGGCTGCCGTGTTACGCATGCGCTTACATGCGGGCGAGGACAGCATTGCCGGCCTTCGCCATGTAGCTGAGCTGATCGGTCAGGGCGAGCTTGCCGCTCCCGACGTGGTGTATCTGGACCCCATGTTTCCCGGGCGCACCAAGAGCGCGGCGGTCAAAAAGAAGTTCCAGCTCCTACATCATCTGGAACAGCCGTGCGCCGATGAGGAGTCACTGGTCGAAGCTGCGCTTGCGGTTCACCCGCGCAAGGTGGTTATCAAGCGGCCGGTGAAGGGGCCACTGCTTGCCGGCGTTAAGCCGAGCTATCAACTTGCGGGCAAGGCCGTTCGCTACGATGTTTTGGTTCCGCCGCGCCCGTAGCTTGCGTGCGATGGTTGGCGCTCCGTCAGTGCCGTGCCGATGCGGAGTCTATTTCCAAGGATGCGACGTCAGATGCCAGCCGCCGCAGTACTCGCATTTGTAGCAGGCCAAACCACGTCGCCCGCGGTTTTCGCAGTCGGCCATAACGGCCTCGGCCTCGGCGCGCGTGTCGTAACGGTTTTTTCGCTCGCACGACTTGTAGCGCCAGGCCTCATCTCGCTCGGCGTCCAGGGCGTCGCGGCGCTCATCCTCGCGCGCAAACAGGTCGCTCATATCGCCGCCCGTAGCAGCGCCCAAAAACTCGCTTTTGGCCTTTGACCAGGCGGCTCGCTTTTTGCTCCCCATCTGCTTCGTGCCCTTCTCCAAACGTTGGTATCATTGCTCAATCAAAGTGATACCAATAAACGTGAGGTCGCCGCGTGATGATCAGAAAAACCCTCGATACCGACATTCCCGCCGTCATGGCTATCTATGACGCGGCCCGCGCCTTTATGCGTGCGCATGGCAACGCCACGCAGTGGCCCGAGGGCACGCCTTCTGCCGAGCAGCTGGCTGCCGATATCGCCGCCGGTGGCAGCTATGTGTGCGAAGTCGACGGCCGCGTGGTGGCGACGTTTGCCTTTTTACCGGGCCCGGACGAGTGCTATGACGTCATTGAGGACGGTCAATGGCGTAGCGACACTCCGTACGCCGTGCTGCACCGTGTGGCATCCGACGGCACCGTGCACGGTATCGCGGCTGCGATGTTTGCCTTTGCCAAAGAACGTGCCGATCATCTGCGCATCGACACGCATCAGGATAACCTGCCCATGCAGGGTGCCATCATAAAGGCCGGCTTTGAGCGCGCTGGTATCGTCTATGTGTCCGACGGCACGGCGCGTGTCGCGTTCGATTGGCTGCGCGAGGCGTAAGAGCAGGGGCGCGTACCAGTCCTTAATTCGAATGAAAAATGGCTCCGGGTGGGGCCATTTTCGATTACTGCGCTGTTTTGAAAGCCGGCTTTCGCAAGGCGCGAACCTACGAAAATCGCCGCGCGGCAACGCGGGACGATGAGCTCGGTCGGGGGATAGGGCCCGCTTCGCCCGCCGGCTCGTAAATTGTATCATCCAGTGTGGAACGAGGACGCCCGTTGCCGCGTGCGATGGGCTTGCAATAAGAGGAGAGCCATGTCGAAGCAAGCGGTCGTTGGAATCTTGGCGCATGTCGATGCCGGCAAGACCACGTTGGCCGAGGCCATGCTGTTCAACGCGGGCCGCATTCGCAAGCGCGGCCGCGTGGACGATGGCGATTCGCATCTGGACACTAACGCGATCGAGCGCGAGCGTGGCATTACGATCTTCTCGTCGCAGGCTGTACTCGACCACGGCGATACCCACGTCATGCTCGTGGATGCGCCCGGCCACGTTGATTTTTCGGCCGAGGCGGAGCGCACGCTGCGCGCACTCGACTATGCGATTTTGGTTGTGGGCGCCAACGACGGCGTGCAGGGGCACACCGAAACCCTGTGGCGCCTGCTTGCACGTTATGACATCCCGACATTCATCTTCATCAACAAGATCGATTTGGAGAATCCCGGCCGCGATGTTTTGCTGACACAACTTGGGCAACGTCTCTCCGAGGGCTGCTTGGATGCCAACGAACTGTTGGCGGGCGGGGCCGTTCAGGAGGACGCTGCCGCGTTAGACGAAGAAGCGCTCGAGGAGTTTCTTGAGGCGGGTGAGCTTTCCGTCGCGACGCTGTCACGCATGGTTGCCGAGCGCAAGCTCTTTCCCTGCTTTGCCGGCTCGGCGCTTAAGGACCAAGGCGTGGACGAGCTGCTGGATGGCATATGCGCGCTGATGCGTGAACAGGCGTGGCTCCCGGAGTTTGCCGCGCGCGTTTATCGTGTCAGCCGCGGGGATCGCGGCGAGCGCTTGGCTTGGGTTAAAGTGACCGGCGGCACGCTGCATGCCAAGCAGGTGATTGGCGGACGTTCCGGTGCCGAGGCATGGGAGCAAAAGATCGACCAGGTGCGCATCTATAACGGCGAAAAGTATGAGCTTGCCCAAGAAGTTGCCGCTGGCGGTATTTGTGCCGTGACGGGTCTTGCGCACGTTCGCCCGGGGGACGCCCTGGGCGCGGAGCCTGCGGGCGATGCACCTGTCATTGCGCCGGTCCTCACCTATACGGTGCTTCCGGGCGAACACGATGTCCATGCGGTGTTCAAAGCGCTGACTGAGTTGGCGGACGAAGATCCCATGCTCGGCGTAAGCTGGAATACGCATCTGGAGCAGATTCACCTGCAGCTGATGGGCGCCGTGCAGCTCGAGGTCGTGCAGCGGGTGTTGGCAGATCGCTTTGGCTTTTCGATTGATTTTGAGTCTGGCGGCATTCTCTATAAGGAGACTATTTCGCAGCCGGTCGAGGGCGTGGGGCACTTTGAGCCACTGCGCCATTATGCCGAGGTGCATCTGAGCCTGGAGCCGTTGCCAGCGGGTTCGGGCGTGCAGTTTGGCACCGTGACCTCGACCGACGAGCTCGATCTTAACTGGCAGCGTCTGGCACTTACTAACGCCATGGAGCGCGATCACCTGGGCGTGCTGACCGGCTCGCCCATCACCGATGTACGCATTACGCTCACAGGTGGCCGTGCGCATGCCAAACACACCGAGGGCGGCGACTTTCGCCAGGCCACGTACCGCGCGATTCGCCAGGGTTTGATGCAGGCGCGTGAGGCCGGCGCGGCGGTGCTGCTGGAGCCGTGGTATCGCTTTGAGCTCGAGGTGCCGGGAGAGTGCGTGGGCCGGGCGCTTTCAGATGCCACGCGCATGGGTGCCGAGTACGAGCCGCCGACGATGGCGGGGGACCGGGCGAAGCTTGTGGGTCGCGTGCCGGCATCCGAGGTGCAGGACTATGCCCTGGAGGTAGCTGCCTACACAAGCGGCCGCGGTCATCTGTACCTGGAGTTCGCCGGTTATGCGGCTTGCCATGATGCCGAGCGTGTAATCGAGACTGCCGCCTATGAGCCCGAGGCCGATCTGCCCAACACGCCTGATTCGGTCTTTTGCTCTCACGGTGCCGGTTACACGGTCAAATGGTACGACGTACCCGCCGCGGCGCACGTAAAGGTCGATCCCTCCACCTTCCGCCCCTGGCGAGCAGCAGACGCCGCCTTTTTCGGCCACATGTGCCATTAGGGGACGGGGTAGAAATGGTAGGTTTTCTGGTCCTCTAGCCCTTGACAAATTGGTTTTGGTGCCAGCGTGACAAATTGTCAGTCCCTTTGTCAGATTAAGTTGGTATAACTCGGTACAAGTTGGTATAACTATAGGCAGCGTTTGCCAATCCGAGGAGGCCGACATGAATCCAAATCCCTTTAAGCCAACGGCAGGCAAGCGGCCTCCGATGCTCATTGGTCGCGAGTCGGTCATCGAAGATTTCGAGGAAGGGCTCGATAACGGCGCCGGAGCGCCGGGCAGGCTCATGCTCATTACGGGAAACCGCGGCTGCGGCAAGACAGTTCTCCTGCGGGAGCTGCAACGTCTGGCCAGCGAGCGCGGATGGGCGGTTGTCTCCGATTCCGCTTCGCTTGGCTTATGCGACCGCTTGGCCGACGCGCTTCGCTCGAATAGGCCCGTTGTGACGTCAATGGAATTCGGTTCGTCGTTTGGCCGGATGTCGGTCGAGGCGGCGCGAGCAAAGGGCGAAACGTTGCGAGGGCTGGTCAACGAGCGCCTCAAGAAGCTCGGTCCAGGCAAGGGCATACTGTTTGCGATTGACGAGGCGCAATCTGCGTCTATCGAGGAACTAGCGGCTCTTGCCGTTCTCTATCAGCAGGTGCTCGGAGACCAGGATGCCACGGGATTGCCCGATAGCGACCAGCGCGGTCTTGCGCTGGTGTTCGCCGGCTTACCCAGTATGGTTGACGATCTGCTCGAAGAGCCGAGCGTGACGTTTTTGCGGCGTGCCCAGCAGCGTACGCTGGGGGCGATATCCTTGCCCAAGGTGCGTGATTCATATATCCAGACGGTCAAAGACGCTGGTCTTTACGTTGACGCGGAGACGGCGGACCTTGCGGCACACAGGAGCATGGGGCATCCCTATATGGTTCAGCTGGTGGGCTATTACATGTGGCGCTCTGCTGTCCGGCGTGGCTCGCAAGTCATCGAAAGGCACGATGTCGAGGATGGCCATGCGGATGCCGTCTCCGAGTTCTACGAAGCGGTTGACGCGCCTCTATATTACGGGCTGCGCAGTCCACAGCGCCTTTTTATCGAGGCCATGGCGGTTGACGAGGACAAACCGACTCGCATGGCGGATATCACTGAGCGCTGCGATCGCACCCAGAGCTGGGCGAGCAAATATCGCGCAAGCCTGATTCGCGAGCGCGTCATCGAGGCTGCCGGATACGGCCTCGTCCGATTTACCGTGCCCATGCTGGGCGCGTACATTCGCGATCGAGTTTTATGGCATGAGTAGGGTGATAAAGGTGACGGAACAGAAGATGAGCCCGCAGGCTATCGAGGTGCGTGGCGCGCGTGTACACAACCTCAAGGACATCGATATCGATATTCCGCTGGGAAAGCTCGTGGGTATTGCCGGCGTGTCGGGTTCGGGCAAGAGCTCGCTGGCGCTGGGGGTTCTTTATGCCGAGGGCTCGCGCCGCTACTTGGAGGCGCTCAGCACCTATACCCGCCGTCGCCTGACGCAGGCCGAGCACGCCCAAGTGGACGAGGTGCTGCACGTGCCGGCGGCGCTCGCATTGCATCAGCGCCCCAGCGTGCCGGGCGTGCGCTCGACCTTTGGTACCATGACCGAGCTCAACAATAGTCTGCGTCTGCTCTTTAGCCGTTGCGCCCATCATGTGTGCCCGCGCTGCGGGGCGCGTGTGGAGCCGAGCCTTAACGTTGCCGCAGGCCTGTCGCTCACGTGTCCGACATGCGGCCGCGAGTTCTACGCGCCGAGTGCCGAGGACCTTGCCTTTAACAGTGGCGGTGCGTGTCCCACCTGCGGCGGCACCGGTGTCATGCGCGAGGTGGACGAGGCGAGCTTGGTACCCGACGAGTCAAAGACTATCAACGAGGGCGCGGTGCTTCCTTGGGGCACGCTCATGTGGGATCTGATGAAGCAGGTGGCCGGCGAGATGGGCGTGCGCACCGACGTGCCGTTTAACCAGCTCACGCCTCAAGAGCGCGACATCGTGTTTCATGGTCCGGCGGTTAAGAAGCACATCCTCTACGTGCCCAAAAACGGCGAGGGCGCTACGCCACTCGACTTTACCTATTACAACGCCGTCTATACCGTCGAGAATGCGCTCGCCAAGGTCAAGGACGATAAGGGCTTAAAACGCGTTGCGCGCTTTTTGCGCGAGGGCCCATGCCGCGATTGCGGCGGCACGCGTCTCTCCGAGGCTGCGCGCCAGCCCCAGGTGCGCGGTATCAATCTGGCGCAGGCGGCGGCTATGACGCTGGGCGAGGCGATTGAGTGGGTGCGCGGGGTGCCCGCATTCTTGCCGCCCGAGATGCGGCCCATGGCGACGGATATCTGCGATTCGTTTTTGAGCGCGGCCCGTCGTCTGGTCGACTTGGGTCTCGATTACCTTTCACTCGACCGCGCCGGCGCCACGCTTTCCACGGGTGAGCGCCAACGCGTGCAGCTTGCTCGCGTGGTGCGTAACCGATCGACAGGCGTACTTTATGTGCTGGACGAGCCTTCGATCGGCTTGCATCCTGCCAATGTCGACGGCCTGGTAGGCGTGATGCGAGATCTGATGGATGACGGTAACACCGTGGTTGTTGTCGACCACGATACGCGCGTACTGGCGGATGCCGACTATCTGGTCGAGATGGGTCCCGTTGCCGGAGCAGGCGGCGGCAATGTGATCGCCGCTGGTACGGTAGACGAGGTCGAGCAATCGCAGGGCAGTCGCATCGCGCCGTTTTTGCGCTCAGAGTCCAAGCGCTTGCGTCCGCAGGTGACTGATGAGGAAATGTTCGACCAGGGCCATATCCGCATGGCAACCGAGGCCATCCATACCGTCAAACCGCTCGAAGTCGATATCCCGCGCGGCCGCCTTGTCGCGGTGACGGGCGTTTCGGGTTCGGGCAAGACGACGTTGGTGCTCGAGACGCTCATCCCGGCGCTCAAGGCGCAGGCAGCCGGCGAACGCTTGCCGGGGCACGTGCGTTGGGTCGATGCCGAGGGCATTGCCCGTGCCAACCTGATTGACGCCACGCCCATCGGTGCCAACGTGCGCTCGACGGTAGCGACCTATGCCGACATTCATGACGAGCTGCGCCGCGCCTTTGCACGTACGCCCGAGGCCAAGGCGGCGGGATATAAGGCGGGCGCCTTTAGCTACAACACCGGTGCCCTGCGCTGCCCTACGTGCGACGGCACGGGCTCGATATCGCTTGACGTGCAGTTTCTGCCCGACGTCGAGATCGTCTGCCCGGCATGCCGTGGCTCGCGCTACGCCGAGGCCGCCTCGCATATCCATCGCGAAGGCAAGGATGGCAGTCTGCTTACGTTGCCGCAGCTTATGGATATGAGCGTGGACGAGGCACTCGACGCTACGGTGGGACTCAAGAAAGTTCAGGTGCGCTTGCAGACCTTGCACGACCTGGGCCTGGGTTATCTCACGCTTGGCGAGCCCACACCGGCGCTTTCGGGCGGTGAGGCACAGCGTCTTAAGCTTGCGAGCGAGATGGGCCGCGTGCAGGATGATGCTGTATTCGTGTTCGACGAGCCCACGATCGGACTACATCCGCTCGATGTTCAGGTGTTGCTGAGTGTGTTCGACGGACTCGTTGCCAAGGGCGCCACAGTTGTCGTGATCGAGCATGACCTCGACCTTATCCGCAACGCCGATTACGTGATCGACATGGGCCCGGGCGGTGGCGACGCCGGCGGGCAAATCGTCTGCGTCGGCACTCCGGGCGACATCGCAGTTTGCTCCGCAAGCATCACCGGCCGCTATCTATAGACAATGAGGCAAAGGGACAGTCCCTTTGCCTCATTGATGCCTATTTCACGCATTGAGCTGCGAGATAGTCGCGGAAGAATGGCAATTCAAATGCGACGAGCCCTCGTCCTCGCTTCCCGATGATGCCGGCGTCTATCATGCGGCGTCGGTAGCGGGAGACCTGCTGCGGCGAACGCTTAAGGCGCTCGACAAGGTCAGCGGTGGTGGACTCTTCCTCGTCATCGAGCATGGCGATGAGGAATCGCTTGTCCTCTGCAGTGAGTTCCCGATAGGTTGCCGCGAGGATTCGGTCGTCCATCTCGTCGCGCGCGATTTTGATTCCCAGGTCAAAGTCGCGTGACGAGATTTCCTTCGAATCGCTTGTGAGATCCCAGGCACGGTAACCTACGAGTTGCAATAGGAAGGGAAATCCAGAGATCGAGCGAACGGCTCTATCGATTCCCTCAGCATCTGCCAGGCGATCGTTTTCCTGGATTGTGCGAATCAAGGCTTCGCGTACGTCATAGTCGGCAATGCGACCCAGATGATATTGTTGGGCGCGGCGAAGGAACGAGACCGTCTTGTGGTTCAGCAACGTAGAGACGTTGTTGGGAAGTCCCGCCATAAGCAAGGCGACGCGTTTCCCATCGGTCACAAAGTGCTGATACGTGGCTGCGAGTTGGATCATCTCGTCGAGTGTCGGATCCACCTCGTCAACCGTGACGAGCAGACCGGTGCCCGCCTCGTTGAGCTGGTCGATGATGTCGCTCATGCGATAACGCCAGGTTGAAGCATCGTGAACGCGATTGACCTCGACGCTGCCGAGCGGTGCAATTCCGAGACCGGTGACTTCGAAGTTCTTAGACGGGTCGATAAGATGGCCGGCAGCACGTTTCGCCCCGAACTCGATTTCCTCAAGCATTCCCGGGAGCGCGGTCGTCTTTACGGCTATCCAGCCGTGGGATTCCGCCCTTGTCGCGAGCGACGACATGAGAGCGGTTTTACCGGTTCCACGCGCGCCTGAGAAGATCGAGGTCAATTCTGGGCGCCTGCGCTGACTCAAGAAGGCACGGTCCAAATCCCGAATAATCTGTTGTCTGCCAGCGAGATGGGCAGGAACCTCACCAAAACTGGGGGTAAACGGGTTCTCGAGATATTCCACGTAGCTCTCCTTTCACACCGCCGTTTAACTTCATTTTACTTTAGTTAATTCTGATTAAAAGTGAGGGCTCTTTATCTAGAACAACAATTAGGCGTGTGTGCCATCGGCGTGGCGCTTGAATGTGACAAAGGGACAGCTCCTTTGTCACATCCCTGCAAAGCCCGTTTGTCGTAGCGCCTCGTAGAGGACGATGGCGGCGCTGTTGGAGAGGTTGAGTGCACTGATGCGGTAGTCGTCGGGATTGACGAAGTTGCCGCAGATATCCTGCCGAAGGATGGCCTCGTGGCTGTCCTCGGTATGTCCCAGCGATTCCTCGTGGGCTTCCCAGGCCTCGGCGTTATCGAGTGAGTCACAATCGCGCAGCATCGGGATGCGCTCGCAGCGCTCGGACGCCGCGGCAAGCAGTGGCTCGGGAATGCCCGAGCTCTCGCTGCCAAAGACCAAGTAGTCTCCATCGCGGTAGGTACTCTGCGCATAGGTGCGGCGTGCCTTTTTGGTCAGCAGATGCAGGCGCTCGTCGGCAGGGGAGAGGCCGTTGCGCGCAAGGAAATCCTCCCAGCCGGCATAGGTCGTCACGTCCAAGTTTTGCCAGTAGCCCAGGCCGGCGCGAAGTACCGTCTTGTCATCGAGCGAAAACCCCAGCGGCTCCACCAGATGCAGGCGGGCGCCGGTGACCACGCAGGTGCGGCCGATATTGCCCGTATTGGCCGGAATCTCGGGCGCATACAGCACAATGTTGAACATGAATCTCCTTGGCTCAGAACGAAAAACCACCACGAAGAGCACCTTCGTGGTGGTTTGGCGGTTACGTAGGCGGAAAAATGCCCGCTTGGATAAACCTAGGCGCGGTGCCAGTCGGTCAGGCAGGCATCGAGGGAGGCGATGAGCGCATCCTTGTCCATGTGACGGCCGATGATGCACAGGCTCGTCATGCGGTCGCCCGTCTCGTCGTCCCAAATCTGCATGATCTCGGGGTTCTCGTCGATGATCTTCTGCTTCTCGCCCTCGGGCGCCGAGTCAACGAACAGGCCGTTCTCCATCAGGCGCATCTGGTGGCCGGCCTGCTCAAACATGTAACACATGTCCGGATTGCCGGTCTGCCACAGCGGACCCTTGACGCGAATGACCTCGTCGGGCCACTCCTGCTCAACAAAATTGGTGAACTTCTGCAGGTCAAACGGCTTGCGGCGCGAGTAAACAAAGGTCTCGATGTCGTACTCGAGCACCTCGGGGTCGTCGTGCTCCTCGGGATGCTCCATGGCCTCGATCCAGGCGGCGGAGTTGTAGGCGCGCATAAAGTCGAAGCGGTCGGTGTCGAGCAGCTCCTCCATGGGGACCTCGCCGTTTTGGGCCTCGACGATCACGGCGTCCTTCTGCAGGCTGCGCACGATGGCCTTGAGCTCGGCGATCTGCTTGGGGCTCACAGTATCGGTCTTGTTGAGGATCAGTGTGGAGCAGAACTCGATCTGCTGGATGAGCAGGCTTTCGATGTCGTCCTCGTCGATATCCTCAGCCAGCAGGTCGCGACCGCCGTTGAACTCGTCGTACATACGGGCGCAGTCGACCACGGCCACGATGTTGTCGAGCGCAAGTTTAGGCTCGCCGCCCACCTTGGCCTCGTCGCAGAAGCTCGAGATGGTGTAAGCGATGGGGATGGGCTCGCAAATGCCCGAGGCCTCGATGATGATGTAATCGAAGTCGCCCGAATCGGCGATGCCCTGCAGCTGGTTGGCAAGGTCGTCCGAAAGCGTGCAGCAGATGCAGCCGTTGGTGAGCGGGATGAGGTCGTCGGTCTCGGAAAGGCCGCCGTCGGCGATGAGGCTGGCATCGACGTTGATCTCGCCGATATCGTTGACGATCACGGCGGCGCGGATGCCGCCGTCGTTGGCGAGGATGTGGTTGAGCAATGTGGTCTTGCCGGCACCGAGGTAGCCGGTAAGCATGATGATCTTTACGGGTTTGTTGGGCATGTGCCCTCCTTTGTTAGACATGGCTTACAGTTGAATCATATGCCAAACGCCTGCTCTTATACCCACGCGCTGGCAAATAACACAGGCTACTCCCAGGCTCCCCATACATCGGGGCAATAACCGACGGTGGCCTTTTTGCCGTTGCGCACGATGGGCTCGGCCAAGACCTGCTGATTCTCGAGTAGCTTGTCGAAGCGCTGGCTAGAGGTGAGGTGCTGGATGAGTGCGAGCGTTTCCTCGTCCTTGGCTTTGGGGTTGAGCAGCTTGTCGATACCGCCGACCGCCTGCATCACGCTCGTGAGCTCGCCCTTGCTCATCTCCTTTTCCTTAAGGTCGATAAACTGCACCTTAATGCGGCGCTCCTTAAAATAACGCTGTGCCTTCTTGGTGTCGAAGGACTTCTTGGTGCCAAAAATTTGCACGTTCATGTATTTGTTCCGCCGTTCTACCTGATGAAGTTGGTGCGCTCGCGATCGGCTTCGGGGGCTTCGATGCCGGCGGCCTGTCCTGCCTCGATACAATGCAGGAGCCAGGCCATGTTCTTGCCGATGTTGCGCATGGTGGCCAGGCCCTCGGCGTCCTGGGCGGCCTCGCCCGGCATGGCGCCAAACACGTTGTTCCAGTACGTGGAAGCAACCACGGGCATCTGGTTGATGGTGAAGTACTTATTGAGCACGTCGAAGGTGGTCGACGTGCCGCCGCGACGGGCAACGGCGACGGCAGCACCCGGCTTGTGTGCAAAGGCTTTGCTGCCGGCATAGAATGCGCGATCGAGGGCCGAAAGGATGCGTCCGCTGGGGTGCGCATAGTAGACGGGCGAGCCAAAGACAAAGCCATCTGCCTGCTCGGCGGCAGCGATCAGCTCGTTCACCACGTCATCGTCAAAGGTGCAGCGACCGCCAAGTTTGCCACACTGGCCGCAACCGATGCAATCGCGAATGGGCTTGGCGCCTAGCTGAAACACCTCGGTATCAATGCCTTCGGCATTGAGCTGCTCTGCGATCTCGGCGAGAGCGCGGGCAGTGTTGCCGTTTGCCTTGGGGCTGCCATTGACTAAAAGAACCTTCATCACAAACTCCCTCTGCTTTTGGTGACTTCTGCAGAGGATTATCGCACGATGGGGGAGGCGGCGCGGGCGCGGCGTTAATCCAGTTTGGTACCTGGCACCTGCACGGCTTTCCCGAGCAACGCTTTGAGCTCGTTCAAAATGGAAACGGGCTGACGGTCGACGCCGTCCAGATGGAGCGTGGCCACGCGAATGGGCGGCTGATATTCAAGCGAGCCGATGAGCACGGGAGAACCCAGGAACCGTTCGATGTCGCTTGCGATCTCGTCGATCGCCTCGGGGCCGAGCTCATCGAAGAGTGCCACGAACATCGGCCCCGTCGAGCGGAACAGGCGGCCCTTGCCGCGCGAACAATCCATGAGGCAGGCGGCGCTTTCGGCGAGCACGCGGTCGCCTGCATCGAATCCAAAGCGGGCATTGACCTCGGCGATATCGTCGACCTTAATGGCAATTAAGCCTGCCTCGTGCGGCACGTGGCGCATCTCTCCAATAGCGTTGACCAGTGCGTGGACATCGCCCAGGCCCGTTACCGAGTCGGTCGTATCCGCTAGGCTTCGGTTGACGATAATGCCCACATACATGCTGGGCTCGGTATCGGTGCCGTCCAAGCGGTAGCCCGTGCAGTCACAAAGCACGTACGTTCCGGTGGCATCCATTACGCGATACTGCATGTAGTGGAAGTGCCACGTGCTGTTTATCACCATGTCGAGCTCGGCGCGTACGTTGTCGCGGTCTTCGGGATGAACGCGGGCGAGCCACATGTCGAGTGAGTTAAAAGGGTGCTGGGAGGGCAGGTCAAAATCGCGCACGGCGTTAACCGACCATTGCGATTCGCCCGTATCGAGATTGAGGATAAAGGGATAGCGCGTCTCGGAGCTCATGGAGATCGCTTGGAACACCCGGTCGTTGCAGGGAAGCTGATCGACGATTGGGCGTTGCGGCGCGTCATCGTCTTTCGGTTGCTGCACACGATGCATAAGCTTATAGCGATACATCTTGCGATCGGCATCCATCGTCATCTGGCGACGCGTGTCGCCGGCAAGTGGATCGACGCGCGAGCAGCCAAAACTAAAGCTGCCGATCATGGGCGCCTTGCCACCTGAGCTCGCCTCGATCAGCCCAGCACGTACCTGCTCCAAGCGCTGCTCGAGTTCAGTCTCGTTTGCGGAGAGCGAGATAAGCACAAACTCGTCTCCACCGATACGGAACAGCATCTCATCGTGCTCCATGGTTTCGGAGAGCGTGCGGCAGATGCCCAGAATATAGCGATTGCCTTCGGCGTGGCCAAACCTATCATTGCAATGTTTGAGATGGTCGATGTCAATATAGGCGCAGGTGAAGGGGTCGCCTTTGTGCCAGAGTTGCTCGACGTGACGGTCGAATCCGTTGCGGTTGCCCAAGTTGGTGAGCGGGTCGATATAGGCGTTGCTCTCAAGCAGCCGGCGCTCTTGCTGCAGGATGGCGTGCGTCTTTTGCAGTTGCTCGCCAACGGCGCGTAGCTCAGCAGGCAGCGCGGCAACATCGAGTTCAGCGGTCGAGACGCCGTTTGCAAGTCGCTGAAGATAGGCAATAATCGATTGCTCGCCCAGGCGATACGACTCGTTCATGATGGATAACCTCCTTGGGCGGAACAACGGTTTGTATCATATCCCCAATTCGGTTTGAATTGGGGATATAAGTTAGCTAATGGAGACAAATGACCCTTCGACGGTGGCGTTTTGCGCGCGAGCGTATCAGTTGTTATTGCCGCCATCGAGCAATGCCTCAAAATCCTTCGCCGGCATGGGGCGGTAGTAGAGGAAGCCCTGAGCGTAGCGGGCGCCCATTTGTCGTAGCATGTTTGCCTGCTCATTTGTCTCGACGCCTTCGACCACGACGGGCAGATGGAGCGACTGCGCCATTTCGAGCATCGATGAAATGATTTGCGTGCTGCGGCCTTGATCGCGGTCGGTGGGCACAAAGGTGCGGTCGAGCTTGATGACGTCGACGTTGACGTTCTTGAGCATCGCGAGCGTGGACTGACCGGTGCCAAAATCGTCCATATAGGTCGAGAAGCCGCGGGTGTGCAGATCTGCGGTCAGCTTATCCACGGCCTCGGATTCTCCCGTATAAGCCGTCTCGGTGATCTCGATACGCATGAGCTCGGGCGGTAGGTTGTATTGGGCGGCGAGCGCCCCCATATGTTCGGCAACGTCGCAGGCAAGGATATCCACGCGCGACACATTAAGCGAGACCGGAACCACGCGAAGACGGCGATCGAGACGCTCGCGAAGCCATATGGCGACACCCTGCCAAATGTACTTGTCGAGCGTCACTACAAAGCCGCTTTCCTCGAGTGCGGGGATAAACGTTGCGGGCGAAATGAGAGAGCCGTCCTTGTCAATCCAGCGGGTGAGTGCTTCGGCGCCAATAATCTCGCCGGTTTCCATATCGACCTGGGGCTGAAGATAGTACGTGATGCGACCATTTGACAGCGCGTACTGGAATTCGGTCAGCGTGCGGTGGAACGCGACTTCGCGCTCGTACTCCGCGGGGCGGAAAATGGCAATGCGCTCCTTAAAGTCGTTTTTTGCGCGTCGATTGGTAAACATGGCCTTTGCCTGCGCATCGATGGTGATTTCCTCATTGGAGTCGATGGGGTAAACGCCCATGGACGGCCAGAAACCTACGCCGTCATCATGCCTGGCTACTGCCTCACGAACGCGGTTGTAGATTTGATGGACGGTGATGTGCTTAAAGGGGATGAGTACACAAAAGTCATCTTGGCCCCAGTACCCTGCGACGCCCATATCGGCATTCTCGATGTCCTTGAGGACCGTGCCCACATCGGCGAGTACGCGGTCGCCCTCGGCCTGGCCGTGCCATTCATTAAACAGGCGCATGTGGCCCATGTCGACCGTGGCGATGCACCAGGTACCGTTGCGCCTTGCCTCGAGAAATGCGTTGGCGCGCCGCATAAACTCGCTGGGTCGATAGAGGCCCGTGAGCGAGTCGATACGTTCGGCTATGGCGCTTTTGCGCTCCGCCTCGGGTATGGGGAGGCTGTCGTTGGGAACAAGCCCGCCGGCCGTGCGAAGGCGACGGTCGAGTTCGCCTAAAACGGCGGTCGCTTGATGGGTTAAGTGCTCGTAAAAGGCCGGGACGACAAGACAGACGGGAGTAATGGTGTCGCCTGCGATTCGAACAGGAGCGAAAACGGCCTCTTTAAGGTGGCGGGTCAGTTGCTCGAATGCCTCGTGGTTCAGGTCGTTGCTGAGCACGACGAACTGGACGCTTCGTGAACGGTAGACCCGGCTCCTGCCGCGGGTGATCGACAGCATGCGGCCTGCGTATTCGGCAAGCATGTTGTCGACAGCCTCGGCCCCGTAGAGCTCGTTGAGCTTTGTCGTGCCACGAACGCGCACCGCTATAAGCCCTGTCTCGCAACGATCGCGGCGGCAGGCGTCGATGGCGTTGGCCAGCATTCGCTGCGTTCCGAGACCTGTGGCGGCATCGACGGTTTCGGCAAGTGAGTGGTTGACGAGCTCGCCGACATAGAGCGAGGGGACATTTCCGTCGCCGTCGATACGAAACCCGCGAGCACGGCAAAGGACGTAGTCGCCGACGGCGTTGCGCACACGATACTGCATGACGCGACGGTGCTTGGTGCCGTTGTAGACTTGGTCGATGTCGTTGATGCAGGCCTCAAGGTCGTCGGGATGGACGCGCGTTTTCCAGTAATCGCGACAGTTGTCTATGTGCTCCGAGGGAAGGCCAAGATCGCGCAAGGCACCTTGTGACCAAAGGGTGCGATGTTTGTCCAAGTTCTCGATAAAGAAATAACGGCCCTCGTTGAGCATCGAAAAGGCGTCAAAAATACGATCGCTTATTTCGAAGTCGTCGGCGTGAACTTGCGTGATATTGCGTCGATCGAGGTGCATGGCATGACGTAGCTTGTAGTCGTACATGCGATGGTCGGCATCGAGCGTCATGCGATTGGAAGCTTCGCCCAGGGCGGGGTCGGCATGTGACACTCCGTAGCTAAACGAGCGGGGCATCTCGGAATCGTTGTTTTTGAGCAGAACCGTTCGGCAGTGTTTCAGACGTTCGGCGAGGTCGTCCTCGGTTGCAATCGTAGATAGGATGGCAAACTCGTCGCCGCCTATGCGAAACGCCGCTTCGCCCACCTTCATATACAGCTTAAGATAGAGACTTACCTGCAAGATATAGCGGTTGCCCTCGTCATGCCCAAAGACGTCGTTGCAGTGCTTGAGATTGTCGATATCGATGAACGCCATGGTAACGGGGGCGTCCTGCTCCCAGAGTTCCTCGAGGGAACGGGTAAAGCCGCCACGGTTGCCAAGCCCAGTAAGCTGGTCGGTAAAGGCAGTCCTGATCAGATCCTCCTGCCGCTCGAGAAGGTCATGGACGGTCTTTTCGAGCGTTTCGGTGTAATTGCTGACAGTATCCATGTTCTAAGCGGCTTTCTGAGGTCGGGGCGGATTGCGTCGGGCGAGCTCGTTGTGTACACGCGTCGTTGCTCGGCGTTTTGCATGTATCCAGGCCCCCGCCTTGCTGCGTTGTTGAGTTAATTTGTCGGCTAATGTTCGCTGTTGATAACAGCTGAGTAGTGTAAACAACAGTACACAATTATATATGGGTGCACATGCTGTGAGCGGCTATTATTCGACAGGCGGTAGCGCGACGATGCGATGTTCGATGAAAATGCGACTGAGACGATATATGTTGACGGGTATACTTGTTCCGTTTAAATTTGCGGGGACGGAGATGGTCGCATGGCACAGCCAAATATGACGCGTACAGTGGGGCTTGCGCTCGAGGGAGGCGGCTACCGCGGTATGTATACCGCGGGCGTGCTCGACGTCTGGATGGAGCACGGTTTGGCCTGCGATCATATGGTGGGTGTCTCGGCGGGCGCGGCGTTTGGCTACAACTTTAAATCGCGCCAGATCGGCCGCGCCATTCGCTATAACAAGGCCTATTGTGCCGATAAGCGCTATGCGGGTGTAGCAAGCTGGCTGCGGACCGGCGATATGTTCAATGCCGATTTTGCCTATCACGAGGTGCCTATCGAGCGCGACCCCATCGACTTGGAGGCGTATCGCGCCTGCCCCATGCGATTTACGTGCGTGTGTACCGATATCGAGACGGGCAAGGCTGTCTATCACGATTTGCCGTATGGCGACGAGCACGATATCGAGTGGATTCGGGCATCGTCGGCGATTCCTGTGGCGACGCGTTCTGTCGTCATTGAGGGCCGTAAGTATCTGGATGGTGGCGTGGCTGATTCTATTCCCAGCGCATGGCTGTTTGCGCAGGGGTATGACCGCAATATCGTGGTACTCACGCAGCCGGCGGGCTTTGTGAAGCAGCCTAACAGCGTGATGCCCATGCTGCGGCGCGTGTTCCGTCACTACCCGGAATTTGTTGCAGCGCTTGAGCATCGGCATGAGGTCTACAATGCCACGCTCGATGACCTGGCACGTCGCGAGGCTGCCGGCGAAATCTTTGTGGTACGGCCGAGCGAATCGGTGAAGGTGCCGTCGCTGTGCCGCGAACCGGATGAGCTCGAGCGCATCTACCAGGTCGGCCGCCACGATGCGGAGGTGACCTTGCCCGCGCTGGAAGCGTATCTGGCGGGGTAAGGGTCGCATACGGAAAGCGCATCCCAGAATGGACGTCCAAACTGGGATGCGCTTTCCATTGCTGAAGATATGAGGCTGCGAATCAGCTGCTCGGCCTATGCCTATGCTTGCTGCCAGGTGTCGACAAGCTCCTTGGCCGCGGCGTAGGGGTCGTCGGCGCTGCAGACGGCGCTCACCACAAAGAAGCCGTCGACGCCGGTGGCCTTAAGCTGCGGCAAGTCGGCTGTCTTAACGCCGCCGCCCACCACGATGGGCACGGGGCTTGCCGCGTGGAGTGCGGCCAGGTCCTCAAAGCTCTTGGTGATGATAGAGCCGTCGGCCGCGCGTCCGCAGTCGCGCTTGGTCTCGGTCTCGTGGAGCGGGCCGATGCCCAGGTAGTCGACCAGGCTCATGTCGGCGGTCTTGACGTACTCGAGCATCTCCTCGCAGCGGGCCGAAAGGCCCACGATGGCATCGGGGCCCAAAAGTTTGCGGCAGACCTCGACGGGAATATCGCTCTGGCCCACGTGCACGCCATCGACAGCAATACCCTGCTCGCGCGCGGCGAGTACGCAGTCCAGACGGTCGTCGATGAGCAGGGCGACCTGACCGGTCTTGCCCGCACGGGCGATAGCCTGCGCGGCGTCGCCGGTCAGCGCAATGATCTCGCGGGCGCTTGCCACTTTGGAGCGCACCTGGATGCAGGTAAAGCCTGCGTCGAGCGCCTGGGCCACCACATTGCCCACGGGACGTCCCAGCGTGTTTTCGGGGCCGAGTACCAGATAGGCCGAGATATCAAGGTTGTCGCGGATGCTCATCGTGCTTCCTCCTGCTTCTTGATCTGTGCTTCCATGCGCTCGAGCTTGCCGGTCATGGTGTCGGTAAATCCGGGCCGGATATCGGCTTTGAGCACGACTTCGGTGCGGATGCCCTTGCTCGCCAACACAAAGGTTGCGTCGCGCACGACCTGCATGACCTCGTCCCAGTCGCCCTCGATCTCGGTGAACATCGAGGTAGTGCGGTTGGGAAGGCCGCTCTCGCGAATGACGCGCACGACCTCGGCGACCTCGGCGGATAGCTCATCGCCGGTGCCGCATGGGGCGATGGCCACAGCGACGAGCGTGTTCATGCCGGCATTGGTTGCGGGCTCGGACATGGCTTATGCCTCCTCGAGCTCGAGTTTGTTATCAGCGATGTCTTGGGCGGTCGCGCGGTAGAGCTCATCGATAAAGGCAACCTTAAAGCTTGCCGGGGCATCGGCGACAGCGGCGGCACGCGTGCCGGCAACGTTGTAGACGGCGGTGCCGCAGACGGCTGCCGTAAACGGATCGGCGGCGCAGGCATACACGGCCAGCACGCCGCCCTGCGAGCAGCCGCAACCGGTGATCTTGGACATGAGCGGGCTGCCGCCGTGGGACTTGGCCACGGTTGTGCCGTCGGTAATCAGGTCGACTTCGCCCGAGACCACTACGGCGCCGCCGGTGTAGCGGGCGAGCGCCACGGCGGCATCGCGGGCGGCGTCGACCGTGTCGGTGGTATCGACACCGCGCACGCGGCTCAGATCGGCCGCCTCGCCCTCAAGACCCCACAGGCCGGCGAGCGCGATAATCTCGGAGGCGTTGCCGCGCACGATGGCGGGCTTGTACTGCTTGAGCTCGTTTACCAGCTGGGTGCGCAGGCTACCGATACCCAGGCCAACCGGATCGAGTACCCAGGGCTTGCCGGCGTCGTGTGCCGCCTTGGCCGCGCGGGGAATCGTCTGCTCGTAGATGGGGAAGAGCGTGCCCATATTGAGATAGATGGCGCCGCCGCCGGCAACGAGTGCCTCGCCCTCGTCGGGCAGATAGACCATGGCGGCCGATCCGCCCACGGCGAGCTGTGCGTTGGCGACAAAGTCGATCGTCACCGTGTTGGTGATGGAACCGGCCATCGGATTGGTAGCGCGAATCTCATTCACGGCCTTGATCACATGTTGCTTAAGCTGTTCCGAATCAATCACTGCACATGCCTCCTTGGCATAGAAAAGGGGCGCTGTGCATAGACAGCGCCCCTGTAAAGGCGGCATGCTCCCTACGCCAGCATTAACTGACAGGTTCAAAGGATTGGGCCCATTGCCCTCTCAGCCTTGTGGTTTGCACCGCCGGCACTCCCGCATCGAATCTGTTGTTCCCTATACTAGCGCACCGTTACAATGGTTGCGGTGAAAATGACTGGGGGACTCTATGATCAAACTTGTGCTGACCGATATGGACGATACGCTGATTCCAGCCGGGCATGACGGCGCCAGCGACTACGCCATTGAGGGTATTCATGCCATGCAGACGGCGGGTCTGCACTTTGGGCCGGTTTCGGGTCGTCAGCCGTCCGCGATGGGCTGGATGTTCAAAAACCGTTCCGAGTGTTTTTCGACCGGTGCGTTCTGTAACGGCCAGGTGATGTTTGTCGACGGCGAAGTAGTCGCCTCGCGCGCAATCGACAACGATGCTCTGATGCGTTTGGCCGACTATCTGGAGCAAGAGACCGACGATACATTTCTAAAAGTCTACAGCCTGGGCGATGACTTTTGGGGCAACGATGCCTATTGCGTGACGAGCAATCCCGAGCGTGTGCGTCGCGCTATGGAGTCGGGCGGCAATGCGTGGCTCAAAGGCGAAGAGGCCCCGTGCCGTCCCGTCGTCGATGACGCGCCGGTGTTTAAGGCGAATATCTGGAGTGCCCGTTCGCGTGAGGAGCTCGCGGAGCTACGCGAGCGCGTTGCCGCTGAGGTGCCGGAACTCTCGCTCGTGTTTCCCAACAACCGAGTGCGCCTGTTCGACATCCTTCCGGATGGTTGGGACAAGGGCTGCGCTGCGCTGGAGCTGGCGCACGCTTTGGGCCTGACGCCCGACGAGGTGGCCGTATTCGGCGATTCCGATAACGATTTGCCCATGATCGATGCCGTTCCCAACTCCGTTGCAGTCGCCAATGCCAACGAGGCCGTCACGGCTGCCGCACGCTGGCATATCGGCGCTGCGGCAGATGATGCGGTTGCCGGGGCTCTGCATCAGATTGCCGCCTGCGCCGCGACGGGGGAGATGCCGTCGTTTATGCGTCAGGAGGGTGCAGCCGACGCGAATCTCGCGAACAGCTAAGGAGACAGCCATGAAGCTCCAGCAGCTCAGATATGTCGTCAAAGTTGCCGAATGCGGCAGCATTACCGAGGCCTCGCGCCGTCTCTTTGTGTCGCAGCCTTCGATTACCGCGTCGATTCGCGATCTCGAAAACGAGATGGGTGTGCACATCTTTGAGCGCACCAACAAGGGCGTCATTGTGTCCGAGGAAGGCGAGACCTTCTTGGGCTATGCGCGCCAGGTACTCGACCAGGCCGACCTGCTCGAGGGCAAGTACAAGGGCGCATCCGAGCAGGTGCCGCACTTTAGTGTGAGCTGCCAGCATTATTCCTTTGCCGTCAACGCGTTTGTCGACGTGATCCGCGAGTTCGATGCCGCGCGTTACGACTTCACCCTGCGCGAGGAGCAGACTCACGAGATTATCGAGGATGTCGCGCATATGAAAAGCGAACTGGGCATCCTGTACTTATCCGAGCATAACCGCGAGGTCATCGAGCGCATGCTGGTGGCCAACGAGCTCGTGTTCGAAGGACTCTTCTGCGCCACGCCGCATGTCTTCGTCTGCGCCGACCATCCGCTGGCGGACCGCTCCAGCGTGACGCTCGAGGATCTGGAAGACTACCCGTTCCTGTCCTACGAGCAGGGCAGCTACAACTCGTTTTACTATTCCGAGGAGCTGACCTCGACCTTTGAGCGTCGCAAGAATATCCGCGTGCGTGACCGTGCGACGCTGTTCAATTTGGCCATGGGCCTCAACGGCTACACGGTATGCTCGGGCGTGATCAGCCACGAGCTCAACGGCCCCGGCATTATCTCGATTCCGCTCGACGTGGACGAGTACATGGAGATCGGCATTATTACGCGCAAGAACACGACGCTCACGCGCTACGGTCGGGCCTATATCGACGCGATTCGTCAGCATATCTAGGCTGCTGTGCTCCGCACGGTTCAAGTCTCTTTATGACAGTCCAGACTGATATAGGAAGCATCTATATCAAACTGTTATAAACGTATATTTTACGATGGCCATATGAGCGCTCATACTCTGTCCCAGTAAAGCAACCAATGCAAAGGGAGATATCTATGAGCACTTCGATTCAACCGAACGCGCCGTTTCGCGCCGATATCGTCGGCAGTTTTCTTCGTCCGCAGGCTGTAAAGGATGCCCGTGCCGCCTATGTCGCGGGTAAACTTGACGCTTCCGGCCTTAAGGCCGTCGAGGACGATGCTATTCGCGATTTGGTGGCAAAGCAGAAGGCCGCCGGCCTGCAGGTCATCACCGATGGCGAGTTTCGCCGCAGCTACTGGCACCTCGATTTTATGTGGGGGCTGAACGGCGTCGAGCGTCGCACCTCGCGTACGGGATATATGTTCCACGACGAGGAGACCACGGCCGATACCGCCGTGGTGACTGGCTCCATCAGCGGCGAGAACCACCCCTTCGTCGAGCACTTTAAGTTTGTCAAGGCACTTGAGGGCGAGGACCACGTTGCACGCCAGACCATCCCGGCGCCTATCCAGACGTTCTCTGAGGTCACGCTCGACCGCTGCGATGGCCAGCAGGAGAGCCTGCGCGCTGTCTATAAGACCGATGAGGAACTTGCCGACGCCATCGCAGCCGCTTATCGTACGGTGATCGCCGACCTGTACGCTGCAGGCTGCCGCAACATCCAGTTTGATGACTGCACCTGGGGCATCTATTGCGATACCGACTTTGTGTCCAAGACCGGCATGAGCCCGGTTGATCTGCAAAAGGTGAGTGAGCTGGGCGTGGCGCTCAACAACGCCGCTATCGAGGGCAAGCCCGACGACCTGGTCATTAACACGCATGTGTGCCGCGGTAACTACCACTCTACCTATGCCTTCGAGGGTGGCTATGACCCCATCGCGCCATACCTGTTCGCAAACGAGGATGTTGACGCATTTTACCTGGAGTTCGATACGCCGCGCGCCGGTGGCTTTGAGCCGCTCAAGTATGCCGCTCCCGGCAAGAAGGTCGTGCTGGGCCTGGTGACCACCAAGGCCGCTGAGCTCGAGGACGAGGATGCCATCGTCGAACGTATCCACGAGGCCGCAAAGTATGTGCCGCTCGAGAACCTGTACCTGTCGCCCCAGTGCGGCTTTGCCAGCTGTGAGATTGGCAACAAACTGACCGAGGACGAACAGTGGGCAAAGATCGCGCTGGTCAAGCGCATTGCCGAGCGCGTTTGGAAGTAACGCTACCGTTCGCAGGTGACGGCGCGTGCGAGACATGGCGCATCGCGTACAATGGTTCGGATCGTATCGTTCGGGCAGGTAATCCGCTATGCTCGAGCGCCCTTCCATTTTGAAAGGACTCTCATGTCCCAGTCCTCGACGCCCGCCGCCAGCGATGCCATCTACGACGCATCGTCGCTCGGCCGCCCGCGCATGTTTTTGCTCGGTCTGCAGCACCTGTTTGCCATGTTTGGCGCCACCGTGCTGGTGCCCGTGCTCACCGGTCTCTCGGTTTCGGCAACGCTTTTGTTTGCCGGTTTGGGCACGCTGCTGTTCCACTTCCTGTCGCGCGGTAAGGTGCCGGCATTTTTGGGCTCATCGTTTGCCTTTATTGCCGGTTATGCCGCAATCGCGCCCAACGGCGAGACCGAGCTTTTGCCCTACGCTTGTCTGGGCGTTGCTTGCGCCGGCCTGCTTTATCCGGTGCTTGCGGCGCTCTTCCGCGCCTTTGGCGCCAAGCGTGTCATGCGTTTCTTCCCGCCGGTGGTGACTGGCCCCATCGTCATTTCGATCGGTCTGATCCTGGCGAGCTCCGCTATTGCTAACTGCCAGACCAACTGGCTTGTGGCTGTCATTGGCGTTGCCGTTATCGTCACCTGCAACATCTGGGGCCGTGGCATGGTCAAGATCGTGCCGATTTTGCTGGGCGTTGTGGTGAGCTATGCCGTTGCGGCTGCGCTCGGCGAGGTTGATTTCTCGGGCGTTGCCGCCGCTCCGTGGGTCGGTCTGCCCATCGTGTGGGACAACACCGTGTTTGCACTCTTTGGGCCGCAGTTCGATAACGGTCTTGCCACGACGGCCATCATCACCATCATGCCGCTGGCCTTCGCGACCATGATCGAGCATATCGGCGATATCTCTGCTATCGGTTCGACTTGCGAGCGCAACTACATTGCCGATCCCGGTCTGCATCGCACGCTGCTCGGCGACGGCCTTGCCACGATTCTGGCTTCGCTCTTTGGCGCTCCGGCCAACACTACGTATGGCGAGAACACCGGCGTGCTCGCCCTGACGCGCGTGTTCGACCCGCGCGTAATTCGAATTGCCGCGTGTTGCGCCATCGTGCTTTCGTTCTGCCCCAAGTTCGCCGCGGTCATCGCCGCCATGCCGGCATGCGTTATCGGCGGTGTGTCGCTCGTGCTCTACGGCATGATCAGCGCTGTGGGCGTCCGCAACCTCATCGAGAACCAGGTCGATTTCCAGAACAACCGCAACGTGCTGGTTGCCGCGCTGGTGCTCGTGCTTTCGCTCGGCATCGCGTACAGCACCGCCGGCGCCATCGTGTTGGAGCTGGGCGGCGTGACCATTTCGCTGTCCGGCATTGCCGTGGGCTCACTGGTGGGCATCGTGCTCAACGCCATCCTGCCGGGTAACGACTTTGAGTTTGATGTCTCCGAGCTTGAGGAGGCTGCTGAGTAGCAGCTGCGTTCAGCTAAAACAAGATATGGTGCCCATGCGTATATGCGTGTGGGCACCATTTTTAATGCGTCAGTATCCAGTGGATGCCGCGGGCCATGCGTAAGTCGGTTTGGGCAAAGTGATTGCCGGGGTTGAGCTCCAGCGTTGTTGGAATGCCGCGCTCGACGAGCAACGCTTCCATCGCGCGTGTGTCGTCGAGTACATGCCGCATCATGCGGTTGGGCGTCTTGGTTTCCTTTTTGCCGAGTGACAGGTAGACGGCTTGCGGGCTGCCGGCAAAAGGGGCCGTGCTGGCACGGTCGACAAAGTCGGGAAACCATAGCGACCCCGATGCGCTCGCGGCGCGGTCAAAGGCGTCGGTTTGCCAGAGGGACCAGAGTGCGAAGAGGCCCGCGAGCGAGTAGCCGGCAATGCCGCGCCAGGTGGGCGGCTGAGGAAGCGACGACTCGACCTGGGGGATTATCTGATTCAGCAGCTCATCAAGAAAATCGGCAGCTTGGCCGCCGAAAGGCTCGGCATCGCGTACGGTCCCGTCGCATGCCCAGGGGCTCAGCTCGCGATTCCAATCGAGCCCGCCAATGGTGACGAGGGCGAATGGCGGACAGTCGAGCTCTCGGCAACACTTATAAACCTCGCTGCCGTCGCCCACGACCACAGGAAGGTAGATGACAGGCGCGCTTTCCGTATGATTCGAATAAACGGTTATCTGCTTTTGATGCGCTTCCATGACGGGCTTCTCTCAGTGTTGTGATATCGGCAGCCCCAATTGTCGCACGCCAGCGTATGCCGGTTGGGCTAGACCAAAGACAATCTCGTGCATCCCCTGCGGACGCATATGGAAAACGCCACCGCCGGAGGGGAGCTCGGCGGTGGCGTTGTTAAACGGTGCTGGGGCTCGGGGCCTTCGCGGGAGCTGCCATGTGCGCAGAGGCGTCTAAGAACGCTTACGGCTCGCCATGGTGCCTGCGGCGATAGCGGCTGTTCCCGCAAGGACGGTTGCCACGATGGCCGCACCCGAGGTGTCGCCGGTTGCCGCGAGCACGCCGGTAGTCTTGGCTTTCGTGGTTGAAGCCGCAACGGCCTTGGTCGGCTTTGAGCCCTCAGGCTTGGGGTTCTGCTTGGACTCCGCGGGCTTGCTTTCTGCGGGCTTGGTCTCGTCGGGCTTGGGGTCTTCCGGCTTGGCTACCTCGGGAGGTGCGATGGTCGTACTTTTGGCGACTGCTTTGATATAGAGGGAGTCGACCGTGGCGTCGCCCGTGCCGATGGCTTGGCCTGCCTCGTAGATGCCGTCACGGAGCTTGCGATAGTCAATGACCTTGCCGCCTTCGGGCGTCTGGATGGCGGCGTTCTCAATCTTGATGGTGCCGATTGTCTTGCCGTCAGCGCTCATGGCACGGGCAAAGATTGCCGCTGTATCTCCTTCGGCCGTTACCTTGCTGCGGATGATCGAGATGACTGCGGGTGTGACGCCCTCGCTGGTCTGGGCGATGATGCCGATGTTCTCGCCTTGGGGTTCGCGCCTCGTCTCGCCATCTTGGTTTTCGCTGTAGGGGATGGGGCCGTCGCCGTTCTCGACATAGCGGGCTATGGCCTTGACAACGGAGTCGCTGATGTAGATGTGGCCGCCCTTCTCGTTGGGTCGATCGTTTCTGGTGGAGAATGCAGCCGAAACCTCGCCTTCTGCAAACGCGTCCACGGTGGAGCCGTTCTTGACGACGATGTCGTCCTGGTAGGTGAAGAGGGCGTTGGCGCCACCGTATCTGCCTTTACTTGCACGGACCGTCACGTTTGCATAATCGAGGGTGATGCCCTTGTGGGCATAGACGCCATATTCAACACCGTTTACGTTGAGGGAGGCGTTTGTGGCTGCGAGGCTGCCCTTGGCCTCGACGGCAGCGTCTTCCTCGGAGCTTGCCTTGACCTGGCTGCCGTCCGAGATGTTGATATTGTCGCCGCTCCAAAGGGCCTCACCATCGGCTGAGCTTGCCTCGACCGTCCCGCCACCCTTGATGGTGAGGTTCTTGTCGGCTCCAATACCCTTGTCCTTGGTAGCCCTGGCGGTGACGGCTCCGCTGTCGTCAATCGTGATATTGCCGTTTGCCCTGATGCCATCCGATGCACCCGTGGCGTTGACGTTGCCCGAACCTTTGATAGCGAGATCACCTCCGGCATTGATGGCATCAAACCCAGTGCTCGTGGCGTTGACGGATCCGGCTCCGTCGATGTTGATATTACCCGTGGTGAGGATAGCGTCCTCAGTAGATGTCACGCTGAGCGTGCCGCCCTCGTCGCCTTGGATATTGAGCTCGGCATTCTCGTTAGTGCCATGAGAAACGTTGATGCTTTCGATCCATTCGGCAGTGACGATGTTGGTTCCCGAGTAATTCACGTTGAGCTTGCCTGCGGCCTGGATCTCGCCGCCGTTATAGTTGTTGAGCTTCAAGTCGTCGGCGCCGTCCCACGACCAGGTACCGGCCTCGTCGCTCGCCGCGGTGTTGTACTTGTTGCCGCCGACCTTGACCCATTCCGCTGCGAGCGAGACGCTCGGCATGAGCAGCGAGCTCACCGTGAGCGCGCAGGCCAGGCCGCAGACGATGCGGCGCGTCACGCGGCGCCAGCTGCCGTGCGCGAGTCCTATGCGACGGCGAACGTCGGGTTCGGCAACATGGGTTCCGGCGGTAGTGTCATTGCGTTTGGGGGTCGTGAACAAGGCTGCCATGGTTGCTCCCGTTCTCATAGGGCCTATACGACTAGATTCAGCGTATCTGCTGGATGTTGCCGGCGGTAGTGCCGTTTGGAGGGCAAAATGGCCAAAATGGGGGAGAAATAGGCCGCACGCCGGCGCAGGGACCGGCGCTAAAAGAAAAGCGCGGGGCCGCATGGCGACTCCGCGCTTTATTGTTCAGCTTTTGCAGCCTTGCCCTTACGCTACGAAGAAGTAGACGAGGAAGGCAAGGGCCGCGATCCACCCGTCCCGTGCGAAAAAGTGTTTACGAGCGCTTGCGGCTCACCACGGCGCCCGCGGCGATGGCGGCTGTTCCCGCAAGGGCGGCTGCCACGATGGCTGCGCTCGAGGCGTCGCCGGTTGCTGCGAGTTTGCCGGCGATCTTGGCTCCCGTGGCTGCAACTGCAACGGTCTTGGTCGTCTTCGTGCCCTCGGACTTGGAACCCTCGGGCTTGGTCTCGCCTGGCTTCTCCTCGGGTTTGATCTCCTCGGGAGGCGCGATGACCGTGCTCTTGGCGACAGCTTCGTTATAGGGGGAGTCGATCACAGCGTCGCCCGTGCCGATGGTTTGACCCACCACGTAGAAGATGCCGTCATCGAGTTCTTCCTTGTTGCGATAGCCAATGATCTTGCCGCCTGTGGGCGTCTGTATGGGAGCGCCTTCGATCTCGATGGTGCCGATTGTCTCGCCGTCCGCGCTCACGGCAAGGGCGAAGATTGCCGCCGTGTCTCCCTCAGCTGTGACCTTACTGCGGACAATGGAGATGGTCGCGGGCGTGATGCCCTCCTTGGTCCGGGCAAAGATGCCGATGTTCATGCCCCTATGCTCGGGAATGACCGCGCCACTTTGGTCGTTGCTGTAGTGATCGGGGCCGTCGCTACCGGACTCGACATAGCGGGCTATAGCCTTGACAACGGAGTCACTAATGTAGATGTGACCACCCGCTTCGTTGGGGTAGTAGTTTCTGGTGAAGATTGCGGTCGAGAACTGGCCTTCTGCGAACGCATCCACGATCGAGCCGTTCTTGATGACGATGTCGTCCTCGTCGGTGAAGAGGGCGCTGGCTTCATCGTTCCCTGCACTTGCACGGACCGTTACGGTTGCGCCATCGAACGTGATGCCCTTGTAGACATAGATGCCATACCCAATGCCACTTGCGTTGAGGGAAGCGTTCGTGACCGTGAGGCTGTTTTTACCGTCGATGGTGGCGTCTTCCTCGGAGCTTGCCTTGACCTGGCTGCCACCCGAGATCTCGATGTTGCCGTCGGCCCAAATCGCATTGTCTTTGATAGAGCTTGCCTCTACCTTGCCGCCGCCCTTTATGATGAGGTTCTCGTTAGCATCGATACCCTGATCCTCGGTGGCCTTGGCGGTGACGGTTCCGCTGTTGTCGATCGTGATGTTGCCGTCGGCCCTGATGCCATCCGAATCGCCCGTGGCGTTAACGTTTCCCGAGCCCTTGATGGTGACATCGCCCCCGGCATCGATGGCATCGTGCTCGGTGCTCGTGGCGTTGACAGTGCCAGCGCCGTCGATGTTGATGCTGCCGACGGAAGTGATGGCGTCACGAGAAGATGTCACGTTGAGCGTGCTGGACGCGTCGCCCTGAATATTAAGCTCGGCGTTCTCGTTCGCGCCATCCTTAACCTTGATGCCGCGGCCGTCGCCGTTAGTGACGATGTTGTCGCCCTCGTAGCTCACGTTGAGCTTGCCCGCTGCCTCGATCGCGCCGCCGTTATAGCCGTTGAGCTTCATGTCATCGGCGCCGTCCCAGCTCCAGGTGCCGGCGGCGTCTCCCGCGGGCCCCGCGGCCGCTTCGTGGCGGACGCCGCCGACGTCCACCCACTCGGCCGCGAGCGAGACGCTCGGCATGAGCAGCGAGCTCACCGTGAGCGCGCAGGCCAGGCCGCAGACGATGCGGCGCGTCACGCGGCGCCAGCTGCCGTGTGCGAGCAGCGTGCGACGGCACACGTCGGGCTCGACAAAATGGGCTCCAGAGGTTTTGTCATTGCGCTTGGGGGTCGTGAACAAGGCGGCCATGGTTACTCCCATCCTCATAGGGCCTATGCGATTAAGCCCAGCATATCTGCAGGATGTAGCCGGCGGTAGTGCCGTTTGGAGGGCAAAATGTCCAAAACTTGGGAAGCAAAACATCGCGCGTCTGTGCGTTGCCTGGCTTTAAAAGAAAAGCGCGGAGCCGCTCGATGCGACTCCGCGCTTTGGTGTTCTGTTTTAGCAGACTATGCCGTTACGCTACGAAGAAGTAGACGAGGAAGGCGAGAGCTGCGATCCACATGAGCGGCTTGATCTTGGAGGCCTCGCCCTTAAAGAGCGCGACGATCACGTAGGCGATAAAGCCTAGGCCAATGCCGGCAGAGATGGAGTAGGTGAAGGGCACGCCGGCGACAATCATGAACGCCGGGAAACCCTGCGACACGTCGGACCAGTCGATCTCGGAGGCCTCGCTCATCATGAGGTAGCCGACGTAGACCAGAGCACCGCAGGTGGCGGCGCTGGAAACGATGGTGACGATGGGGGAGAAGAACGCGGCGAGAATGAACAGCACGCCGGTGGTGACGGAGGTGAGGCCCGTGCGGCCACCGTCGGCAGCGCCAGAGGTGGACTCGACGAAGGTGGTGATGGAGGAGACGCCCATGAAACCGCCCACAGCAGCGGCGGCGGAGTCGACGATCAGGATCTCCTTGATATTCTCGACGTTGCCGTCGTCGGTGAGGAACTCGCCCTGCTTGGCCACGGCCATCGCGGTGCCCATGGTGTCGAAGAAGTCACTCATGAGCAGAGAGAACGAGATGACGAGGAGCGCGGGGTCGGTAAGGACCTTGACGATGGCGGGCACGCCGCCGGCGTCGGCGATGGGGCCACCGATGCTCGAGAAGTCGAGCGGGGCGATGATACCGGTCGGAGCCTGGGTCACACCTAGGGGGATACCGGCGATGACGGCGACGACGATGCCGATGAGCAGCGAGCCGGGGACGTTGCGGCAGGCGAGGGCGACTGTCACCAGGATGGAGATGATGCCGACGATGAAGGTGGGGGAGGTGATGTCGCCCAGACCGACGAGTGTGCCGGCGCCAGCGGTGATAATGCCGGCATCGCACAGGCCAATCATGGCGATGAACAGGCCCAGGCCCACCGAGATGGCGTGACGCAGGACAACCGGGATGGCGTCCATGATGGCCTCGCGCAGGCCACAAAGCACGAGCAGCAAGATGACGACGCCCTCAAGGAAGATGACGCTCATGGCCACGTGCCAGTCACCGCCGCAGACGGTGGTGGTGATTCCGGCGATCATCGCGTTGACGCCTAAGCCCGACGCGCAGGCGAGCGGGCGGTTGGCGAAGATGCCCATGCAGATGGTCATGATGCCGGCGCCCAGGCAGGTGGCGCAGGCGAGCGCTCCCGCATCGATGCCGGCGCCCGAGAGCACCGCAGGGTTGACGGCGATGATGTAGGCCATCGCCAGGAATGTTGTCAGTCCAGCGCGAAGTTCGGTCCCGATTGTGGACTTGCGCTCACTGACGTGAAAAAGTTCGTCCATGCATACCCTTTCCTTGTTCGGCCCCGAGTTTAGGCCGATTGACACGAACTCAACTACTATATCGCCTTTGAAAGGTTGATGTTCCTCGCATGTTGATGTTCGGCGCTTTGTAGCAGACGGACGGTATTTTTCGCATGAAAATGTGTGGGTACCGTATACTTAAGCAGTTACAACGACCCCTATGGAGGAACGTATGATTAAAGAGCTCTGCCACGACGAGGCTATTCTGTCCCAGCGTTGCGAGGTCGCGACCGTCGAGGACGAGTCGGTGGCACAGGACCTGATCGATACCATCAAGTCGCTCGACGATGCCGGCTGCCTTGCCGCCAACCAGATCGGCGTCACCAAGAAGGTCTGCGTCTATCTGGACGACGCCGGCGAGCCCCATGTGCTCTACAACCCCCGTCTGGTGTTTGGCCTGGGTGCCAGCAAGATGGAGGAGAGCTGCCTGACGCACGAGGAGGTCACCAAGTCCACGCGCTATATCAAGTGCAAGGTTGCCTTTGACCAGATTGTCGACGGCAAGATGAAGGAGTGCCGCCGCGACTACGCGGGCTTTGAGGCACAGATGATCCAGCATATGATCGATCACTGTCTTGGAAAGTTGGTCTAAGGGGACCAAAGCACCGCACCTTGCCGCTCAATCGTCGCTCGCGTACCTTAAGTACGCTTCGCTCCTCTTTCGTGGCAATCTGCGGCACTTTGACCCCTTAGACGACCTGCGGGGTTAACTTGGTTGAGTTTATCCTGTTTGAATAGTCCGGGCATGACATTGTTGTCATGTCCGGGCTTTTGTGTTTAGCGCCTTTTTGTTTGGAGACAATGAAATTAGCAAGAACGTAAAGCTAGGAGGCGCTATGTGTACGAGTATTCGATTTACCGATAATTCTGGCCACATGTATCTGGGTCGCAATCTCGACTGGAGCTTTGACTACGGCCAACAGGTTCGCGTGATGCCGCGCGGGTTTCACATTCCGTATTCGTTTATCGACGACGCGACAGCGGCGCACGCGGTGATCGGTATGTGCATCGATTACAGGAACTACCCTATGTTCTTCGATTGCGGCAACGATGCGGGCCTCGCCGTGGCGGGTCTCAATTTCCCGGGTTATGCCGAGTATGCCGAGGGCCCTGTCGACGGCAAGACCAATATCGCGGCCTATGAGTTTCCCCTGTGGGTGGCAGCGACGTTCTCGACGGTCGATGAGGTCGAGGCCGCGCTGCGCGACACGGTGATTGTCGCCAAATCTGCCGGAGAGGGGCTGGGCGTGTCACTGCTCCATTGGATTATCGGCGACAGCCAGCGCAGCATCGTGGTCGAGATGATGACTGACGGCCTGCATGTATACGACGATCCGGTCGACACCCTTGCCAATCAGCCGACCTTCCCGTGGCATATGGAAAACCTACGCACCTATATCACTGCCACAAGCGATTTTCCGCAGACGGCGACATGGCGTGGCGCCGAGCTCAAGCCCTATGGAGCCGGTGCCGGCATGCGCGGCATTCCGGGCGATTGCTATTCGCCGAGCCGTTTTGTAAAGGCGGCGTACCTCAATGCCAATTACCCGCAAAAGGAGAGCGAGACCGAAAACGTCGTTCGCATGTTCCGCTCGCTCGAGGGCGTGGTGATGATCGAGGGAGCGTCCAGGATGGGCGATGGCAAGTTCGAGAAGACTATCTACACCGGATGCTTTAGCGCGCGCACGGGCAATTATTACTACGCGATGTATGGGGATCCGTCGATTCGCTACGTGAGCCTGATGGATGCCGAGGGCGCGAGCCCCGATAGACTCGTGGTTCCCGAGCCGCGTCGTTCGTAGCCGATAGCTTTACCGCAATGCAAAGCGGCCCTGCATCTCCCGTGAGGTGCAGGGCCGCTGTCGTTGATTTGTGACGTCGCTAGAAGTTGGCGTCGTTGAGTTGTTCGTTCTCGAGGCCGTCGAGCTGTTGCTGTTCGGGCGTATCGGCGACGCTCTCGAGCAACTCGGTGGGATCGACGTTCATGTCCTTACCGGCTTCGTTGCCGTTGACCAAGTCGTCCGAGAAGATGTCGACTTCCATTTCCTCGGCCTCTTCGATCTGAACCTCGAGCGGCACCTGGGTGCGCACGAGCTTAACGGCCGGGCGCATGCGGGCAAACAGCGGCACGTACTCGATGATGATGGCCGAGTTCTCGAGACCGTACCAGCGTGCCGGGCTTCCGCAGGCGCGGCGGACGGCGTACTTGATGGCCATCACGCGGTGGTCATTGCGGTTGATGTCCGTTTCGGGGGCAAGCATCTTGCGCAGCATGCAAAAGCGGAAGTCACCCACGTTGCCGCGTGTCTCGTAGATGGAGTAGGTGTGATGTTGCGGCGGCAGCTCGCCCGATGCCATCAAGTCGCCGACGATCTGACGCAGATAAGCGTTGACGCGCTGGTTGACTTTAAAGCCCAGGTCCAGGCGAACGCGGAAGAGGAAGTCCGTGCCAAAGGTCTCGACGGAATACTCGTGCGTATAGGGTTCGTCGGTAACGTGCACGTTAATGAACCAATATGCCTTGGCGCGCTTGGGATGCTTATCCAGGATGGAATAGAGCACGTCGCGGTCGAGCGTGAGCGGGTCGGGGCTGTTGGTGAGAAATACCAGATTGTCGGCGAGCACGGGATAGGTCTCGTCGTTGCGCAGGCGGTTGAGCTGATCGATGTACTTGGAGACGGGCAACAGAATCGTCTGCGTGCGCTCGATGGCGGTGCCACGGCGCCACACGTACATAAGGCCAAACAGCAGTGCGGCCAGGAAGATCATCACATAGCCGCCGTCAAAGAACATGGTGAGGCACGAGGCAAAGAAGCACAGCTCAATGGCACCGAAGAGCAGGGCGAAGACGCAGGCGCCCAGCTTGTGCTTGAGAATGCCAGCGATATAGCTCGTCAAAAGCGTCGTGGTCATGAGCATGGTCACGGTAATGGCGAGGCCGTAGGCGCTCTCCATGCGCTCGGAGTTTTGGAACAGCAGCACGATGAAGATGCAGCCGACCCACATGATGTTGTTGACGAGCGGAATATAGAGCTGGCCCTTGGTGTCGCTGGGGTAGTGGATGCGCAGATGCGGCATAAGGTTGAGACGCGTTGCCTCGGATACCAGCGAGAACGAGCCGGTGATGAGCGCCTGCGAGGCGATGATGGCCGCCACGGCCGAAAGCACGATGGCAAAGGGGCGCAGGGGCTCGGGAAGCATCATGTAGAACGGGTTGACGATATCCATTGCGAGCATCTGCGGGTTGGAGTTATTGGCGAGCAGCCATGCTCCCTGACCCAGATAGTTAAGGATGAGGGCCGCCTTTACGAACGGCCAGGATGCGTAAATGTTTGCCTTGCCCACGTGGCCCATGTCCGAGTAGAGTGCCTCGGCACCGGTTGTCGACAGGAAGACAAAGCCGAGCACCATAATGCCCGAGTGGTTGATGGGCGAGAACAGGAACATAATGCCGCGGATGGGGTTGAGCGCGCGCAAGATGGACAGGTTGCCGAGCATGTTGAACAGACCGGCGCCTGCCAGGAACAGGAACCACAGCGTCATGAGCGGGCCGAAGAGCTTGCCGATTGACGAGGTGCCGGCGCGCTGCATGGCAAATAGGCCGCAGATAATGATGATGGTAATAATGATGACGTTGGTCTGGCCGTCACCCAAAAGCGCATGGCCCCATTCGATGGTGCGCAGACCCTCGATGGCTGTGGTGACCGTGACGGCGGGGGTGAGGATGCCGTCGGCAAGCAGTGCCGCACCGCCGATCATGGCGGGCAGAATCAGCCATGGTGCCACCTTGCGTACGAGGCTGAACAGGGCGAAGATGCCGCCTTCGTTGTGGTTGTCGGCCTTCATGGCGATTACCACGTACTTGACCGTGGTCACGAGCGTCATGGTCCAGATGACGAGCGAAAGCGCGCCCAGGATCATGTCCTCGCTGACGGTACCGATGCCGCCGTTGTTGGCGACGATTGATTTCATGGTGTACATGGGGCTCGTGCCGATGTCACCATAGACGACGCCGAGCGTTACGAGCAACATGCCAGCGGAGAGGGGGATGGCGCCATGCCCGCCCTGACTATGCTGGTCTTGGAGGCTTGCCTCCAGCTTGTTGTGTGCCACGTGGACTCCCTTAGACATCCGGTCTCTGCCAAGAGCAGTAGACCTTTATGCCATCTTTATACATATAAGAGCAGTTTGGCACATCGGGGTGTTTTAGACAATAATCCCCATCTGGGGATTATTCATATACGCAGGTAGCATTTCAGAGCAGGGCTATTAAGCACGCGCTGTCTGGGCGATGCCAGCCTTGGCGCTTGCACGTTTGCCGGCGAGTTCGCAAAAAATCGCGCCGCCGATGATAAGCGCGGCACCCATCAGGCGGACCGGTGTTATGGCTTCGCCCAAAAGGACGGCCGAGAACACGACCGCCGAAAGCGGCTCGAGGTAGCCGACGACGGCGACGGTCTGCACGGGCAGTTTGGCGACGGCGCTAAAGTAGAGCAGGCAACCGATGCCGGTGTTGACAATGCCGAGCATGGCAACGGCGCGCCAATCAATACTGGCGGCGACACCGGTGGACAGGAATGAGGGAGCGCTCTGCGTGATGAGCGTGAGGAACAGCGCGGTCACAAAGGCGGCACTCACCTGGAGCGTGGAGTTCTCGAGACCCTCGATGTGCGGCGCACCCTTGCTAGCGATGACCATCAGCGCATAGCAAAATGCCGAGGCGATGCCGCAGACGATGCCCGCAATGGGCATGTTGCCGCCGAGACCTTGCGCTGCAATGAGAAAAGCGCCGCAGGCGACGGCGATAAAGCCGGCGATTTTGCTGCCGGTCAGTTTTTCGCCAAAGATAAACGGCGAGAGCGCCATGACGATGATGGGGCCGCAGTAGTACAGCAGCGAGGATACGCCGACGCCGATCGTCTGGTAGGCGCGGAACAGAAAAATCCAGCTGGCGCCCAGCGCGGCTCCCGAAAGGAGGAGGGCTGCGGCTTCGCGGGGGCGAGATGGCGCCTGCAACTTATGGCGTTGGGTGATGGCGAGAATGGTGACAAGCGAGAGTGCGCCCAAAAACGTACGCAGTAGCACGATATCGGAGCTCGGCAACGCGATGGCAGCGGCGACAATGCCGTTGGAGCCAAACAATAGCAATGCTGCTAAGTACGTAAACAGTCCGTTGTTCATGCGCTGACATCCCCTCTATATCCGAGCATCTTCACTATGGGTGAACTGGCTTTAGAAGAAAAGCGAATATAATGCATGGCTAACATGACAAAAACTCATGCAAAGATGGAGGGGTGCCGTGGAAACGAATATTCAAAAGATGCAGGTGCTGCTCGAGACCGTGCGCGCCGGCAGTTTTACGCGCGCCGCCGAGCGGCTGAGCTATTCGCAGTCGGGCGTGAGCCGTATGGTGGCCGATCTTGAGGCCGATTGGGGCTTTAAGGTGCTCGACCGCAGTCGCGAGGGCGTAGTGCTTTCTGCTGACGGGCGGCAAGTTATGCCGGCGGTCGAGGCGTTATGCGAGGAATTTGTTCGTTTGCAGCGACGGGTGGATGAGATGCGTGGGCTCATGCGCGGCAAAATCTGCATCGGTACGTTTTCGAGTGTGGCGACCCACGTGCTGCCGCCGGTGATTGCGCGCTTTCGCGCCGATCACCCGGACGTCGATTATGAGTTGCTGATGGGTGATTACTCAGAGATTGAACAATGGGTGGCGGAAGGGCGCTGCGATCTGGGCTTTATCCCGCGTGAGCCCCGAGAAAACGGCATGACATCGCGGTCTTTGGTGCGCGACGAGTTGATGGCAGTAGTGCCGGCAGACTCTTTGCTTGCCACGGCGGAGGTCGTTTCTCTTGTCGATTTAGCCAACGAGCAGTTTATTCTGCTAGAACGCGGCACCGATGACGAGATTACGCCGCTGTTCCGTCGGGCGGGACTGACGGTGTGCTCCAAGCTGTCGACCTGGGATGACTATGCGATTATGGCCATGGTCGAGGACGGCCTGGGCGTGAGCATTCTTCCCGCGCTCATCTTGCGCCGCTGTCAGTTCGATGTTGCCGTGCGCCCGCTCGAGGGACATCCCCATCGGCAGATCAATGCGATATATCGCACGGCTGACGTTTCGCTTGCCGCTGCTCGATTCCTTGAATACCTCTAAACGTGTGCACGTCATTGTCCGCTTTGGGCAAATCTCGGAGTTCGGTACGTTTTCTTATGAAATTGAACTTTCGAATGAGGTACGGCGCTATACTGCTGCCTAAATTGAACTCAGGTTCAATTCGTGTTCTATAAATTGAACTTTGCCAGCAAGGAGGTTCCTGTGGCCCAAGAGACGTTTTGCGATCGCCTGCGACAGACTATGTCCAATCGCGACGTTCGCCAGTCGGACGTAATCCGCGCATCGGAGATGCTCGGCAAAAAACTCGGCAAGAGTCAGATGAGCCAATATGTGAGCGGCAAGACGATCCCGCGGCGCGATGTGGCTGAGCTGCTCGCCCGTATTTTGGAGGTCGATGTTACCTGGCTGCTCGCCGGCGACGCCGATCAAGGCGAGGCATCATCACCCCGCAACGATTCCAAGCCCGAACCCCATCCCTCAGCTCAAATTGCAAGGAGCACCACCATGCGTACTTTTTCTAAATCCACCAAACTCGACAACGTCCTGTATGACGTGCGCGGTCCCGTCGTCGACGAGGCCGCCCGTATGGAGGACGAGGGCGAGCGCATCCTCAAGCTCAATATCGGCAACCCGGCGCCCTTCGGTTTCCGCACACCCGATGAGGTCATCAAGGACATGCGCCAGCAGCTGCCCGACTGCGAAGGCTATTCCAACTCGCGTGGCCTGTTCTCCGCGCGCAAGGCGATCATGCAGTATTCGCAGATCAAAGGCCTGCCCAACGTTCAGATGGAGCATATCTACACGGGCAACGGCGTGTCCGAGCTCATTCAGCTTTCGATGAACGCGCTGCTCGACAATGGCGACGAGATTCTGATCCCCAGCCCCGACTATCCGCTCTGGACGGCGTGTGCAACCCTTGCCGGTGGACATCCCGTGCACTACCTGTGTGATGAGCAGGCAGATTGGTATCCCGACCTGGAGGATATGGAGTCCAAGATCACGAGCGCGACCAAAGCCCTCGTCATCATCAACCCCAACAACCCTACGGGTTCCGTCTATCCGCGCGAGGTGCTCGAGGGCATCGTCGAGATTGCACGCAGGCATCAGCTGATGATCTTTGCCGATGAGATCTACGACCGCCTGTGCATGGACGGCTACGAGCACGTCTCGATTGCCTCGCTCGCCCCCGACCTGCCCTGCGTTACCTTTAGTGGCCTTTCCAAGTCGCACATGATTGCGGGCTATCGTATTGGCTGGATGGTGCTCTCGGGCAACCAGCGCTGCATGAGCGACTTCATCATGGGCATCAACATGCTTTCCAACATGCGCCTGTGCTCCAACGTGCCGGCTCAGTCGATCGTTCAGACGGCACTCGGTGGCCATCAGTCCGTTAACGACTACATCCGTCCCGGCGGCCGTGTCTACGAGCAGCGCAACTTTGTGTATGAGGCACTCAGCAAGATTGACGGCATCTCGGTAGTTAAGCCGCGTGCGGCGTTCTACATCTTCCCCAAGATGGATGTAAAGAAGTTCAACATCACCGATGACGAGCAGTTCGCCCTTGACCTGCTGCACGAGAAGAAGATCCTGATCACGCGCGGCGGCGGTTTTAACTGGGCCGAGCCCGATCACTTCCGCATCGTGTACCTGCCGCGCATGGAAGTGCTCAAAGAGTCCCTCGAAGACCTCGCCGACTTCTTTGACCATTACCGTCAGGCGTAACGGCAAAGGTAGCCTGTAATGAAACGGTCGGCCCGCAACGGATGCGGGCCGACCGTTTTCTGTCTAAGCCCGTGCTGTTAGCGCTTGTCTCGTTGAGCGGGCGAGGTTCGCGTGTGAGCGGTAAGTTCTATTCCAAAATGGAATACAGTGGGCTTAAGCTGGAATTGATGTCCGGGTACCTGCTTTTCTAGAATGTTTTCAACAAGATGAAAGGCGGTTCCAACCAATGATTATCGATGCAAATTCCTACTGGTTCGACGAGCGCATCTTTCATGACGAGACGCTCTGCGAACAGTTTTTGGCCGAGGTACCCCGCGCCTATGACACCGAAGGCTATCTGACCATGAATTCCGCCGGCAAACGACAGATCGTGATCGAGATGCCCGCCGGTTCTCCGGGTCTTAACTACATTGAGGGCGACTACACCCTCGAGAAGCGCTTGGCCGATATGGATGAGGCGGGGGTCGACAAGGCGATCCTCAAGCTCCCCGGCTGTCACGAGTGGATGTCGCTCGAGATGTGCCGGCGTTTCAACGACGGTATGGCTGCTGACGCGAAGGCGTCAAGTGGCCGTCTGATTCCGCTTGTCGCTGTGCCGCCCTTTGGCACCAAAGCAAATTTGGAGGAGCTCGACCGCAGACTCGACGATGGTTTTGCGGGTGTGCAGCTCTGCGCTCACTACGGCAAGCGCTATCTCGACGACCAGGTCTTCTCGAGTTTTTTCGAGCACCTGAACGAACGCCATGTCACCGTTTACGTGCACCATGTTCCCGTGCCGGTCGAGAACGAGTCGCTTCTCGCGTACGACAACCTTCGCCGCTCTTATGGCCGCTGCGTCGACCAAACTACGGCGATCGGCCGAGAGATCTTTGGCGATTTCTTTGAGCGCTACCCCAATATCAAGATGGTCCACTCCATGCTCGGTGGCGCTTATTTTGCGTTTAAGGAGATGCTGCTGCCGCACGGTCCCAAGCGTCCAGATGCCTCGGGTCGCTTCCAGACCGATACCGAGACGGTCTCCAAGCGTCTTGAGAACAACGTTTATTTCGACATGTCCCATGCTCAGCCCTGGGGCGAGACGCTTCTTGCCTGTGCGGTTGAGGTCCTTGGTGCAGACCATATTGTCTTTGGTACGAGTTATCCCGTTAAACGCGAGTGGCTAACAGAGGGTGTCGCCTGCGTCCGCGCCACAGATTTAAGTGATACGGACAAGGACCTTATGCTTGGCGGCACGGCACAGCGCTTGTACGGCATCGAGTGAGCGACAGATAAAGGAGGGCGTTCGCCATGGATAAGGGAGAGATGAAGGCCGGAGCCGCCCGGGTGGCCATTAACTTAGAGGACGTATTGCCGTTCGACGGTTTCGACGCACTCCGTCATGAAATCTTTGCCCGTGCCTTCGTGGTCGAAGGGATGGGGCGGCGCGCTTGCATCCTTTCACTTGAGGTTACCTCGATCGCTCCGGCCCTACTCGTCGATCTGCGTGAGGTTGTCAAGGATGTTTCCAATTGCGACGGCGCCTTTTCTTGGGTGGTCCCGACCCACACGTTTTCTGCGCCTCACGTGCGCACCCCTGGGCATCTGGCCGACACCGATGCCCGCGATCGAAATGAGCGCTATCGTGCCGCGCTCATCGCCGCGACACGCGCGGCCGTTGAGCAGGCGGTTGCGGGCATTCGCTCTGTCACGCTCGCCTCGGCGGAGGGCTACTGTCCTGTGAACGTTAACCGCGACATTGAGACGCCGGCCGGCTGGTGGCTGGGAGTAGACCCCAAGGGGTTTGCCGACCACGCGATGCCCATACTTGTTGCGAGGGATGCCGAGGGCGGGCTCGTTGCCATGCTTGCGACGGCTGATGTCCAGTCTTCCGTGCTCGACGGATCGCACGATTCTCAGGGGAAGCGCTTGGTGAGCGGGGACCTCTTTGGCTTTGCCGCCATGGCTCTCGAGCGCGAATTGGGCGGAGTCGTGTTGCTGCTACCCGGTGCCGCGGGGGATCAGAGTCCGGCGGAGCGCGCCGTGACCGTTGCGTTCGATTCGACCGGGGCGAAGCAAACGTTAGATGCTCACGAGAGTGGATATCGCATGCTGCATCGACAGGGTCGCGCTATGAGCGATGCGTTGATTGAGGCCGTCCGTGCGGCGCGTGAGGACGATGCCATCGGCGTCGATGCTCGCACGGTCGACGTCCTTTTGCCCGCCCAGACGCGCGCCGACTTCTGCTCATTGGCCCCGCATCGAACTTATGAGTTTCATGCGGCAGGCGAACAGCGTACGAGGGTCTATTTACTTCGGCTGGGAAATGCCGAGTTCGTTGGTATCCAGCCCGAGGTTTCGAGCTCGTTTGGCGCCGCCGTGCGCGCCGCCCGATTCTGCCCCGTGCTCTTTGCCACGCTTGTCAACGGAGGGCAGAAGTATCTGCCGGCCCCCGATGCGTACGAGAAAATCACCTATGAGGCCATGAACTCCGGCTTTGCCGCCGGCTCCCATGAGCGCCTCCTCCAAACCATCCTTGCCGCTTTGAACGCGGCGCGACAAAAAGGAGAACTTGCATGAATATCGGACATGCACGCCGCAAGATTACCCCGCAAGGCGACATCTATCTAATCGGATACCGTAACCTCCCCAACCGTCTGGAGCCTGCGACAGGCGTCCATGACGACGTCTTCGCCAACGCGATTCTTTTCCAACAGGACGACCGCGAAGTTTTTCTCTTCAACGCCGATGCTCTCGAGTTTGAGGAAAGCATGGCCGAGGAGGTTAAGACGATGCTCGCCGAGCGCTACGGAATCGACCGTGATTGCGTCCTGCTCTCCGCGACGCACGACCACACTTCGATCGTCGCCTACCATCGCAGCTGGTGGACGGGAAAATTCAACGAGGACTACTATCGCTGGTTCCTCGATACCATCTGTCAATGCTTCGAAGAGTGCCGCGCCAACGCGCGACCTGCGACCTGCCGCATGGGCAAAAAAGTCATCACCGGTTTCTACGACAACCGCATCATTCCCGGAGAGCTTGCCGACAATGAGGTTATCGTGGTGTCGTTCTTCGATGACGAAGGCAAATCGTTTGCGGGCTTTGTGAACTGGGCGGTGCATTCTGCCTGTGTCGGACCCGACTGCACGGAGCTCACGAGCGAACTCGCCGGTCTTACCGGCAAAAAGCTCGCTCAGAGTCTTGGTTACTATCCGGCCATGGTCGTCGGTGCTGCTGGCGACTGTAGCGACCGCAATTTTCGCCAGGGACGCGGCATTCCCGAGGTTGAGCGTGTTTCGACCGGTCTTGCCGAGGCGATTTCCCAGATCAAGCTCGATCGCGAGGTCGTTCTTGACCGCATCGAGCCTCAGACGTTCTATCACACCGTTGCCCATGATGACTTTTCGCTCACGCTTAAGTGTGCCGTCATCAGTCTGGGCGGCCTGCATCTCTTTGTGTTCCCGAGTGAGCTTGGCAGCGACCTGGGCATTCGCATGAAGCGCGAATGCCCGGTCGAGGGAATAGTCTGCGGTTACACCAACGGCTATTTTGAGTATTTCCTTCCGGCACGCGAGTACGGCCTCTCCTTTGAGACCGAGCGTACTCAGATTCCCCAGGGTGAACCGGAACGTCTGTGTGACAAGTTCTGCCAGACGACGAGACTTCTCGGCGCAGCAGCTTCGCGTCTGTAGACCTGATTGCGTGGCATGGGCCAATGAGGCTCACTGCCATGTGATCGGCATCTTCCATCTTCTCTGCCGTTTCCCATCCCGGGCGTACGTGCGTCCGCGGATTTCAAAGGGGGAAGCGGGTTCCTTGTCCTCCCACGTCGACTACGGAGGCATGAAATCTACGCTATGCCCCGCTCAGAAAAAGGAGAATTCCATGAAATACCAGAAGCTTTGCGATGAAATCATCACAAAGATCGGTGGTCGAGACAATGTGTTAGACGTGAGCCACTGCATTACGCGTCTCCGCTTCCACCTCAAGGATGAATCGCTCGCCCAGACCAATGAGCTTAAGGCGACGAAGGGCGTCGTTGACGTCATCCAGGCCGGCGGACAGTATCAGGTCGTGATTGGTGCCACTGTCGAGGCCGTCTACAACGACCTTGTTCAGATTGGCGGGTTCGACTCCAAACCCGCACTCGATATCGATGAGGGCGACGACGTCAAAAAGGGCGATCCATTCTCGCGTCTGCTTGCCATCATCTCCGAGATCCTGCAACCGGTTCTTGGCGTGCTTATGGCCGGTGGCTTTATCAAGTCGATGCTCGCGCTCTGCACGGTTGCCGGTTGGCTAGCCAAGGATAGCAATACGTATGTGACGCTCTCGGCAATCGGAGATTCGGTCTTCTATTACTTTCCGCTAATCATTGGCTGGACGTCGGCCAAGAAGTTCGGACTTAAGCCCGTTATGGGAATGGCGCTCGGTGGTATCCTCGTCTACCCGACGCTCGTTGCCCTTATGGGCGGAGATCCGCTCTACACGCTCGGCGCCGGCACGGTCTTCGAGTCCAATGTCTATGGTGATATTTTTGGCATCCCGCTGATCATGCAGAATTACTCATCGACGATTCTGCCTGCGATCTTTATCGTCTGGATTGCCTCCAAGGTGCACAAGGCCCTTTCTAACGCGCTGCCCGCGCTTGTGAGCTCGTTCTTCTCCAACATCCTGACGCTCCTCATTTGCGGCATCCTTGGCCTGCTTGTGGTCGGTCCGGTCATGACGGTCCTCTCCAACATCGTTGCCCAGATCATCTTGATGCTCATCAACTTCCAGCCCGCCATCGCCGGCTTCGTCATCGGTACGTTCTGGAGCCTGCTCGTCATGTTCGGCCTGCACTGGGGTATCATCCCGCTGTGGTTTCTCGATGTCGCAACCTACGGCTATGACCTCATTAACCCGCTCGTGTATGCAGGCGGTTGTGCCATCGCCGGTGCTGTGCTTGGCATGGTCATCCGAACCAAGGACTCCGAGGAAAATGCTGCCGTCAACATTCCCGCCCTTGTCTCTTCGATTTTCGGTGTCAACGAGCCTGCGCTTTACGCCATCTTGCTGCCGCGTAAGCGTCTTATGTGGGCAACCTTTATTTCCGCTGGTGTAGGCGGCGCCATTGCCGGCCTCATGGGTGCCAAACTCTATGCCTTCGGTGCCTCCGGCCCGCTCGGTTTTCCGAGCTTTATTAACCCTGCCGGCATCGACATGGGCTTTATCGGCCTTGTCATCTCCGGTGTGGTCGCTTTCGTTCTGGCTCTTGTCGCCGCTATGGTGATCGGTACCAGGAAGGACGAGGGCGGTAAGGCGCTCAACATCTCGGTGGACTAGTCTGTCTGCGCACTTTAACTAAATATGCCTCGGACGGCGACGTGCCGCCCGAGGCATATTTGTGTTTTGTGCCGTTGTCAGCGTGTTTGCGGACACAAGTCTGCGGTTGTGGAGCAGCAGGGATTATGACGGTCGTGTCGCGGTGGAAGACGTACGGTCGCCCTGCAGGAGCTGACGGTAGGGGAGGAAGCCGATGAACGAGACGACCGCCTGCGAGTGTGCGGCGTTTCGCTTGAGGTAGAGCCTGACCTCGGAGGTCGTCGCGGGCTCGAGCGGCACCAGGGCTACCTTTCCGCTGGCGAGCGATTCCGCCGGCTTGCGCATGAGGAATGAGACGCCGGCGCCGCGCGCGACAAGGGAGATGATGTTCTCGGCTCGTTTGCCGGTGAACGTAACACGTGGGCCAAATCCAGCTTCGCGACAAAGGGAAAGGACGAGCTCGCTTACGAACGAGCCTTGGGGAAGCATGAGGAAATTCTCGTCGATAAGGTCGTCTATCTCGACGGTGTCACGTTCGGCGAGCGGATGGTCGAGTGGAAGGACGGCCACGAGCCGGTCGGTCGTAAAGGGAATCTTTTTGAACTCCGGCTCGATGGCGCCGCCGTCACGGATGAAGGCCAGGTCAATGTCCTCGTGCAGGAGCATGCGCTTGAGTGTGTCGCCCTCGCCCTCGATGAGCTCAACGGAATATGAGGGGTTCGCCTGCTGAAAATCGATGACGGCGTCCGTGATCCCATAAGGGGCCATAATGGGGATAGAACCTACGGTGAGGTGCTCGAGCGGCTCACCTGCGCCTATTTGAATGGCGGCAAGATAGCGGTGCTGAAGCGTCGCAATTTTTTGCGCATAGGGGAGGAGCGCTTCACCTTGCGCGGTGAGTGTTACGTGGCGCTGGCTTCGATCAATGAGCTTGCAGCCGAGTTCGTGCTCCATTGCCATGATGTGCTTGGAGAGGGTTGATTGCGACATGAAAAGCAGTTCCGCCGCATCAAGAAACGTGCGTGACTGCGCTAAGATGGCGAATTCGCCAAAGCGGCTGATATCCATAGGGAGGCCTCCGGTACCCTCATTTTGGCAGGTGGCCTAAACCACGATCCCGTTGCAGTGGTCGATTTCGTGCTGGATGATCTCGGCGGTGTAGCCCGAGAAGTTTTTGATGCGGTGGACAAAGTTCTCGTCCAAATACTCCACCTTGATGCGGCGATAGCGGGTACAGGGACGCTCACCGGCCAGCGAGAGGCATCCTTCGCTCGTCTGATAGGAATTGACCTGCTCAAGAATTTGAGGGTTGTACATCAGCAGCGCCCTGTTGCCGTCCTTTACGCAGATGATGCGTTTGCGCACGCCAATCATGTTGGCGGCAAGGCCCACGCACTCGTGCTCATGCTCGTGTAGTGTATCTAGGAGGTCCTGCCCGGTCGCGGCGTCATCGGGGCCCGCGTCTTCGGAAGGCAGGCGCAAAAAGAACTCGGATTTCATGATGGGCTTAATCATGGCGGGCTCCTCATGTCTCATGCTTTCGTGGACTTTTAATAATAGCGCGGAAGGAAAGCTGTGCGTCCGCGTTACAATCTTTCGATGTTGGACCATGTTGCCAGACTCGTCGTGTACGGCGTCTGGCGTAAGTCTAGGGCTCATTTTTCGCCCTGGACTGTTCCTCTGGGGCGATGCGACTGTCGTTCCAAGAGGAAGGAAATGCATGGGGAGCAAATCTCAGCAACAAGTTCAAGCACCGCCATCGGCCACTGCGGCGATTCTCGTCGTAATGTATATTGCAGCCTTTGTTGCCGCGTTTAACGAGAACATCATTAACGTGGCGTTGCACGACATTATGGCGGCCTTTTCGGTGAGTGCCACCACGGCGCAGTGGCTCGTTTCGGGCTACATGATCGTGACGTCGATCTTTACGGCCATCATGGCCTTCCTGTCCGGCCGTTTCTCGACGCGCAAGCTGCTGTTTTTCGCATGCGGATGCATGGTCGCCGGCGAAGTTCTGTGCCTGGTCGCTCCGTCGTTTGGCGTTTTGCTGCCAAGTCGTATTTTGCAGGCTGCGGGATCGGGCATCTTGTTTCCGCTCATGATGAACGTGGTGCTGTCTTGCGCCCCGCGCGAGAAGCTCGGTCTGTATCTGAGCCTGGGCGGTGCCTGCATTACGCTAGGGCCGGCGTTTGGACCCGTAATCAGCGGTCTTATGTGCACGTTGTTTGGCTGGAGGGCGGTGTTCGTAGTGCCGCTGGTGGGCGGCATTGTGGTCGCTGCGGCGGGCGTTAAGCTTGTTCAGAATGTCGGAGAGCGCTCGAACACCACGCTTGATATTCTGTCGGTTGTTTTGCTCGCCGCCGACATTACGGCATTTGTGTATTCCGTAGGCGAGTTCTCGACCAATCTGATTGCCGGCATTGTGGCGCTTTTCGCCGCCATTGTGCTGCTCGGCCTGTTTGCGGCCCGTCAGCTCAAACTCGAGCATCCGGTGCTTAACGTGCGTCCCATGGCGAGCGTTCGTTTTTGGCCTGCGTGCCTGCTTGTGGTGGTGTCGATGATGACGACGTTCTCGATGAGTGTTTTGTTGCCGCTCTATTTTGAGGGTGCCTACGGCATGACCGCACTTGTTGCGGGCCTGCTCATTTTGCCGGCGATTGCCTGCAACGCCGTGACCTCGATTGTGGGCGGACGCGTGATGGACGCCCGTGGCGCATGGCCGCTGCTGCCGGTCGGCTTTGCCCTGATTGCCGTGGGGCAGACTGCCATCTCGATGACGGCGGCAAGCATGAACATCGGCGTCGTCGTGGCGCTGACCGTTGTGGTGTATGCCGGAGTCGGTTTGGTGCTGAGCCCCTCGCAAACGGCCGGCTTGGAGACGCTACCCGCCGCTGAACATCCTCACGGAACGGCATTGCTTAACACGTGGAATATGATTGCCGCATCGTTTGGCCCGTCGCTGTTTATCGGTCTGCTCTCGAGTTCTGCTGCGACCGCCGGCGCCGCTGGCGCTGCGACAGACGTTGCCCAGGCGATTGGATTTGCAGCTGCCGTGCGTGTAGCGGCTGTAATTGCCGTGGTCGGGTTCGTGGCGTCGCTGGTGTACGCTCGTCGCGAGTCACACATGTCGCATTAATGTGTGCACATAGATTCTGCAGCTAGATTGGATGGCGACACCATAAACTAATGGACGTTTTGCCGAGAGGCATGATTGTTTAAAGCGCAAAGAGTGCGCGACGGGCCCCGCGAATGGGGCGATGATGCCCGAGAGGGCCAAGAAGGAGTCTCATGTCCGAGAACGAAGAGATCATGAACGAGACCGAGAACGAGACCATGGCTGCCGAGGTCGAGGCAGTCGAGACCGTGGAGACCGAAGCTGCCGAGATTGAGGTTGCTGACGAGGTTTCCGCCGAGGAGGAGGCCGAGGTTGTCGAGGCCGCCGTTGATTACGATGACGAGGAGCTGATGGACAAGATGCAGAAGGCCGCCCGCCTGCTGCGTAGCCGTCGCTTTGCTATTTCCAAGGAGGAGGAGGCCAAGGCCGAGCGCATGGCGAACATCGAGCGCGCCATCAAGCTTCTTGACCTCAAGCCCAAGATGGAGCAGAAGGAAATGTCCGACCTGCTGGGCATGCGCCTCCGTGAGCTTGATGGCCTGATGGCCGAGGCCGAGGCTGCCGATCTGGTCGGCCGCATCGACGACGCCGAGGGCGATATGCGCAAGATCGTCGTCTTCGCCGCCGAGGATGCCGCTGAGGGCCTGGTCGAGCTTGCCAACAAGAAGGAGAAGCTCCTGCCCGAGCTTTCTTACGAGGAGGCCACCGAGCTGATGGCCGCCCTCGATAAGGTTATCGCTCCGCTCGTCGCCATGGGCCTGGACGAGGATCGCGGTCCTCGCGGCGGCCGTGACGACCGTGGTGGCCGTGGCGGCGACCGTGGCGGTCGCGGCGGCTTTGGCGATCGTGGTGGCCGTGGCGGCGACCGTGGCGGTCGCGGTGGCGATCGTGGCGGCCGTGGCGGTTTTGGTGACCGTGGC
>URVZ01000003.1 GCA_900551365.1 uncultured Collinsella sp.
GCGTCTCGCACTTGTCGCTAAACACCACCGCGGCCGCGCGGCCCGTCTGGCCGTTTACGGCAATGCGCACCTGCTCGCCATCGCGGCCGTCTGTCGCCGGACGATCGACAGAGTAGACCGGCACCATCACCAGGCCGTCCTTATGCTTGCGGGCCTTGCGCGCCCAGGTGCGGATGCTCTTTTTATTGAGCCCCAGTACAGCCTCGGCGTCGTTGCCCGCAACGTCGAGCGCCAACTTATCAATGACCACCTGGTCCTTGGTAGACGCATCGACTGAGACAACGCGAAAGTCACCTTCCTGCATGGCGGGATCGAACGGACCGACCTTGGCAAAGTCCCACGGCTCCAAAATGCCCATGAGGCGAACGTCCAGGTAGTTTGCCCTGGGGTATGCCCAGTCGAGCACCTCGTAGTACACCAAGGCCTCCTTGCTCAGGCCCTTGCCCGGGAAGCTCGCCATCATGCGCAAGTCCGCCAGCGCCATGGGGAAATAGAAGAGCATCATGTCGTTTTGGATCGCGTCTTCCACGTCGTGCCCGGCAAAGGCATCCGGATACTGGCGCACCAGCTGCAGCGCGTTGGCACGTGCCTGCTGCGGCGAGATTTCGCAGGGAATACCCTGCTCGGGCACATACTCCGCACCAACGCCCATGGTCAGGCGCTTGCTAAACGTCCCCGGCTTGAGCAGGTCCGCAATGCCAATCTTATTGCCGCAGGACGGGCACTCAAACACACGCTGCGTTGACTCGCCCTCAAAGGACGCTCCGCAGAAGGGGCAAGGAATGCTCACATGCGTGGCCTCTTGGAACTCCTGCGCCGTGCCGCGATCCTCCCACAGCAGATGTTCCAGGACCGACTGATTGCGCCAGTGCGCATTGAAGAAATACCAGTCCGGGTCCTGCGGGCGCTCGAGTTGCGACACATGCGTGAGTTTGAGCAGTCCATCCACCACCGTCAACGGCGTATGGCGAATACCCAAAGCGCTCTTGGGCTCTCCGGCGTCCGCCTGCCACGGAACCACCGTGCCGCAATAGGCGCACTCAAAGCTGCGCTTAGCCTGGTGCGAGTACATAGGGCCGCCGCAGTTTTGACATTTAATGGCAAACATCTCGTCCATGGAAACGTCCTCCTTTGCACAGGGGCTGTCGACATTAAGTATGTCGAGCAAGCAGGCACATGCCCATACCCATGTGGCCCAAAATGGACCACCCAGGCAGACGGGAAGGCCCGCTCGTTAGCACCGGCAGACTATTGCTGCATTTTCTGAGCATCGGCGCACGGCGCCCCCGTGCGAGCTACACTATCCCCTTAAACATGATTGTGAGGACGACCGCTATGCTATTTGTAAATCGGCTGGTACATACGCTTGTTCCCGGCAGCGAAAGCGAGCCGGTCGATACCTCCCGCCGCACCAACGCGGGTTTTGCCGCAAGCCTCATCTGCATCGGCCTCAACATCACCCTGTGCCTGGCCAAGGGCATCGCGGGCCTGCTCGCTGGCTCTGTCTCGCTTATCGCCGATGCCTTCAACAACCTTTCCGACGCCTCGAGCAACATCGTGAGCCTGCTCGGGTTCCGCCTTGCCAGCCGCCCGGCAGACGAAGGCCACCCCTATGGCCACGGCCGCTACGAGTACCTGGCCGGTCTGTTTGTCGCCGTCCTGGTTTGCGCCGTCGGCATCAACCTGATCCTCGAGTCGGTCACCAAGATCATCAAGCCCTCGCCCACCGTGTATTCGGCGCTCTCCATGGCTGCCCTTGTTCTGTCCATGCTCGTCAAATTCTGGATGGCCGCATTCAACCGCGCGCTGGGTAACCGTATCGATTCCGAAACACTCATCGCCACGGCGCAGGACTCCAAAAACGACGTCACCACCTCGGGCTCGGTCTTAGTGGCGGCGCTTATTTCGCAGACGACCGGCTTTGACCTCGATGGCTGGGCAGGCCTGGGTGTGGGCATCTTCATCTGCATCAGCGGCATGGGCCTAGTGCGCGACGCCATCAGCCCGTTGCTGGGGCAAGCGCCCGACCCCAAGCTCGTCCAGGCAATCCGCGACAAGATCATGTCGTATCCGCAGGTCCTAGGCACGCACGACCTGATGGTGCACGACTACGGCCCCGGTCGTCAGTTTGCCAGCGCCCACGTGGAGATGCCCGGCGAGGGCGACGCATTTGAGCACCACGAGATCCTGGACACCATCGAGCACGACATCAAGCGCCAGATGGGCATTGGCATCACGCTGCACTGCGACCCCATCGCCACCACCGGCGACGACCTGCGCGGCTGGGTCAAGCGCGGCGTCATGCAGATCGATCCCGCGCTCTCCATCCACGACCTGCACGAGCACGACGGCTTTGTGTCATTTGACCTGGTGCGTCCCGACGGCTTTGACATATCCGACGAGGAGCTGCTGGAGCTCGTCACGCGCATCGTGCATGAGCGCCGGCCCGACGTCTCGTGCGTCGTCACGTTCGATTCGGGCTTTAGCTCGCCCGAGCGTCCGGCCGAGCAGCTGTAGCCCCGCTCCGCTCGTCCGCTAGTTTCCCTGCGCGCCCGAGATGCCGTTTTGCAGGGCGTTCCAGGCATCCGTCGCCATGCCGCCCAAGTTCTGCGCGGTATCGCCCAGGTTTTGTGCCGTGTCGCCCAGCTCTTGCGCCTTGTCTCCCAACTCCTGTGCCTTGTTGCTCAAGTCCTCCAGCGTGTTGGAGCTCGAGCTGTCGGTACCGCTTTGGCCGTCGGACGAGTTGCCTGAGCTGTTCTTGTGCGTGAGCTGAATTTCGAGGTTGCCGCTGTCGTTATAGTAGGCAGAAGTAACGACCCAGTTGGCATCGACGACGGGCGTTGAGCCATCATCAGTCAGGACCACGGCATTCGAAAGATCGGCGCCGCGCGACTTGAGGATCTTCTTGGCGTTGGACCAGTACTGCCCCGGGATATCACTCAGATCGACGGTGCTAGACGAGGCGGACTCGGTTTGTTCGGCAGCGGTATCGGCCGTTGAACTCCCTCGCTTGTTGAGCATGCCCGACACGATGGCAAACACAACCGACAGCGCAAAGAAGATTGCCAGCACGATGAGGATCTTCTTGATCACGCTCGACGAACGCGACGGCTTCTCTTCCTCGTCCTCGCCATATTGCGGAATCGACTTGGGGTACTCGCGATACGGCTCGCGCGACTCGTAGCGAGGCTGCGCCGTGCGAGGCATATACGTCGTCTGCTGAGGCTGCGGAATGGGATTCTGCGGCAGGTCATCATAGGGATTCGGCGTCGAGGCAGCATAAGAATCCTGCGGCGCGTAATCAAACGGATCCGGGGCTGCGTTGCCATAGGGGCCTTGCGAAGATGCAGCGTAAGAATCCTGCGCCGTGTCGCCATAGCCCATAACCCGGGTGGGCTCGGCAGAAGGCTGCGTCGCGGCGGGGTCGGTATAACCGGGGTTGGGAACAACGCGGGTCGCATCGGCGCTATCGCCAACCTGCGCGGAACCGTAGCCGCCCATCACGGTTGTCTTGTCCTGATCCATGCAACGATTCCTTTCCGTCGCGCGTGAGCCTCAAGCTATCCATGCATTCTACCCGCGCAAAAGCCTATGACGGGCAGAGTCCGTCGGTATCTACAAGACATGCGCGGGCCTAAGGATCAAAAAGCCCCGCCGTGCCTTGTGGGCGCGGCGGGGCGGGCTAGCAGCTATGGACAGCAGGCTTAGAACAGGCCGGTGATGTTGCCGTCGTTGTCGACGTCGATGTTTTCGGCCGCGGGCACCTTGGGCAGACCCGGCATGGTCAGAACACTGCCGGTCAGCGCGACCACAAAGTGGGCGCCGGCAGAAACCTTGAGCTCACGCACGGTGATGCGGAAGTTCTCGGGAGCGCCCAGGGCCTTGGCGTTGTCGCTAAAGCTGTACTGCGTCTTGGCGACGCACACCGGCAGGTTGCCAAAGCCGTTCTCGCGCAGCTCGGCGAGCTGGCGCTTGGCGGCCGGCGTAAAGTCAACGCCGTCGGCGCGGTAGACCTTGGTGGCAATGGCCTCGAGAGCGTCGGCCACATCGGCGCCGTCCTCATAGGCAAACTTGAGCTCACTCGGCTGCTCAATCAGACGCATAACCTCATCGGCCAGCTCGAGCGCGCCCTCGCCGCCCTTGGCCCAGACCTCGGATAGCTTAACGTTGACGCCGAGCTTCTGGCACTCGGACTCGATGAGCGCAAGCTCGGCCTCGGTGTCCGTCGGGAATCGGTTGATGGCGACCACGCAGGGCAGACCATAAACGTTCTGGATGTTGTCGACATGACGCAGCAGGTTGGGCATGCCAGCCTTGAGTGCCTCGAGATTCTCCTCGTTGAGGTCGGCCTTGGCGACGCCACCGTTGTACTTCAGCGCACGAGCGGTCGCGACGATCACGACAGCGCTGGGGCGAACGCCCGTCATGCGGCACTTGATGTCGAGGAACTTCTCGGCACCCAGATCGGCACCGAAGCCGGCCTCGGTAATGGCGACATCGCCAAAGCGCATCGCCATACGCGTGGCCATGATAGAGTTGCAGCCGTGGGCAATGTTGGCGAAGGGACCGCCGTGGACAAACGCGGGCGTGCCCTCGAGCGTTTGCACCAGGTTGGGCTTGAGCGCGTCCTTAAGCAACGCGGCCATGGCACCCTGGGCCTTGAGGTCGCGGGCACGGACGGGCTCGCCGGCAAAGCTATAGCCGACGACAATCTCACCCAAGCGTTCCTTGAGGTCGTTGATGCTCGTAGACAGGCACAGGATTGCCATGACCTCGGAGGCGACGGTGATGTCGAAGCCGTCCTCGCGCGGCACGCCCTGGGCCTTACCACCAATGCCATCGATAACATGGCGCAGCTGACGGTCGTTCATGTCGACGACGCGCTTCCAGGTGATGCGCTTAACGTCAATACCGAGCTGATTGCCCTGCTGGATGTGGTTATCAAGCATGGCGGCCAGCAGGTTGTTGGCAGCACCGATAGCGTGGAAGTCGCCGGTAAAGTGCAGGTTGATATCCTCCATGGGGATCACCTGAGCCCAGCCGCCACCGGCAGCACCGCCCTTAACGCCAAAGACAGGGCCGAGCGAAGGCTCGCGCAGGGCCACGGCACTCTTGACGCCGCGGCGACGCAGGCCATCGGCCAGACCGATGGTCGTGGTGGTCTTGCCCTCGCCCGCAGGCGTTGGGTTGATAGCGGTCACGAGAACGAGCTTGGCCTGGTGATCAGTCGGCTCGTTGAGCAGTGAATAGTCGACCTTAGCCTTGTCGAAGCCGTACGGAATAAGGTGCTTAACGTCGACGCCGGCGTTCTTGGCCACCTCGGTAATAGGCAGCGGCGTGACAGAACGTGCGATTTCGATGTCAGTAGGCATGGGCGGTCCTTTCGTTACCGAATGAGAAAAAGACCAATTCAGCATAGCACGGGCACGCAATAGTAAAACGCCCATAACCGATGAACGGCGATATGTTTACCCGATGCCCAGCGATAGCCTACAGATGCGCTAAAACAAGCCCATTCCTACAGGGTCGGTTCAATACCCAAATGCTCAAAGGTGCGAAGCGTTGCCTGGCGGCCCTGGGGCGTGCGAATCATCAAGCCGCACTGCAGCAGATAGGGCTCGTAGACATCCTCAAGCGTACCCGGGTCCTCGCCCACCGCGCTAGCAAGCGTCGTCAGGCCCACGGCACGGCCGGAGAACGTCTTGGCAAGCGTCTCCAAGATGCGAATGTCCATCCAGTCCAGACCAAGCTCGTCGATCTCAAAGAACTCGAGCGCCTGACGGCAAATGTCAAGCTCAATAGGACCGTTGCCGCGCACCTGCGCGTAGTCGCGCACGCGCTTGAGCAGACGGTTGGCAAGACGCGGCGTACCGCGGGAACGCGAGCCGATCTCGAGTGCACTGGCATGGTCGATCGTCACACCCAGAATGGTCGCCGAGCGTGTCACAATCTGGGCGAGCTCCTCGACGGTGTAGTAATCCAGGCGATACGAAATGCCAAAACGGTCGCGTAGTGGGCCGGTCAACATGCCCGAGCGAGTCGTTGCCGCTACCAGCGTAAACTTGGGGATATCCAGGCGAATCGAGCGCGCCGCCGGACCCTTGCCAATCACGATATCGAGGGCAAAGTCCTCCATCGCGGGGTACAGGACCTCCTCGACCGAACGGTTGAGGCGGTGGATCTCGTCGATAAACAGCACATCACCCGGCTGCAAGTTAGTAAGGATGGCCGCCAGGTCGCCCGTGCGCGCGATGGCAGGGCCACTCGTGGTCTTGATCTGAGCGCCCAGCTCGTTGGCGATAACGGTGGCCAGCGTGGTCTTGCCCAGGCCCGGAGGACCCGAGAAGATCACGTGGTCGAGCGTCTCGCCACGGCTCTGCGCCGCTTCGATCAACACGCGCAGGCTCTGCTTGATGTGCTCCTGGCCACAGTAATCGTCCAGGCGCTGGGGGCGCAAAGTGCGGTCGACATCGAGGTCCTCGGCCGTCAGCTCCGAGCCCACCATGCGCTCGCCGTGCGCCATGGATGCCGCCGGCGAGTTGCCGGGCGTCGCCCACAGGTCCTGAGAGTCATCGGCTTCCCACATCACGCATCCATTCCAAGTCGCTTAAGCGCCGCGCCGAGCAAATCCTCGACACGCATATTCTGCCCATCATACCCGCTCAGGGCAACATCGGTCTCCTGCGGGCTAAAGCCCATGGAAAGGAGTGCCGCACGGGCATCGTCGATCGCCGAGGGAGCGGCAGCGGACACGGGCATCGCAACCTGTCCGGGAATCACATCGACCGGCACAAAGCCCTTATCCTTGGCAAAGGTGCTCTTGAGTTCCAGGATCAGGCGCTGAGCTGTCTTTTTGCCCACACCGGGTACCTTGGCCATGCCCTTGTCGTCCTCGGCCATCACCAGCGAATACAGCTGCCCCACGGTATAGGTGGAAAGCACGGCAAGCGCCAGGCGCGGGCCAACGCCCGAAACGGACACGAGCCGGTCGAACATCGTGCGCTCATCCTTTGAGGAAAAACCGAAAAGTGTCATGGCGTCCTCGCGCACCTGCATACGCGTGTAGAGACGGACCTCGCCGCCGGGCGTCGGCAACGTGGCCGCAGTGCTGCCCGAGATGCCGAGTTCAAAGCCAACGCCCGACACATCGACGACAGCAGAGCTCATCGTGGCCTCGACAAGCGTTCCGTGGAGCTGGGAAATCATCAGTATCCGGTTCCTCTCTGTTGATAGAACTCGCCACCGGTGAGGGCGCGGGTGCGGCTGAGGTTTACGTGGCAGATGGCGCAGGCCAGGGCATCGGCGGCATGGTCGGGATGCGGGTCGTGGTCGAGCTGCGTGAGCGTACGAACCATATACGCGACCTGCCGTTTGTCCGCGGCGCCGGTGCCCACAACAGCCTGTTTGATCTGCATGGGCGTGTACTCGCCAATCTCGAGCGCGCATTCCGAAAGCGCCACGAGTGCAGCACCGCGGGCATGAGCCGTAGGGATGGCCGAGCGAACGTTGGCGCCAAAGTAAATGCTCTCGATAGCAGCGGTATCGGGGCGGTAGCGCTCCACGACACCCTTGAGGTCGCGGGCGATATGCGACAGGCGCACCGCGAGCGGACTTCCGGCACTGGTCTCGATGCAGCCATAGGCACGGCAGCGAACCTCGCCACGACGCTCCTCGATAATCCCCCAACCCGTATGAGCCAAACCGGGGTCAATGCCCAAGATAACCAAGCCGACCTCCCCTCGCCACAAGCACAGCGCAAGACAAGGCCCCGCGCATCATTCACGAACGTCTGTTCTAGAATAACACAACGGGGCCAAGATGCTTAGTTGAAGTGTCAGGGTTGGAAGCGAATCCTATCCCATAGTTAGTTCTGCGAGAAAAAGGGGAACTGCCTCGGATCAACCGGCGGGTGCGGCATCGGTCCGCCCTGGGGCCCGCCCTGCGGGCCGCCCTGACCGCCCATCATCTTATCGATGGCGTCCTGGACCTCGCCCTCAAACTTCTTCATGCCCTCATGCAAGCGACGCTGGCCGTCCTCGGAGCGCAGCTCCTCCATCTGCTCGGGCGAAATACCCAGTAGCTCGCCCAGCACGCCCATCATCTCGTTTCGCACGCGCTCGCTCGTATCCTCGTCAGCAAAACGGCGCACCTCGGCGCGCGCCAGCGAATCGACCGTCATACGCTCCTTGCCGTTAAGCCCCAGGTCGGACCACGCGAGCATATACGGCCAGGCACGCTCGGCAAACGAACGGGCCGAGACGATCGGCGCCATCGGCAACATGCGGCGGGCAGCCTCACCCTGTCGAACGAGCATCAGCAGCAGCGAGCAGGCCTCAGGCTTGCCAGCGGCCATCGGGATGTCGTCGAAAGATCGATTGCGGTCCACGTGCGCCTCGAGCGCGCCATCGACCTCACCCGGCTCAAGCCCGCCGAGCAGCTGTGCCGCACGGTCGAGCATATCGACCGGACCGTCGAGCGTCGAGAGCGCCTGCGCCAGCACGCGCTCCATACAATCTTCCACTGCGTTGAGCGTCACGAGCTCTTGGGGCACCACGGCAGACGTGCGGTTGCGCACACGCGCCACAAACTCAAGCGTCGACAGATACACATCGCCAAAGGGCGCAAAGTCGCCCTGGTAGCCGCCGCAAAGCGCCGGCGCCGCCAGCGCGTACTCGGTTTTGGACAGCGGGCTCAGCGCCATCGCACCCAGCTCGAGCGCCGTATCCTCCAGCATCAGGCCCAGCGTACGCGAGCGCAGGCGCTCGGCATCGCCCGCCGACACGTCGCGATCGAGCACGCGCGCCGCATCCGGTGCATCGCGCTCGACGGTGCGAATGTGCAGACGCTCGGCGATGGCGCGGACGGCGGCACAGCGGGCAGCCTCGGCTTCTTCCTGCGCCGGCGCAAAGATACGGTTGCGCCCCAGCACCAGGCCAATCACATTGCGCGGGCCCAGAGCGTCGACGGCCAGCGCCGCCAGCAGGGACGACGGCAAGTCACCCTCGAGTGCCACCACAGCACGCGACGCACCGTGGGCTCGGGCGTTGTCGCGCACGGCGAGCACCAGCGCCTGCCACAGCCACTCCTCGGAACGGAACTCGGGCAGTTCGTGATCCTCCAGGGCATCGAGCATCACGCCGCGCTGAATCTCCTGAACCAGCAGGCTCTCCTCAAAGCACGGCGCCTGGGCCACCACGCGACCGCAGTCGTCGAGCACAAACGAACCGCCGGTATACACCGACTCGTCATAGGCACCGACCGGCGCCATGCAGGCAAACCACACGCTGCGCTTGGATGCGATCTTGCGGTAGGCGCCGCTGCGAACGGCGGCAATGGCGGCAGTCTCGCGGTCGGTCATGTCAAACGCGTTGAATTGGAAATACGCGATGAGGTCAACACCGGTCGGCAGCATCTCGAGTTCGCGGTCCAAGTCAAAAATCACGGCGATGCGCACGCCGTCCACGTCGAACACCGGCGGCGCCCAACGTGTGTCGTTGTTCTCGCCACGCTGCAGGGCAATGCTCGAACGCGCCGGCACCACATGACCGTCCTTGAGCATCATGTAGTCGAGCAGCGGCTGGCCCTCAAACGAAACCGCCGCGGGCACGATGCAGATCATGTCAAGCTCCTGGATACGCTCGGCGACACCAGTCAAACCGGCAAGCACGTCGTGCTCAAAGTCGGCAGCGCCCACCAGGCCACCGGGCATGGCGCCCATAAAGAGCGGAGCCGGAACGCACAGCACGCGCGCCCCGCGCTCGTGGGCCAGACGAGCCTGGTCCTCGATGCGGCCGCAAATGCCCTCAATATCACCCAGGCGCATATCGATCTGTGCAAGCGCGAGCTTCATGCCCCAGCCCTTTCCGTCGTAAACCATCGAAATCGTAGTAAAAGCGCCGGCCGCATAATGCAGCCGGCGCTTGCATGTGCATATGCTAGCTATGATACCCCGAGCGGGGGCGCGCTCCTAGAATGTCGCGGACCACAGCCCGTGCAGGTTGCAGTAGGCATAGACGGTACCGGTCTTGGAGCCGCCCGCGAAAAACGTCGCGGGTTTAATGCCGGGCTCAAGGTAATGAACCTCTAAGCGGCCCTCGGCCTCAAGCGCAATCCACTCAATGTAGTGTTCGGGCAGGCTGGGGTGCTCGACCGAGCCAACGCGTGCACGAATCACGTGACCGTCGCGCTCGGTCTCGACAACAGGCACGTGCTTCTCGTGCGCCGCGTCCTCAGTGTTTGCGGTCAGTTCCGTGCAACCGGCAGGGGTCGCAACGTCGTCGCCAAGGGCAGCGATGAGCTTACCGTCGGGGTCCTTAAAGAATTTCGCCATGATGTTCTCCTTTGCTGATGTGCCAATGTTCTTGATGGTTCTTATGCCCAAAGGCAGACAAACCATCCACGGCATTGCAAATGAACACATAACGGATCAGGCAAGCGGTCGGGCCAAAATGCGTCGACCGTCCTGCCCACTCCAGCAGTCCCACCCCGCGCGCGGCTAGCGCCCGTCGCCGCCGAGAAGCGCCAGAACATCCTCGCGCGTGAACAGTGCCGACGAGATGCCGTCGCCGCCGAGTACGCTGTTGACCAGGTCGCGCTTGGACTCCTGCATCTGCATAATGCGTTCCTCGATCGTGTCCTTGGCGATGAGCTTGTACACGGTCACGGCATGTTGCTGGCCAATACGGTGTGCACGGTCAGTCGCTTGGTCCTGCGCCGCCACGTTCCACCACGGGTCGTAGTGAATGACCACGTCGGCAGCCGTCAGGTTAAGGCCCACGCCACCCGCCTTGAGCGAAATCAAAAAGACCGGAACCTCGCCCGCTTGGAACTGCGCGACCATCTTGGCGCGGCTCTCCTTAGACGAAGCGCCCGTGAGCTTAAGGAAGGCGATGTCCTCCTTGGCCAAGCGCTTACCGATGATATCGAGCATACCCGTAAACTGGCTGAACAACAGGATGCGATGCCCGCCGTCGAGCGCGCCGTGCACGAGCTCCATGCACGTATCGAGTTTGGCGCTCCCCGCCTTGTAATCCTCGTAGTGTAGACGCGGGTCGCAGCAGATCTGGCGCAGCTTGGTGAGCTCAGCGAGCACCTTGAGCTTGTCTTTCTTAAACTCGGATGACTCGCGGTGCTGCACCTGCTGGGCGATGCGGTCCTGGTTGGCCAGGTAGAGCTTGCGCTGCTCGCCGGTGAGCTGCGCCATGACCGTATCCTCGATCTTCTCGGGCAGGTCGGCCACCACGTCCTCCTTGACACGGCGCAGCACAAACGGCGACACGAGCGCCTGCAGGCGAGCGGCACTGTCGCCCTCGGCATGCTCGACCGGGCTTTCGAAGCGCTTGGCAAACGACTCGCGCGTGCCGAGCAGGCCCGGCATTAAAAAGTCGAAGATGCTCCAGAGCTCGGACAAGCGGTTTTCGATGGGCGTGCCCGTCAGGGCAAAGCGCACGCCGGCCGGCAGGCGCTTGGCGGCGCGCGCCACCTGCGTGAGCGGGTTTTTAATGTACTGGGCCTCATCGAGCACCACGCGGGCAAAATCCTGCTCGACGTACTCGTCGATATCGCGCCGCATAAGGTCATACGACGTTACGACCACGTTATGCTCGGCCACGCCGGCAATCTGTACACGACGTTGAGCCTTGGCGCCCACAATGGCGCACACATCGAGCGACGGGGCAAAGCGCTCCAGCTCGGCAGTCCAGTTGTACACGAGTGAGGCCGGGCATACCACGAGCGTGGGCTTGGTGTCCCCCGCCTCCACGCGCGCCAGGATATGCGCGATCATCTGGAGCGTTTTGCCCAGGCCCATGTCGTCGGCCAAGATGCCGCCAAGGCCCAGGTGCTCGAGCGAGCCGAGCCACTGGTATCCGTCGACCTGGTAGCCGCGCATCGTTGCCTTGAGCGATGCCGGCACCGTAAAGTCCATCTTGCCGAGCGTGTCCAGGCGCTCGACGGTGCGGCGGAACGCAGCGTCGCGATCGGCCTCGAGCGCCGGCGTGCGTGCGAGCATGCTATCGACAAAAAGGGTGCTCGACGCGGGGAGCGACACGCCGTCGAGCAGGTCGACGGCATCGACGCCCAGATCTTCGGCAAGGCCAAACGCAGCGCGCACTCCCTCATCCAGGCGCACGATGTCGCCGGACGTCAGGCGCGCAAACGTCTGGTGGCGCTTGTACGAGTCCAGATAGATGGCAAGATCTGCCGCCGAAAGCCCGCTCGCGCCCAGCTCGACATCGAGCAGATTGCTCTTGACGGTCGCACGAACCGAGAGTTTGGGCGCGGGACGCACCGAAATCTGGCGCAGACGGTCGCTGAGCATGACCTCACCCAGCTCGGACAGGGCGGACAGACCCTCGGTCAGCAGGCAGAACAAGCTCTCATCATCGCGCTCCTCAAACGCCAGACCGCCCTCGTAGAAATCGAAGTACAGAGCCGCTGTATCCATAACGCGAAACTCCGCTACCTCGTCGCGGGGCGGCACGCCGGGGCGTTGCTCTTCGAAGGGACTGCCCGGAGCGCCCAGGCTAAAGAGATCCGCCGACCAATCGCCGTAGGTAACCGTAATCTTGCAGGTCACGAGCCCATCGTCGACGCCGATCGCCATAGCAAAGCTCGGCTCGGGCACCACGGTATCGAGCGCGGCGGGCGCGGTGAGGTCGGTATAGTCGCGCAAAATGGGCAGCGCCATACGGCAGAACTCACCCACCTGCTCGGCGGCAATATGGGCGGGCGTGCGGCACGGCAGCAAGCGCGACAAAAAAGGTGCGGCATGCTGAGCAAATGCAGCGTCGGTACGGCGCGCGCGGCGCGTGTCAACCAAGTAGGCGGCATCGCCCGACGCAAAGCAGTACATATCGGCGGGCAGGCGCAGGTCATAGCTACCACCAGCCGCCGGCGCGATTTTGGCGGCAAGGAGTGGTGGGCGCTTAGCGGACGCCTCGTCCTCCCCTTGCGGAGACAGCTCAACCGCCACGTCGTAGGTGCGATGCGTCGTCGTCCCCCGCGACCAGGCGGGCTCAAAGGAGATGGTCTGGCCGCGCAGCAGGTCCAGCACATATACGATGCTATGCTCGGACAGCGGCAACTGACGCTCGGCAACAAAACCGCTGCGGGCAAAGTCGTACGACGCCGAACGCGAGCTTGTGATGTCGCTCAGATACGCAACCGTTGCCACAACAAGGTCGAGCAGGCGCACCGAAACCTCGTCGAAGGCTTCGGGCGTATGGACAAACGTGAGCTTCTTGCCGTACGAGAAGGTGCCGCCTCGAACATAGGCGTCGGCCATGCCGTCGATATCCTTGACCACGTAGGACACCGAACCGCAGCGAATGCGAAACTCGAGCGCCCAGCTAAAGCGGTCGGCGAACAGCGGATTGTAGTACGGCACCAACGAGGGCTCCAACGCCGCTTTGGGGGCGTCGGGATCAACGGCACCGGCAAGCTTGCGGCGCATGCTCGCCAGCTCATCCATGCGCGCGTCCGAAAGATCGGAAAGCGCCGCCACAAGGCTCGGGCTCGTGGGAACGGGCGCCGGGAAGGGAAAGTTGGGGTTGACGGCCGGCGCTTTAGGCGCGGTGCGCGCGGGCTGTTTCGGCTGCGCCGTAAACGTGCGAACCGGCGTGCGCAGCCCCTCAACAGGCTCAATGCCGCTGGCGTCCAGGTACGCCAGCGCTGTGGCGATGGCGTGCTTGCACATGCCAGGGTAACAATAGGCAGCGGGGCAATCGCAGTCGTAGTCGATCACCTCGTGCTCGTCCATGTCGAGCGCCACGTGCGTCTTGTACAGGTCGCCGCGCGAGCCGCGCACCGAGCCCTCAACCGTCACGTTTTTGGAGAAGCGCGAGCCGCTGTCCTCAATCGACAGCACGGCACCGTTGAGCATGAGCGAACGTCCCTTCATAAAGGTGCCGCTCAGCGCCGCCTCTTTGCGAAGCGCCTGCACAAACGTCCCCCGCGCCATCACTTCCTCCAATCTCACCCGGGGTAGCTTAGATAACCGTCACGCGGCCTTGGTTGCCGACGATGGCCTTTGCCTCTGCCAACAGCGGAATCGAGCGTGCGTTGACCTTGGCCGGCACCTCGGCACGCAGTACGCGCCCGTCCACCTGCTCGATAAAGATCTCCACGCGGTCGCCGCCCGGGTTGGCGGTAAGCACCGTGGCAAGACGCGCCATATTGCCCTGGCTAAAGCGGCTGTTGGGCACCATGACCTCAAACACCTTGGGCTTGTTGTTCTCCTCGTTGAGCTCAAGCGGCACGATCTCCTGCGCGATGATCTGGTCGCCGCGGTCCGAGCGCTCGAGCTTGCCCTTAATGCGCACAAACGCATCGGACAGCTGCGCGCCGGTCTCGGGATCGACCTCGCCGTACAGGTACCCCTCGGCCTCCTTGTAGGTCTTGGGGAACACCACGACCGTGGCCTCGCCTTCCATGTCCTCGAGCTGCACAATGCCCATGGGGTCGCCGTTTTTGGTCACGCGCTTGGACACGCTCGAGACCATGCCGGCCCACCACAGCGCCTTGCCCTCGGGAATCTCCTGGTTGATGGTACCGCCCGTGGGGTTTTGCACCTCGTAGCCGGTGTCGATCTGCGAGAACGAGAAGTCGCGCGCTTTGCTAAGTGCATACTCAAACGGGCGCAGCGGGTGGTCCGAGACATAGATGCCCAGAACCTCCTTCTCCTGGCTCAGCTTAAGGTGGCGGTCCCACTCCTGGCCATCCGGATCGGGCACGCTCACCTCAAAGCCCGAGCCCTCGACGTCGCCAAACATATCGAAGAACGACGTCTGGCCGCTCGCGCGATCTTTCTGGCGCTTCACCGCGGCATCGATGATGTTCTCGGGGTTGTTCTTATCCACAAAGTGCATCATCTGACGACGCGGATACCCCGTGGAGTCGAAGGCGCCTGCCTTGATGAGCGATTCGATCACGCGACGGTTGGCCTGGCTCGAGTCCACGCGCTCGACAAAGTCGTGCAGCGTCTTAAACGGACCGCCTGCCTCGCGCTCTGCAATAATCGCCTGTGCCACGCCGGTGCCCACGCCGCGGATGCCGGCCAGACCAAAGCGCACGCCCTCCTTGGTAGCTGTGAACTCGGTACCGGACTCGTTGACATCTGGCGAAAGCACGGGGATGCCGTCGTGACGGCACGCCGAGACGTAGTGCACGATCTTGTCAGTCTTGCCCGTGTAGGACGTCAGAACGGCCGCCATGTACTCGTGCGGATAGTGCGCCTTGAGCCACGCCGTCTGCATAACCAGGATGGCGTAGCCGGCGGAGTGCGACTTGTTAAAGGCGTAAGATGCGAACTCGAGAACATCGTCCCAAATCTTCTGGGCGACCTCGCGCGTGTAGTTGTTCTTGATAGCGCCATTCATCCAGTGGTCGTAAGTGGTCTCGTCCGAGCCATCCTCCCAGTGGAGCACCGTCGACGTGAGCAGCTTGATCTTCTTCTTAGCCACGGGCTTACGGATACGCGAGTCCGATTCGCCCTTGGAGAAGCCGCACATCTCGACGGAGATGAGCATAACCTGCTCCTGGTAGACCATGGTGCCGTAGGTTTCGCCCAGAATGTCGTCCAGGCGGTCGTCGTAGGAGACGGCCGGCTCCTTGCCGTTCATACGGTTGATGTAGGACGAAACCATGCCGGCGCCCAGCGGGCCCGGGCGGTACAGGGCGATCAATGCTACGACGTGCTTGTACTCGGTGGGCTTCATGTTCTTGATCGTGGCCGTCATGCCGGCGGACTCGACCTGGAAGACGCCGGCGGTGTGGCCGGAGCCCATGAGCTTAAAGATCTCGGGATCGTCAAAGGGAATCTCTTCCTCTTTGATGTCGATGCCGAAGTTCTTTTTGATGTTTGCCTTGGCCTTGGAGATAACCGTCAGCGTACGCAGGCCCAAGAAGTCCATCTTGAGCAGGCCCATGTCGGCAACGGTATGGCCCTCGTACTGGGTAATCTCGACGCCGCCCTTAGTGTCGAGCTTGGTGGGCACGTGCTCGTTGACGGGGTCGCGGCAGATCAGAACGGCGCACGCGTGCACGCCCTCGCCACGGGTGAGGCCCTCGATCGAGAGCGCCGTGTCGATGATGCGGCGAGCGTCGTCGTCCTTTTTATAGGCCTCGGCAAAATCGGGGTTAAACAGATCCTCTTTGCCGGGTTGTTTGTCGAGCACCTGCTTGAGCTTGACCTTGGGGTCGCTCGAGACCATCTTGGACAGGCGCTGGCCCATGTAGACCGGGTAGTCCAGGACGCGCGCGGCGTCGTTGATGGCCTGCTTGGCCTTAATGGTCGAGTAGGTGATGACGTGGGTGACCTTCTCGGGACCGTAGAGCTGGCGAACGTGCTCCACGACCTCGAGGCGCCGCTCATCGTCGAAGTCCATATCGATATCGGGCATCTCGGTACGCTGCGGGGACAGGAACCTCTCGAACATCAGGCCGTTCTCGAGCGGGTCGAACGCGGTGATGTTCATGGCGTAGGCGACGATAGCGCCGGCGGCCGAGCCACGGCCGGGGCCGACGCCGATGCCGTTGTCCTTGGCCCATTGCACGTACTCGGCAACGATGAGGAAGTAGGCGGCAAAGCCCTTGTCGCAGATGACCTTGTATTCGTACTCAAAGCGCTCTTTGATGTTGACGCCGCCGATCTCGCGCGTGGCCCAGTCGTCGCCGTAGTGCTGGCGCAGGCCCTTCTCGCACTCGCGGCGGAACTGGCTCTCGTGCGTCTCGCCGGGATCGAGCAGCGGGAAGCGCGGCAGGATAATGGAGTCCCAGTCGAGCTCGACGTAGCACTTGTCGGCGATCTCGAGCGTGTTGTCGCAGGCCTCGGGGCAATACGGGAACATCGCCCGCATCTCCTCCTCGGTCTTCATGTAAAACTCCGAGCCGGTCATGCGCATGCGGTTGGGGTCGTCGACTTTGGCGTTCATGCCGATGCACATGATGACGTCCTGCACGGGCGCGTCCTCGCGGCGCAGGTAGTGGAAGTCGTTGGTCGCGATGACCTTGACGCCCACCTGTTTGGCGATGTCGATGAGCGTGCGGTCCATCTGCTCGTCGGTCAGACCGTTGTCGGTGGTGATGCCGTGTTCCTGGATCTCGATGTAGAAGTCGCCGGGGTCGAAGGTGTCGCGGAAGGTCTCGGCCCACTTGATGGCGCCTTCCATGTCGCCGCGGTCGATGTATTTGGGGATGATGCCCGCGATGCAGGCGCTCGTGCAGATCATGCCCTTGGCGTGGCGGCGCAGGTTGTCGAGCGTCACGCGCGGCTTGTAGTAAAAGCCCTGCACGGCGGCCTCGGAAACCGTCTGCATCAGGTTGACGTAGCCCTCCTGGTCCTTGGCCAGAAGGATCATGTGGTAGAGCTCGGGCTTGTGGTCGCGAGCAAGGGTCTCGTCCGGCGTAAAGTAGACCTCGCAGCCAAAGATGGGTTTGATGACCAAGGGCGGCTTGAGCTCGTCGATGTTGCCCTTCTCGTCCCACATGGCCATGTCCTTCACATACTGGGCATGCTCGCGCGGGTTTGCCTCGGGATCGGGCTCCACCAGCTCGTCGCGGCGGTCCTTTTCCAAGAAGGCCTTGTCGTGGCTCCAGGTTTTGTACTCGGGCGTGTTGTGATTGACGGCGTCGCAGGCCAGCGCCAGGTCGGGTACGCCGTACATGTAGCCGTGGTCGGTAATGGCCACGGCGGGCATGCCAAGCTCAACGGCACGGTTGACCATATCCTGGATACGGGTTGCGCCGTCAAGCATGGAAAAGACAGTGTGATTGTGCAGATGGACGAATGCCATGTGATGAGCTCCGATGCGGGTTCGTGTTCTGACTGAACGATTTTACCCCACGGCACGGACAGCACCCGAACCTAGCCAAACCAACACGGGTAGTCTTTTTGGGGCCTTCAAAAAGGGGAATGAGGGCATCCAGATATATCGAGTATTACTGGAACCCAGGCGATGCGCGGAATGACTTGTGACGAATAGTCATGTCCATCAAGAAGGCTCGACGCTTCGGATAGCTCGTCAATCGATATATCAATTCTTGGAGAGCTGCATTCCTACCATTTTTAATGAAACAACGGCGGTAATTGCTATCGCGATTGCGCCAATAATACCGAGCGCCATCTGAATGGGGTATAACCCCAACACATGTCCAAATACGGAGAAAAACAATGCGGAAAAGAGGGCCCTTACCAGAGACGCAGCGGAAAGGATAGTCGCACGGAGATCGTCCGCTATCCCGTCTTGGATTAAGTTTTCCGAAGTGATGTACACCACTTCTGGGAGAAAACAAAGCACCATGCTAAGGCCAAACAAACACAGCGGATTTGAAGCGAACCACGGAAGAATCATGAAAAGGCCAGCCTCAATTAGCATCGAGCCGCGCATGGTATTTCTTTTCCCGAAACGCGATGAGAAGAAATCTGCTGCAATGTAGGCCGTCGCATTTACTGCATAGGATGCACCGAAAAAGATTCCTATTATGGAGACGGGAGCATCAAATGCGTCGAATACCAACTGATTCAAGTTGTAATAACTCCCGTAGAATCCGTCGAGCATGCTTGTGCCGATGAGGAGAAGCAATACCGCAAAAGCGGATTCTCCAACGCGCCAGGTCTCGCGCCTGAACATCTTGCCTGCGTCAAACCTCCCCTTTTCTGATCTTTCAGAACGGGTCGTTTCCGTCCTCTCAATGGGATACAGAAGGAAAAGCTGCAGGAGATAGAAAACGGAGACACATACGTAGAGGGCACTCCAAGATACTTGGGCAATGAAAGATCCGAGTACAATTGCCATTCCCGTAGCGATTGATTGCGCGGCAAGCAGCCGAGCGTTGATGGTGAGGAAGCGCTCTCCTTGACCGGCATTTCGGGCAATTTCATATAAAAGTGCTTGTTCGGATCCCGATTGAAGGGAGTAGGCGAGTGCCTCAACAAGGGAAAGCACGACAAGAAAGGGGCCTGAGAGCAACAGCATGCCGGCGGTATGGAAGAAAAGCAGCAGCACGCCCACTTGAATCGAAAACTTCTTTCCAAAGAAATCGCCTATCAGCCCTGTTGGCAGCTCGAGGACGACCGTTGCTATGTTGAACAGGGCTTGATAAAGCGCGATTTCCGTAACAGACATTCCTTTCTCCGCAAGGAAAAGTAGAAACACTCCCCGATTTAAAACAAATCCCGTGAGAACGAAAAAAGCGGAATAGACGTGCAGTTGCGTAATGGCATTCTTATTCATTTGGCACTACCAACAACTATTTTTGTCGGGCCGCTCGCTACTGATTCGAAGCCTGAAGTGTTCACAGTTGATGTGAAGAGCGGTAAAGCTTTTGCACAGGGTATCAATGGAATACATCCGAAGCGTTTTCGGCAGTATCATCGGCGAAGGCGGGATTAGCCTTTACGCGGCGCTCACCCTCGATGTATTTGACGATTTGATCAATCGTCTGGTTGGCGTGGCTCTTGAGCTTGCGCTCATAGAAGAAGAGGCCGAGCTTGCCGCGCGTGCCAGACGTGTTGCCACCCACGCCCTGAAAATCCTCGGTATAGGTGAGCTCGCAGGCACCATCGCCAGCAGGTGCAGCCTCATAGCGCATGGTATTAATGCCCGCCGCATACTGAAAACGGACCTCATAGAGGCACGGGTAGTCAAAGTGCTTGATCTTAACCTTGATCGCCGTGCCCTTGGCCTTGCCTTTTGCAGACTGGGCACGCTTCTCGTACTTATAGCCGTTGAGCTTGTTGCGGCTGGGACGCTTGCCCGTGGCGTTCTCGATATCCTGCATGATGGACCCCGCCAGAGCGTCAAAAAGCTCCTCCGGTGTCACCTTAAGCGTTTTGGTGAGCTGCATGATGGCTCCTTATTCGTTTGAACCGTTCGAGTCATTGTACCGCCCCAGGCTCTCCCATGCGTTGCGGTGCTATTTGGACGATTGAGGGCTTTACAGCCGCAAAACTAACCAAATAGCACCGTAAAGCCTGAGGTGGCTAGAGGTTGTAGGTGACTACTTGAGGTTCGGCGGGTTCGACGAAGATGGTTGGATTCGCCTGCTCCACGCGAACGAACTTGACGGTCACGGCCTCAAAGCCCGCCTTGTGCAGAACATCAGCGTAGACGCGCGCCTGCAGGGCGTGCTTCTCCTGCAGCTGTTCCGGCGTCTCGTCCGGCGCGCCGCCCGTCTTGTAGTCGATGACCAGCGCGCATGACGAATCCGCCGGGTTCGTCGCCAAAGCGTCGATGGCACCCTCGGCATAAGCACCGTAGCGAGCGATGTCCTCGTCCTCGCAGCCCAGTGAAAAGAACGGCACCTCGGCGCGAACGCACGGCCACGCGAGCAAGTCGGCACGAACAGCCGACTTGAGCCAGCGGTCCAGGGCAACGTCGAAGCGTTCACGCTGCTCCGGCGTCAGGCACCACAGGCGCGCCAGCGCATCGGCACGCTCAGCGGGCAGCGCATCGGCACCCATCTCGATCAGCCACTGGCAGGCGGCATGGAACGCCGAGCCCAGCGCCATGGGGTTGCCGGCGGGCTCAACGGCGGCCACGTCTGCATCCGTCATCTCCGAGCCATCCGACTCCGCATCATCGCCGGCCTCGTCCATGGGCACGTGTGCCTCGGCGGCACGATCTTCCGTCTCGGCATGGAGCGCCGCGGCGATTGACGAGTAGCTATACGAATCACGCATCGGATACGGACAGATGCCCATGCGCACGCCCACTGCCTGGGGATACACAAGCTCAAACGAATCGGGCTCGGGGTCGGCAGGACCGGGGACGGTTGAGCGCGCAGCATTATCGGCGGCATCGGCATCGCCACGAACAAGCCTGCCCTCGACATCCAGCGAAGCGTTGGCCTCAAACGCCTGCTCGCCAAACGTAAAGTCCGCCAGCGAGATGAGCTCGTAGTCGCCCGGCTTGGAGTTGTCGAACACCAAACGGTCGCTATCGAGCTGCGGCATACCCAGAGCATCCGTCGGCAGAATGCGGCGCAGCACGTCGTAGGTCAGATCCGTCTCGACATCGAAGGTCGGCGCCGTCACCTTGCCGCGGCTCACGCCGGCGTCCATCGCCAAAATGACCAGCTCACGCGCTCGCGTCATGGCGACATAGAGCAGACGAGCCCGCTCCTCGAGCGAAAGCTGCAGGTCGTCGTTGCGCAGGCGGGCAAATGCCTCGGCGGGAGAGCCCGTCGCGCATACGTCCTCCATAAGCTCTGGCGGCAACCACAGCGACGTGCCCTTGCCCTTAAACGCGTGTTCAAACTGCTTTTTGACGTCATCGCCCTTCACGAAGGTCCCATCGGCAAGCTTAACGCCATCGAAGCGCGCCGGCAGCGCCACGACTTGCGCCCCACCGTCGACGCGGCCCATCTGCGCCGCACCGGACGATTTGCGCACGCCAAAACACTCGGCAACCGCCACGACCGGATATTCCAGGCCCTTGGACGCATGCACGGTCATGATGCGTACCGCGCCGTCACCCTCCTCGTTGAGGGCACCCGGGGCCTCCTTGCCCGCCAAGAAGCGGTCGAAGGCCAGCGCGATGGAACGCGGAGAATTGCCGAGCTCGGTCTCTGCCTCGGCCACGGCGTCGAGCGCCTTGAGCACGTTGGCGGCAATGGCCTTCCCCTCGGGGCCGCGCTGCGCCAGACGCACGAACCAGCCGGAGGCATTGACCACGTCGCGCGCGATGGCAGCGAACGAATCACGCCCCACGCGACGAAGCGCGTAGCGCAGCACCTCGCGGGCACGCGTCACGAGCGGCAGGTTTTGCAAGCCCGGCACATCGGAATCGCTCATGATGCCCGCATCGATGTTGCGACGCGACGTCTCGCCCGTCTGCTCGTCGAGCTTGGTCGCCAGCGCCAGGAACTCCTGGGCGCCGAGTGCAAACATCGGCGAGGCCAACAGCGGCATAAGACCCTGCGCCGTATCGGCCGGATTGGCAAGTGCGCACACCAGGGCACGCACCGTCTGTACCTCGGCTGCCTGGGCAAAGACCGAGCCGCCTGCGATCACGCAGTCGAGCCCTTGGTCGCGGAAGGCCTGCGCATAGACATCGGCGTTGGTCATGCGGCCCAGCAGCAGGACCATGCTGCCCTGAGGCTGCCCCGCTTTGACGAGCGCTTGGAACCGCTCCGCAATCGCACGAGCTTTCGCCTGCGTTCGCTCCTGCATGCTGCCACCGGCAACGAAGACCGCTTGGCGGCGCGAAGCCTTCGCCTTGAGCTTGTCCTCGCGATCGTCACTCGGCTCAAGATCCAAGAACCCCTGCATCAAACCACCGGTATCGCCGTCAAAGACGCGCGCTACGTAGCGCAGCACCTCGTCGTGACTGCGGAAGTTGCGTACAAGCTTAACGAGCTCGCCGGCGGGGGCATCGGATGCGACAGCCGTCTCGGGCGCAGCAGAGGAGCCCACCTTGCGCTCTTGGCGACGGAACACCTCAACCTCGGCGCCACGGAAGCGGTAGATCGACTGCTGCGCATCGCCCACGGTGCACAGCGCGCGCTCCCCCGCGCCCGTCAGATAGCGAATCAGATCGACCTGCATCTGGTCGGTATCTTGGAACTCGTCGATCATGACCATCTTAAAGCGGCCCTCGTAGGCGGCTCGGATGGCAGGATAATCGCGCAGCGCCTCGTATGCCATGCGCAACAGATCGTTATTGTCGAGTGCGGACTGGTCAGCCTTGAGCGCACGGTATTCCGCCTCTACGGCACGGGCAAGCCCCGTCAGCGCATCAAGTGCCGGGCCACCGCAAGCCAGCACAATATTGACGAACGTGTCGGCAGCCTCTGCCTTGAGCAGCTCGACATTCTCTTTTGGGAACATCTTACTCGCGCGCGGCATACTGCACGCCATCATAAGCCGCGCCACATCTGCCATGGTCTTGCTGCTCGCCTCGAACGCGTCGATGGCCTCGAGCGCCACCTGCGCCTTTTCGGTCGCCGCCTTGCTCGCGCCGAGCGCCGCGCGATAGGCGTCTGCCAGGGCCGAGGTATCGGCACAGCCACGAACCACGCACACGTCGTCCATGCCGCCCGGCAGCTGGCTCGACAGCTCCAATAGGTTGCGCACCAGACCTTTGATGGTGGTGCCGCTGCCAAAGGGACCGCCCTCACCCGCCATGGGATACCAGGCATAGAGTGCTTTGAGCGAAGCCGCGAGCTCGGGAGCGGCATCGGGCGCTGTCGCGCGGCCCAGCACATGCTCGACAGCCTGATCCATAAGCTCATCGGTATCGGTAAGCACCGTGAACTCGGGATCGATGCCCAGCTCCAACGCATGCGCGCGCAGGATACGCGAGCACATGCCGTGGATGGTCGAGATCCAAGCGTCGTCGACCGTCAGAGCCTCTTCGTCCATACCCTCTTCGATAAGCGCGCGGCGCACGCGGTCGCGAATCTCGGCCGCGGCGTCTTTGGTAAAGGTAATGGCGAGCACCTGGTCCAGATGCTCGACAAACGGACCGGATTCGGGCGAGAGTGCGTAGACGATGCGGCGCGTAAGGGTAAAGGTCTTGCCCGAGCCGGCACCCGCCGAGACAAATAGCGGGCGGTCGAGCGTTTTGACGACTTGCAGCTGTTGCGGCATCAAAGTCGAAAGATCCATGGTCTACACGCCCCTCCTTACAAACGTTCCTTCGTGGTTATACGAGCAGCGCGCATGCGCGGCTTGCGCCGATGTCGGATCGACCGCCGTCACGACGCCCGCCTCGAGTTCGCGCAGCCGCTCGGCAATGCCGGTCTCCACGCGATCGAGCAGCACATCGAAGTCCATGTTGCCGCCCTCGCCCGGGAAGCCCTTCTTAAGGCCCGGAATGCGACCGTCGCCGCGCTCCTGCTCCAACAGCTCGGCGCTCGCGGCACCGCGCAGCGCGGGCTTGCCGCCCTTGGTCGAAAAATAGAGCGCAGCGCGGGTATCTAGGCCCAGCGCCCGACGCATGGCTTGGGCGTAGATGAGTGTCTGGGTATGGGGCGGCAGCCAGCGCGGGTCGTCGGCGGGCACCGCACCCGTCTTCTCGTCGAACACCGTGGGGTCGGCAAGCTTATACTCCTCGACGCCCGAGCGATGTTTGTAGTCGATCACCACGGCACGGTTCTCGGCATCCACGTCCACGCGGTCGACGCGCCCACCGAGCGGCCAACCGGCATACTCGACCTTAAGCTCATTAAAGGCGAACTCAAGGTAGCGTGGCGCAAAGGGGGCAAGTGCCTCGGACTCGTAGGCGAGCACGCCTTCCAGCTGCGGCAGAATCTCGGCCACCTGACGTTCCTCCACCGGGGAAAGCGGCACGAGCGGACCCTCAGTACCGCGCTTGCCGGCGTGCTCGGCCAACGTCTCGTCAAAGACCTCACGCAGCAGCTCCTGCGCCCGAGGTAGATTCATGGGCGTCACGCGCTCCATGCCCTCCTGGGGCAGGCGGGCATGGAGGTGCTCCAGCACGTCGTGGACAAAGTTGCCCTTCTCCATGTTCCCAAAGCCCGCGTCGATGGACTGGGGCTTGACGCGATACGACACGAACCAGCATAACGGGCAGGTAGAATAGGCCTCGATCTGCGAGGCGGACGTCAGGCGCGGCACGAGCGGCGCGTCCTCGCCCTCGCCATCGCGACGGCGCAGGACCAAATACGGCACGGCCTCGGCACTCAGATGCTGAGGGGCTTCACAGGTCACGCGCTCGCGCTTGAGACCTTCGCCTGCCGCGGGATCGAAGTCCCTTACGATATCGCCCTCACCCACGCACGTCGCCTTGTCGGCGCCAGCGACCTTAGCGTTGCCAGTGGCCTTAGCGTCGTCAGCGGCCTTGTCGGTGTCAGTGGCCTTAGCGTCGTCAGCGGCCTTAGCATCGTCAGCGGCCTTGGCGTGCGCACGCAACTCGGTCCACACGGCCGCCGGATAGCACTCGCGCGCCTGACGATCATGGGTCACACGGGCGAGCGTAACCGGACCACGCGACGCTTGCATCGCGTGACCAAAGCGCACGCGCAGCAGGGCCGCGGGCTCAAGCGTCACGCCCTCGCGACCAAGGCTCGCCGTCAGCGTAGCCAGCGGTCCCTCCTCGTGCGAGAGTGGATAGCTGTCCAGATCGACATCGGCAAACAGCACGGCATTGTAGCTGCCGGGGCGCAGAGCCGCCGCGTCGGCAAGCGAAGCAAAACGAACCTGGGCACGTGGCGCACGGTCAACCTCGTGGGTCTCGTAATCGTAGGCGGTGCTACGCTTGTCCACCCTGGTGCGAATGCCATCGAGCACGGGCACGGTCGCGACCTGCGACACGTCGAGCGCGCGGGCGCCGTTCATAAGGATGTCGATGGCGTGGCGCAGCAGGGCTACCTCCGCCTGGCGACGGGCCTGGCCATCCAAGCTGCCCAGCGAGCGATCGGGCAACGCCTCGGCAACGGCAAGCATGGCCTTAAGCGCCGTCACGGGCTTGTCACGCCACAGCGCCTGGAACACGTCCGAGACCACACACGGTACGTTCTTAAACCAGTTATCGTCGCTCGCCGCCTTGCGCGCGCCCCTCACCTGGCCCTGAACGCTCTGTAGCAGGCTCTTAACGCCCGCAGTAGTCTTGCTGCGCGAGAGACGCATATTCTTATCGAAGGTACGGGCATTGACGGCATCAGCGCCCGAAAGCGGACTGTAGATCCAGTCGGTAAGCTCCGGCGCGGGCCACCACTCGGTCTTTGACGCCATGCCCTCATCGGCGGCCTTCATGCGCTCGATCAGGCCGGCAAGCGCCGCAAACTGCCTGCCCGCGATGGACTGGGAAAACGCCGTGAACTCAGTTGTCTCGGCAGCGATATGACGAGCAGCCAGACGAGAGGCGAGCTCACCGAACAGCTGGGGTGCCCGGGCAGAAACGGCAAGCACGCGCACGGGGTCGGCAGAGGCGCCGTCGACCTCGGAACCCCGGCACGTTTTTACCAGATCATCAATTGCGTCCGCATAAGCATGAGCACGGGCATGGGGGCCAGCGACCTCAATAAAGGCAGGCTGAGCGGCGGTCCCGCAAGCGGCATCAGACGCGCCGACACCCTCCCCTAGCGGCGCGATCTCAAACAACACATCGCGGGCATCAAATGCCGCGGCAAGCTCCTCGCGCATCGCCGCTTGCTCGCGGGCGAGCAGCACGACAACCTCTCCCCCGTTGTTTGCCACGGCGGACAGCAGCTCGAGCAGGCTATACGTAAACGACGTGACACCGCGCACGCATACGGCGCGGGCGCACGCCGGCAGGTTATCGGCCAGGACACCAGCCATAATGTCAGCCGCCTCACAGGGCTCGACCATATCTCGACGGTCCAAGCCGTCCGCGTAGGCACGCAAAAGCTCGAACACACGAGCCTCGGCATCGCTTTTTGGCTCAGGCTGGCAGTTGTCGCCACGGCATCGTTCGGCACCCGTCCCCGCAACGCCCGGCAACACGTCGCGGGCCATGCGCGCGAGCATGCGCACTGTGCCCTGGCTGTGCGAAAGTGGCTGCAGGTCAGCATCGTCGAGACGCGTGACTATGTCCGAGAACAGCATCTGGCGCTGCAGGTTGTCGACGAAACCGCGCCCGTCGCCCAAAAGCTCCCAAAGCGAGCGAAGCCACGATGTAGGCGTCTTGTAGTCGATACCCAGCGAAACGCCGGCTTCCGCCGCATCATGACGGCACAGGTCGAGCTCGGCAAACGTAGGTGCCAGCAACACGGCACGCCCGTGGCGGGCAATAAGGTCGGCAAGCAGCGCCGACTCGGCATCGCTCAAATCCGTGCCGGCATTGGTGGTATAGATTCGAACAGGCATGGTCCTCCGCTCAAACTGTTCGCAATAATCAATGCATCCATCCTACCCGCCCACGCGGACACATTGCCACCACAGCTCCATCTTTTGGTACAAAGCAACCTGACCCCAACGAACCAGCCGATTGCGGGCATATAAAAACCGCCCCCGGAGGAGCGGTTTTGCACAATTCGTTTTTGTCGCCGGCCTACTCGCCATCCTCCAACTTAATGAGGATCTTGCGGTAGCCACCGTACTCGCCGTTCAGCGCCTTTGAAACGCGGCTCACCGTGGTGGACGAAGCGCCGGTACGGGCCTGAACCTCAACATAAGGCTCGCCCTCGTCCAAATAGCGCGCAACCTGCAAACGCTGAGAAAGGTCGCAAATCTCGCGCGGCGTGCAGATATCGGTCAAAAACGCCTGGATATCCTTCTCGTCGTCCAAAAGGCTAAATGCGTGGACCAGCTGCTTGACATCAGGCTTGTCAAACATGTTCTCGATATTCATCGATCGCCGCCAAACCCGCCAAAAGGCATCGAAGTTGATACTGACATCGGGCATCGTTCGCCCGTTCTATGCAATAGGGCAACGCCTGTGGCTTTTGCCCGTAGCAGTGTAGCACACCACCAAACTAAAGCGACAAGACTCTCTGCCAGCGGCGCGTTTTTCAGGACGAACGCCGTTTAGAAACCATATGCGCACGTAAGCTCCACGAATATTTGAGACAATGGGCGCCCAAACACCGCGGCGCGCCCGCGCAACCATCCAGGTCGCCGCCGCAAGCCGCTTCACGCGACGCCAGCAACCCCGGCGCAAGAAAGGATTCACGCCATGCGCTTTATGCTTAACTGGCTCTTCACCTCGATCGCCATCGCGATCGCCACGTTCCTCGTCCCCGGTATCCAACCCTTCGGCTTTGCCGAGGCTTGGGTCTGCTTTGCCTTCGTGGGACTGTTCCTCAACATCGTCGACTCGCTCGTCAAGCCGTTCCTGACGGTCATCTCGCTGCCGCTCACTATTATCACGCTTGGTATTTTTCAGCTCGTAGTCAACAGCTTTATGCTCGAGCTGGCCAGCTACCTGTCGGTCAATCTGCTGGGCGCGGGTATCTCCATTGCCGGCTTTGGATCGGCCTTTATGGGCAGCATCCTGGTATCCATCATGCGCAGCATTCTCGACAGCATCGCCGAGGGCTAGAACTGTTCAATACGAACCGTCATATCGACCCAAAACGAAGGCCGCCCATCGCAAAAAATGGGCGGCCTTCTTATTTGTCAAGTCTCAAAGGACGAGAGAATCTACCATTTCTACCCCGTCCCCAAATGCAGGTGTGGGTTAGATGACATAGTCGTAGCCATGGTTGGGAGCGACAAGTTGATCGAGCGTCACACCGTCGAGGTAGTCGTTGATGAGCTTGTCCAGGTTCTTCCACACGTCGAGCGTGGGGCACTCGTCCGAACGCGAACAGCCCTTGCAGTCGCCGTCCAGGCATGCGACCGGTGCTAGGCTGCCCTCGGTCAGACGCAAGATCTCGCCCACCGTGTACTGCTCGGGCGGGCGCGTGAGCACGTAGCCGCCGCCCTTGCCACGCATACCCGAGAGCATGTTGGCACGTACGAGCGTAGCCAAGATGTTCTCGAGATATTTCTCGGAAATCCCCTGTCGCGCCGCGATCTCTTTGAGCGGGATGCGACCGGCCGCCTGGTGCTCGGCCAGATCGACCATAACGCGCAGGGCATATCTGCCCTTAGTAGAAACCAACATATATAGTGCTGCCTTTCGGTCATTTAGTCCGTAGAAATTCTAGCCGAAAAATTGGTTTTGAAAATACCCGTTCCGGTCAAGATGGTTAATCGACTCGTAATAATCTTCTATTTCCTATTGCGTTACTAGGCTTTACTGTCTACTATGCTTGCCAACAGCAAAACGAACAACCCATAAGGTTTGTGGGTTTCGCTGCTATACACACCGTAAAACCACACGGTATCCAGTCATTTGAACATTTTGGAGGTTCACCATGAGCAATGTTTACACGTCCATCGATCAGCTTATCGGCCACACTCCGCTTCTGGAGCTCACTCACTTTGAGGCCGATGAGGACCTCAAGGCCCGCGTGCTCGTCAAGCTGGAATACTTCAACCCCGCCGGATCCGTCAAAGACCGCGTCGCCAAGAACATGATCGACGAGGCCGAGAAGGCCGGCAAGCTCGTGCGCGGCGGCGACTATACCATCATCGAGCCCACGAGCGGCAACACCGGCGTCGGCATCGCCTCGGTGGCGGCTGCCCGCGGCTACAAGGTGATCATCACCATGCCCGAGACCATGTCCGTCGAGCGCCGCAAGCTTATGCAGGCATACGGCGCACAGCTCGTGCTCACCGACGGCTCCAAGGGCATGAAGGGCGCCATCGCCAAGGCCGAGGAGCTGCAGAAGGAGACCCCCAACAGCATTATCGCCGGCCAGTTTGTGAACCCCGCCAACCCCGCCATCCACAAGGCCACGACCGGCCCCGAGATCTGGGATGACACCGACGGCGAGGTCGACATCTTCGTCGCCGGCGTTGGAACCGGCGGCACCGTGACCGGCGTGGGCGAGTTCCTCAAGGAGCAGAACCCCGAGATTAAGGTCGTCGCCGTCGAGCCCGCCACCTCCCCGGTGCTCTCCAAGGGCCAGGCCGGCCCGCACAAGATCCAGGGCATCGGCGCCGGCTTTGTGCCCGACGTCCTCGACACCCAGGTCTATGACGAGATCATCCCCGTCGAGAACGACGACGCCTTTGCCACCGGCCGTGCCGTGGGCCACAAGGAGGGCGTGCTCGTGGGCATTTCGTCCGGCGCCGCCGTGTGGGCCGCGCTGCAGCTGGCCAAGCGCCCCGAGAACGAGGGCAAGACCATCGTGGCCCTGCTCGCCGATACCGGTGAGCGCTACCTGTCCACGGCACTGTTCCAGGACTAGAGCCTGTCGCCCATAGGTTGAGCCCACGGACGAGCCGGTCTCCTCTCTCTCCCGGCAGTCTGAGCCCATCTCATTAGGGCGTCCCACAGGACGCCCGAACTTGCTACAATGTCTGCGGCGCGGAACCAGCCTCCCGCGCCGCTTTTCTTTTTTGGCCACATGCCACCAAGGAGAACCTCCCCATGCACAACAAGCGCGTGCTCGTCGCCATGAGTGGCGGCGTCGATTCCAGCGTGACCGCGTATCTGCTCAAAAGCCAGGGTTACGAATGTGTCGGCGCCACCATGCGCCTCACCTGCCCCGCGCCCGATCCCGTCACGAGCACGAGTAAGGTCGACCGCGACATCGCCGATGCAAAGGCCGTCGCCGAGCGCCTGGGGATACCCCACCATGTACTTAACCTGCAGCAGACCTTCGACCGCAATGTTATCGAGCGCTTCGTGACCGCCTATCAGGAGGGGCTGACGCCCAACCCATGCATCATCTGCAACCGCCACATTAAGTTTGGCGCATTGCTGGATGCGGCGCTGGATATGGGCTGCGACTACATCGCCACAGGTCACTACGCCAAAACAAGCCAGGCGTCCGACGGCACCTGGCAGCTGCATCGCGGCGAAGACCCCAAGAAGGACCAGAGCTACTTTTTGTATTCGCTCACGCAGGAGCGCCTGGCACGCACGATCTTTCCGCTGGCTGGGCTGGACAAAGAGCGCGACGTGCGCCGCATTGCCGCCGAGCAGGGCTTCATCAACGCCAAGAAGGCCGAGAGCGAGGATATCTGCTTTATTCCAGACGGCGACTACGCGGGCTATATCGAGCGCCGCTGCGGACATGCCGCCGAGCCGGGCGATATTGTATGGCGCGACGGCAGCGTAGTCGGACGCCACAACGGCGCGTTGCGCTATACCATCGGCCAGCGCAAGGGCCTGGGCGTCGCGATGGCGCATCCCGTGTACGTAACGGGCGTCGATGCCGCCAACAACACTGTGCACCTGGGCGAGACCGAGGACCTGACGGCCACAGCGCTCACGGCCAACGACTGGATCTGGAGCGCCCCTGCCGACCGCATGGAGGCAGAGCTCACGTCCGGCGGCATTCGCGTGGGCGCCAAGCACCGCTACCATCAAAAGGATCAGGCAGCGACCCTTACACGTGGCGCCGACGGACAAATGCTACTGACTTTTGACGAGCCGCAGCGAGCCATCGCCCCCGGCCAAGCCGTTGTAGTCTATCGCGGCGACATCGTCCTCGGCGGCGGCACGGTGACCGGCGCACTTAAGTAGCCCCATCCCCTTCATAAATTGCGGTGAAATAGGGACTGTTTAAGCGTTTAAAACCGCCAAACAGTCCCTATTTCACCGCAACTTAGAGAGGACGGCCTCGGTCGGTACTGCCATATCAGCCGAGGCCGCTGCATCGTTAGCGCTGTACGTAGGCGCGGACGAGCTCGTAGGTGTTGCGCACGCCGTCGATGTGGCTGCGCTCGTAGTTGTGGCTCGCGTACACGCCGGGGCCGATCAGGCCGTGACGGATGTCGTAGCCGGCAGAGAGCGTGGCCTCGACGTCCGAGCCGTAATGCGGGTACACGTCGATGGCATAATCGAGCTCAAGCTCGCGCGCGATATTGGACAGCGTGGTCACCAGATCGTAGTTGTAGGGACCACCCGAATCCTTGGCGCAAATCGACACCATACGCTCGGTGCAGCCCAGGTCGTCACCCACGCAGCCCATGTCCACGCTGATCATCTCGCGCGTATCGGCCGGCACAAAGGCACCGCCGTGGCCGACCTCCTCATACACGGTAAAGAGCAGCGAAACCTTACGCGAAAGCGTCACCTCACCAGCGGCGACGGCACGCGCCAAGCCCAGCAAAATGGCGGCCGACAGCTTGTCGTCCAAGAAGCGGCTCTTAATGTAGCCGCTCTCCGTCACTGTGGTGCGCGGGTCCATAGCGATGATGTCGCCGGTCTGAACACCCAGCTCGAGCACATCGTCCTTGCTGTCGACATTCTCATCGAGCAGGATCTCCATGTTCTTCTCGATGGTCTTGACCGGCTCATCGGCCACATGCGCCGAAGGCTCGGTGTTAAGGACCACGCCCGTGTAGACATTGCCGTCACGCGTGTAGACGGTGCAGTTCTCGCCATCGGCCGTGGACCACTGGTGCCCGCCGAGGGTCGTGGGGCGCAGGCGACCATTGTCCTTAATGGAGCGTACCATGGCGCCCAGGGTATCGACATGGCTCGCCAACACGAGCGGCTCACCCTCACCACCAAGCTCAACGAGCACATTGCCCTTATTGGAGCGATCGGGCCCAAAGCCCATATCGCGCAACGTCTCCATCAGATAATCAGTAGCCGCACGAGTAAACCCCGTAGGCGAAGCGATAGAAGTCAGCGTCTTAAGCTGTCCTGCGATATAGGAGAGCGTCTCCTCTAGAGAAGCATCAATATTAGAAGTCATATGCATCCTTCCAAGTAAAACTAAGACCGAGTCCCGATTTTAACCGTTCTGCACGTGCAATGCCCCAGGAGCCGAGCCGACTCCAGACGTCCCCGCACCGGTTTTGTGCACGTGCACGGCTTACAATCCCAATCTTGCATAAATCCTATCGGTATCTGCATAGAAATGAGGCATCTTTTTGCTTCGTCTCAGGGTGCCCCACCTTGGACCGTGCAAAAAACGGACTATTCAGCACCGTGGGCCCAACGGCCCCATCGCGAACGACAAAACGACGCGGTTACAGCAGTGTTGCAGGTCGTCGCGAAGCAAAAACTCAGTAACAACCCCCTCCACTCATCGATAGCCCGCTCACAATGGCTGTCGATGGGCGCCTGCGGGCCACTACGGCCTATTCACAACGTTATGCATTTTTAAGAGCTTGCTGAATACTCCCAAAAATGCACGCTGGGAAGTGCACCACCTATCCACAGCAGACAGTACACCTTGGTTTTGCCCGTCTCAGGGCATCGACGCAGCACAAAAAGCCCCGCCGTGCGTAGCACGGCGGGGCCATCGACAAGTCAAAAGACCATACGCCTACGGGCGAAGGAGCACCAAATTAAGCTAGGCAGCCGGGCAGATCTTCTTGAAGAGCTCGATGACATCGTCGAGCGTCGCCTCGCGCGGGTTGCCCGGGAAGCAAGCGTCGGCCATGGCGTCCTTGGCCAGGACCTCGATCTCGTCAGCCTTCATGGCCTCGCAGACGTGCGGGATGTTCACGTCGGCGGAAAGCTGCTTAACGGCGGCGATAGCAGCGTCGGCAGCCTCGTCGGTGCTCATGCCCGTGGTGTCAACGCCCATGGCGACGGCGACCTTGGCCAGGCGCTCGGTGCAAACAGGCTTGTTGAACTCCATGGCGATCGGCAGCAGCATGGCGCAGGCGACACCGTGCGGGGTATCGTAGTGAGCGGACAGGGTGTGAGCCATGGCGTGGTCGATGCCCAGGCCAACATTGGAGAAGCCCATGCCGGCGACATACTGGCCAAGAGCCATGCCCTCGCGGCCGGAGCCGGGCTGACCGGACTTGGCCTCGGCAACGGAGTCACGCAGGTTCTCGCTGATCAGTTTAATGGCCTCAAAGTGGAACATGTCGGAGAGCTCCCAAGCGCCCTTGGTGGTGTAGCCCTCGATGGCGTGGGTCAGAGCGTCCATGCCGGTAGAGGCGGTCAGGCCGGCGGGCATGGAGGCCATCATATCGGGGTCGACGACGGCGACCTCGGGGGCGTCGTTGGTGTCGACGCACACGAACTTGCGGACCTTCTCGGGGTCGGTGATGACGTAGTTGATGGTCACCTCGGCGGCGGTACCGGCAGTCGTCGGCACAGCGATGGTGAACACGGCGTGGTTCTTAGTGGGAGCAACGCCCTCGAGGCTGCGGACATCGGCGAACTCAGGGTTGTTGATGATGATGCCGATAGCCTTGGCGGTGTCCATGGAGGAGCCACCACCAATGGTCACGATAGCGTCAGCCTCGGCGGCCTTGAAGGCCTCGACGCCGTCCTTGACGTTCTGGATGGTGGGGTTGGGCTTAATCTCGGAGTAGAGGCTCCAAGCGATACCGGCGGCGTCAAGCTCGTCGGTCACCTTAGCGGTAACGCCAAACTTGACTAGATCGGGGTCGGAGCAGACGAAGATCTTCTTGTAGCCGCGACGCTGGAGCTCGCCGGGGATCTCCTTGATGGCGCCGGAACCATGATAAGAGATGGTATTGAGAACGAAACGATTAGCCATTGATAGCCTCCCATCGTGTGCGGGGCACCCATTACGCCCCACGCTATGAGTCCCATCCTAACGCTTTTGAAACGAAAAACGCGTGAGAACGTCAAATTTGTTAAAGCGTTTCAACAGATGATGAAAAATATTGCGGCAAAGGGACAGCCCCTTTGCCGCATTCGATTACTTTCGACAGCCCTCTTTCCAAGCCTCGGCCGCAACCTTCCAGCGAAAACGCAAGTCGCGCTCGCGGTCGATGAACATGATGGCAAACGCGACAAACAGCAGCACGCTCGCCACGACGATGGCGTGCAGGCCCATGCGCTCAATACACCAGTTGCCCAACACGGCGCCAAACACAAAGGTAAAAATCACGCCAAAGTACAGCAGGCCGTTTTCCAAAAAGCCGCGCCTGTGGGTGATGATGTAATCGTCCACGTTTTGCAGCGCGTTGCGCAAGTTGCCGATGCACATGGTCGTAGCGATGCCATGACCGTGAATCTTGCGGAAGCTCTCGACCTGCATGCCGCAGGCAAACGAAGTGAGGCAGTTGGCGAGCAGGTTGTAACCGCCACCGGGGATAAAGCTCACGCCCAGCAAGATGACGGCTTCAAAGAACACCGTCACTTGGCGCCAGTGAATCACGCTGCCAAACCGTTCGTGTACCAGGTCGGCAAGCATAATGCCCACGGCAAACGACACCACAGGGAAGAAGTAGCGCCCCGCAAGTGCCCAATTGCCCTCCGAGATGCTCACGCCCACAAGCAGGATGTTGCCCGTCTGCGCGTTTGCGAAAACATGGTCGCGCCCAATGTACGAATACACATCCATAAAGCCGCCGGCGAGCGCCAGGATAATGCCCAGTTCGATGGACTCCGATATCTGTTTGGCACGCTGCATCGTCGTGCATCCTCCTTGTTGACGACCCTCTCGTGCGTTGGCGGAAACATAGCCGCCGTTCATACTGTAACCCATTGACAACATGGCGTGCGCGCGAGACGGCTCCTTCGACACGGGGATACACAGTCTGGAAACAAACGACTGGCTCAGCAACGCTCTCACTCACCAGCTCATGTACTCCCCCAGTCTTTTTAGCCCCGTCCCAAAAAGACTGGTTACAATTACGTGCAGCATACAGACACCGGGAGGGATCGTGGCAAAAAAGCCTCAGCACGCTCAGAACAGCCAACGCGGACAGCAGGGCAAACAGGACCAGCAGCAAAAGCGCGGCGGCAAGGCGCAGGGCTCGCGACCCACGCATGCCTCAGCAGCGCCCGCCCGTCCCTGGCGCCCGGGCCGCGATAAGTTCCTCCCTGTCAGTCGCGCCGACATGGATGCGCGCGGCTGGGACCAGTGCGACTTTGTCTACATCTGCGGCGACGCCTACGTGGACCATCCCAGCTTTGGCATGGCCATCGTCAGCCGCGTCCTCGACGCGCACGGCTACAAGGTGGGCATCATCTGCCAACCCGACTGGACCGACCCCGCCAGCATCACCGTGCTCGGCGAGCCGCGCCTGGGCTTTCTCGTCAGTGCCGGTAACATGGACTCCATGGTCAACCACTATTCGGTGACCAAGCACCGCCGCCACACCGATGCCTATACCCCCGGTGGCGAGGAGGGGCACCGCCCCAATCGCGCCGTCACGGTCTACGGCAACCTCATCCGCCAAACGTTCAAGGATGCCCCCATCATTATCGGCGGCATCGAGGCAAGTCTGCGTCGCCTGGCCCACTACGACTACTGGCAGGACAAACTCAAGCGCTCGGTACTGCTCGACTCGGGCGCCGACATCCTCATCTACGGCATGGGCGAGCACGCGATCGTCGAGATCGCCGACGCGCTCGACGCGGGACTGCCCGTCGATCAGATTACCTATATCAACGGCACCGTCTACCGCACCAGCTCGCTCGACGAGGTCTACGACTACGACCTGCTGCCCAGCTGGGACGACCTTACCGCCGACAAGCTCAACTACGCGCGCAGCTTTAACGTGCAACAGCAGAACATGGACCCCATCACCGGGCATCGCCTGGTAGAACCCTACCCCAACAGCGTCTATGTGGTGCAGAACCCGCCGTCGGCGACGCTCACCACCGACGAGATGGACGAGGTGGCCGAACTCCCCTACGCACGCGATTGGCATCCCGATTACGACGCAGCGGGCGGCGTGCCGGCCTTTGCCGAGATCAAATTTTCCATTAGCTCCAACCGCGGCTGTTTTGGCGAGTGCTCGTTTTGCGCCCTCACCTTCCACCAGGGCCGCGTGCTGCAGATGCGCAGCCACGACTCGATCATGCGCGAGGCCGAGCTACTCACGCACGATCCCGAGTTTAAGGGCTACATCAACGACGTGGGTGGACCGACGGCCAACTTTAGCCGTCCCGCCTGCGACAAGCAGCTCAAGCACGGCGTGTGCAAGAACAAGCGCTGCCTGTGGCCGAGCGTGTGCAAGAACATGGTGGTCGACGAAAGCGGCTACACGCAGCTGTTGCGCGACCTGCGCCAGCTGCCGGGCGTCAAGAAGGTCTTCGTGCGCAGTGGCATCCGTTTTGACTACACCATGGCCGATGCCTCGGACGAGTTTTTGCGCGAGCTGCTGGAACACCATGTCTCGGGCCAGCTGCGCGTAGCGCCCGAGCACGTGAGCGACGCGGTACTGTCCGTGATGGGCAAGCCGAGCCGAGCTGTCTACGACGCATTCTGCCGTAAATTTGAACGCTTGAATCGCGAATACGGACTCAAGCAGTACGTGGTGCCGTATCTGATCTCGAGCCACCCCGGTTCAACCATGAAGGAAGCCGTGGACCTTGCCGAAGCCGTGCGCGACATGGGCTACATGCCCGAGCAGGTACAGGACTTCTACCCCACCCCGTCCACCATGTCGACCTGCATGTACTACACCGGTGTAGATCCGCGCACCATGCAGCCGATCTACGTGGCGCGCGACCCGCATGAGAAGGCCATGCAGCGCGCGCTCATCCAGTATCGCAAGCCCGAGAACTACAAGCTGGTGCGCGAGGCGCTAGAGAAGGCCGGGCGTCGTGACCTGATCGGCTATACCAAGCATTGCCTGATTCGCCCCGTGCCGCCACGCCCGGGCGAGACGTCTGCCGGCGGTGGGCATGGCACCGGCAAGAAGGGCGGCAAGGCCCACGGTGGCGCCGCCGGCAAGGGGCCCAAGGGCAGCAAGGGCCACAGCGGCATGTCGCGTGCGCAGAACACTGCGGGCCGCAACCGTGCGGCGCAGGGACGACAGGGCGCCAACGGCGGCGGACGCCGCAATTAGGGCAGCGGTGCGCTCGCTGCGTCCATCCCACACGCGTGGCGCAGCGAGCGCATTGCCTCAACGAGGATGACGCCGGCGATAGCGACCGTAATTGCCACGTCGAACGGCGTGTTCACAAACCAGAGCAACGTCATGAGATACGACCCGGCGTTAAAGGCAAAATGCAGCAGGATCGTGTAGCGGAGCTTTCCGGTGGTCACGAGTACCCAGCCAAAGATGAGGCCGGCGGCACCCGCATAGCAGCCCTGTACCCAATTCATGTGCATAAAGCCGAAGATTGCCGCCTGCAGCACAATCGCCGCGGCGATACCCCAGGTACTCGGGGCCGCCCAGGGCACCATGGCGCCGTCTTGCGGTCGCACGAGACGTCGGCGCTTCCAAAGTGGGCGACACTGCGGGTTAAACGCTCGGAGCGAAAACTCAAAAATGATGCCGCGCACCAGCAGCTCCTCGCAAAACGGAGCGCCGAGCACCGTAGTCAGGACGGCGAGATAGCTGGTGTCGCCCATGCCTGTTTCCTCGACAAGTTCACTGTAATCGGCCGCGACCTCGGGCAACAATGACAGTACGGCGTCGGTCACGTAGCCAACGACCACCTGCAGTGCCAAGCCGATCACGATAACGCAGGCAATGCGCTTCCACGCGCTACGCACTCCCCCGCCAAGCGGACGCTCACCTTGCCAGCGCGCGATAAACGACCGCGGCCACAAATAACGCCACCATAGCAGCGCCATCAAAAACGACGCCGTCTGAGCGACGGCTTGAAACCATTGAATATCGAGGTTGTCGATCGGGAAACCCGTCAGCGCCGACACGATGTCCAGAACGGAGAACAAAACCATGCTCAGGACAATATCGGCAGCGACGACGCCAAAACAGGCAAGCGCCCAAACCAGCGCATTGAGCATGCCGACCTCCTCCCAACGACTAGTCATTGGGGACGTTCTTCAACGACTAGCTGTTGGGGACAGTCTTTGCCAAAGGCCCCGCTGGGCGAAATGTCGAACGGAAAGGTGCCGCAGCGATTGAAGGCAGCGATGAACATGCGGATGGCGTTGGACGGCGTGGTGCCTACGAGTTGGGTTGCCGCCGCGAAGGCCGCCTTTTCCTCGGGCAAGACCTTCGCGACAACCGGGGTCATGTGTTCTGCCATGGCGCTTCCTTTTTGAAACGACGGTGGTGCGGATAGATGCGGGCCACGCGGCTGGGCGACGGGCTGTGAAGGCAACCCGATTGGCCCGCATCTGGAGTTTGTTTCTACTGCGTTGGTATTACTTCGTAATCCTAAGTATTACGCCGCAGATAGAATACCATACCCAACCCTATGGGGACGGAGAAAAACGGATCATTTTGTTGCTGAATAAGTATTTAGAGCGTGATGATGTCCGAGATATTGAGGGCCTGAGCGTCGACGGCATCGTGCGTAGCAAGCAACAGCATGCGGCCGTCGAGCAAGTCGAGCACGACCTCGGCGCATGCGTCGCGCGCAGCGGTATCTAGGCCGGTAAAGGGCTCGTCCAGAATCACTGCGCCGCCCGGACACAGCAGGGCTCGGGCAATCTCGACGCGACGGCGCTGCCCGCCCGAGAGCTCGGCCACACGAGCATGCACATCGACCCCCGGCACCAGCAGGCGCAACAGGGCCGCGGCACTCGAGGCGTCCACGCGCGCGTCGGCGCACACCAGCACGTTATCCAAAGCCGAGGCGCCCTCTACCAGGCGCACATCCTGAAACACCATGGAGCACGGCGCGCACTCCCCCGCCGCCAGCGCAAGCAGCGTCGACTTGCCCACGCCCGAGGTGCCCATCACGCAGGCGCGCCCACCGGCGGGCACACGAAGCACCAGTCCGTCGAGCGCCGGAGCCCAGGGAGCGCGATCGCCCACGGCGAGCGCAAGCTCCGCAGCAGCCCTGCCGCCAGCAGAGCCGCCTGCACGTCCGCGAGGACAACGCCCATGCGCCCGCACAGCAGCACGCCATGCTGCGGGCCCCGAAGCCCGCAGCAGCCACACCAGCACGCGCTCGCATGCCCACGATGCCGCCACGACCAACACGGTCCAAGCCAGCAGGTCAGCCGTCTCGATGAGCAGCTTCGCCTGATAGATGCGCTCGCCTACGGTGCCCACCGCCATGCCGATCAGCTCCGCCGCCACGCCGGCCTTCCAGCTCATGCCGATCACGGCACGGGCGCACGAAAGCGCAAACGGCAGCACCTCGCGCCAGGTATGGGCGCAAAACAGGCGCCAGCCGCGCACGCCATGCAGACGGAACATCTGCTCCAGCGGTTTATTCACCTGTGCCAAGCCCTCGGCCAGCGAAAAATACACGCCCGGCAGCGCCATCAAAAAGACCGCGGCGATGCTCACGCGCGCCGATCCCAGCCAAATGAGCAGCAGGACCACCACGCAGGCAACCGGCGTCGCCTTGACAAACGACAGCGCCGGCGCCACCAGGCGGGCAAACGCACGCGAACGTGACGAAATCCCGGCCAGCACGCCACCACACACCGCGGCAAGCGCCAGCCCGCCCAATATCCGCGCGCCCGAGCCCGCCAAAATCGCCCAGGTACCGCCATCGCACACCAGGCGCAGCAGCGCCAAGGCAACAGCACCCGGCCCCGGCAAGATCAGTGGCTGCGCCACCAGCGCCGCCGCGAAGACCCACACGGCAAGCCAAAAGGCGGCGACGGCACCTGCTGCCGCCACCGCCTTCATACGCTCTGTCATTTGTCGAGCAAACGCACGCACGGGCTACTCCATGTAGTAGAAATCATCAGCCGGGAGCTTGCCGCCCACGGCGCTCGCATCCGCATCGGCCAGCACCTGCAGGTACCCACCGAGCGCCGCCTTCATATCTTTCCCCGTCTGGCATACAAGCATGCACCCGGGAATCGCCTTTTCGGCAATCGCGGCGTTATCGACGACACCCGCATCGACCACGGCCTGCGCCCAGTCCGCCGGCGCCGCATTGACGGCCTTCACGCTCGCCTCATGGCAGCGCAAGAATTCCGCCACGGCATCGGGATGTTCCTCGGCAAAGGCGCGGCGCACCACGGTCACGCCCGTCAGCAGGCGCGAACCCGTGTCGCCCGCCAGCTCATCCCACACATCGGTCAGACTTACCGGAGCCGACAGCTTGCCTTCGCTCTTGGCGATGGCAGCGGTCTTGAACGGCTCGGGCAGCACGCCCACGGCAGACGGATCGGCAAGCAGCGCCGACAGCACCTCGGTGGGCTCGCTCTTAAACTCAAGCGCCACCTGGCCGGTCAGGCCCGCGCGGTCCAGCAGGTAGTTCATGACGTACTCCGGCGTGGTGCCCTTACCCGTCATATAGACGGTATGGCCCGCCAGATCGCCAAACGAGGCCACACTTGCGTCGCCCGTCACAACGTTCAGCACGCCCAGCGTGTTGATGTCGATGACCTGCACCGCGCCCTCGGTCTTGTTGTAGAGCACGCTCGCCACGTTGGCGGGCACTAGGGCGATATCGACATCGCCCTGAATGACCTTGGGCACAATCTCGTCGGCGGCGGTGTTGATCGCAAAGTCGAACTCGTTGTCCGTGGCACCGTCGGCCGCCCGGTCCATAAACTGCACCAGACCGATTGACGTCGGACCCTTGAGCGAGGCGACGTGCACCTCAACCGGCTCGGCAGCGGCACCGGCGCCGTCCGTGGCAGCCGAGCCCGCAGCAGACCCAGCCCCGGCAGCCCCGCCGCCACAGCCAGCCAGCGCAAGCGACAGCGCGCCCGCGGCGAGCGCCGAGGCAAACCCCCGGCGCGACATCTCAACATCAAACGCGCGCATCGCTAGCACGTCCCCTCGTTGGGCATCGACCAGGCGTGATGGTCGGTATGCAGCAGCTCCTCGGCCAGCGGCGAGAGCGGCGCGCCCAAAAACTCGCTGTAGCACGCCTGGACATCGGGATTCTCGTGCGAGAAGCGAATGTCCGCCTTCGCATCCAGGCCCCACAGCACCTGGCCGCGCTCGGCCGCCAGCTCGCAGCCGTCGTGGATGGGCTGACCGCCGCCACCGACGCAGCCGCCCGGGCATGCCATAACCTCAACGAAGTCATAGCTCACGCGGCCGTCGCGAATCGCGTCGAGCAGGCGGGCGGCGTTACCCAACCCGTGCGCCACGGCGACGCGCACCTTGGTGCCATCGATATCGGCGACGGCTTCCTTCCAGCCATCCAGGCCACGCACGTCGGTAAAGAAATCCGCATCCGGGTTCTTGCCCGTCACCAGGTAATAGGCCGAGCGCACGGCTGCCTCCATCACGCCGCCCGTGGCGCCAAAGATCACGCCCGCGCCCGTGCCAAAGCCCAGCGGCGTATCGAGCGGCTCCTCGACCAGCGTGTCCACGCTCACGTGGCTCGCGCGGATCATGCGCACCATCTCGCGCACCGTCAGCGCAACGTCCACATCGGGCGTGCCGTCCTCGCCCACCATGCTCGGCAGCGCGCACTCGGCCTTCTTGGCCGTGCACGGCATAACGGACACCACGAACAGGCGCTCGGGCTCCACGCCCAGCACCTTGGCGTAGTAGGTCTTGGCAATAGCGCCGAACATCTGCTGCGGCGACTTGGACGTGGACAGGCTGTCGACAAACTCCGGATAGCGCGCCTTCACAAAGCGTACCCAACCCGGGCAGCAGCTCGTGAACATGGGCCAGCCGCGGCTGTCGCCCTCGCCCTTGGCGGCCTTACCCAGGCGCTCGAGCAGCTCGGAGCCCTCCTCCATAATGGTAAGGTCGGCCGAGAAATCGGTGTCGAACACGTACTCAAAGCCAACGCGGCGCAGTGCGCAGGCCAGGCGCTCGACGGTAGCCTCCTCGCGCGGAATGCCGAGCTCCTCGCCCCAGGCGCTACGCACGGCCGGCGCAATCTGCACCAGCACGATCTTGTCGGGATTAGCGAGCGCGTCAAACACGGTCTCGGTATCGTCGCGCTCGCGCAGTGCGCCCGTCGGGCAATGCGTAATGCACTGGCCGCACGCGACGCAATCGGTCTTGCCAATCGGCGCGCGCCCGCGGGTACCCACGGCGGTATGCGTGGCGCGGTTGGTCAGGTCCCAAATCCCCAGGCCCTGCACGCTCTCACACACTTTGATGCAGCGCATGCATTTAATGCACTTGTCGTTTTCGCGGATGATGGGAAAATCGAAATCCCAGCCCTCGCCCGCCAAATGCCTTTGATACGGCAGATAGAAAATGCCCAGGTCGTTGGCGATGGTCTGTAGGTTGCAGTTGCCGCTGCGCACGCAGCTCGTGCATTGCGAATCGTGCTGCGAAAGCAGCAGCTGCACGTTGGTGCGACGGGCCTCGCGGGCCTTGGGGCTGTTGGTGTGCACCACCATGCCGTCGAGCACGTAGTTGTTGCAGGCGGCAACCAGCTGGTCGCAGCCCTCGACCTCGACCACGCACACGCGGCAGCCGCCGATCTCGTTTAGATCGCGCAGATAGCACAGGGTGGGAATCTGAATGCCGGCGGACTTGGCCGCATCCAGGATCGTGGTGTGCTCGGGCACCACGACTTCGCAGTTATCGATAATGAGCCTGACCATGTTGTGCGCTCCGTTTTCGGTGTTGTCGCTGACGGTGGTTTTGTTGGGCTCTACCATTCCAGGTTCCTCCCTCCGCGGAACGCGCCAAAGCCAAAGTGGTCGCAGCGCAGGCAGCGACTCGCCTCTTGGCGTGCCTCCTCCTCGGTAAGGCCCTGTTCGACCAGATTCCAATCGTGAATGCGCTCGCCGGCCTCGCGCTCGCCCAGCTCGCAGCGACCGCACTCATGCTTGCCCTTAAACTGAACGGTCGGCAGCTCCACATCGAGTTTAATCTTGTGGTCGAAGCCCAGGTAGCGGTCGATATTTGCCGAAGCAACGCGGCCGGCGTTGATGGCACGGATGACGGTGGCGGGGCCGGTCTGGCAGTCGCCGCCGCTAAAGAGGCCATCGAAGTCGGGCACGGCGCCGTCCGAATCGGTGACGACGCGACCCCACTTGCAGGCGATGCCCATGTCCTCAAACGGCTTGGAGTCGATGTCCTGGCCAATGGCCACGAACACGCGCTCGCAGGGAATAACCTGCTCGGGCGTGGCGGCGGCACGCGGGGCCGGGCGCCCGCGGCGGGGCTCGCCGATAATCTGCGGCTGCACGCGCAGGCCGCTCACGCGACCGTCCTCGCCCGTCTCGATGGCGAGCGGGGCTGTGAGCTCCAGAACCTCGCAGCCCTCGGCCTGGGCACCGGCGATCTCGGCGTCTTGGGCCGTCATATCGCAGATGCGACGGCGGTAGACGATGCTCACCTTTTCGGCACCGCAGCGCACGGCAGAGCGTGCCACGTCCATGGCCACGTTGCCGCCGCCGATGACGCACACGCGCTGGCCGCTCAGGTCGGGCAGTTCGTCGTCACCGATGGCGCGCAGCATCTTGACGGCCGACTCCACGCCGGGAGCCTCTTCGCCCGGAAGGCCAAGCTTCTTATCGCTGTGGGCACCGATGGCCAGGTAGACGGCATCGAACTCGTCGCGCAGGCGGGCGAGCTCCTCGCCGCTCACGGAGTGGTCGAGCTCCACGTCGACACCGGCGCTCAAAATCCAGTCGATCTCGGCCTGCAAGCGCTCGCGCGGCAGACGATAGCTGGGGATGCCGTAGCGCAGCATGCCGCCCAAGTGGTGGCGCTGCTCAAAAATGGTCACCTTGTGGCCCATCACGGCCAGGTAGTAGGCACAGGAAAGGCCAGCCGGGCCGCCGCCGATCACGGAGACGCGCTTACCGGTGTTGTCCACTACATGCGGCTTGTGGTCGTTGAGGTCACTGTGCTCAACGGCAAAACGCTTGAGGGCGAGGATGTTCATGGGGTCGTCGACCATGCCACGGCGGCAATGCATCTCGCAGGGATGCTCGCACACCAGGCCGCAAACGAGCGGCAGCGGGTTATTCTTGCGGATGACCTTGACGGCATCGGCATAGCGGCCGGCCTCGACGAGCGAAATGTAACCGGGAATGTCGACATGCGCCGGACAGCCCGAGACGCACGGGACGCGGGCCTCGCGGTCAAAGCCACAGGAGTGCTCGCGGATGTGGTGCTCAAAATCGTCACGGAAACCGCGGATAGCCGTAAGCGCCATGGCGCCGGCCTCGTAACCGATGGCGCAATCGCTCGAAAGATAGATGGTGCGGGCGGTGCGCTCGATCAGATTGAGCGTGGACTCGTCGGCGCGGCCCTCGAGCACATCGGCGAGCAGATCGCTCAGCGCGCTCAGGCCCACGCGGCAGGGCGTGCACTTGCCGCAGCTCTGGGTGGAGCACAGGTTGACGAGCGCTGCCGTAAACTCAACGGGACACGGGGCGAGCGAACTCACCGCCAGACGACGTCCGAGCGCATCGTGCAGGTCGTCCATGACGGCCTGAGCGTGGCTGCGTTCCATTACGTGCAGTCGAGCCATAAGATCCCCTCTCACATGGCAGCCCGGAGGCGAGGCCGGGCGAAATTGCTACACGCACAACACTGACCTAAAAAGTTGTGAGGTCTCCATACGGTTCGGCAGGCGGTATAAAATGTCACCCTCAGCGGTGAAATAGAACATTACCGCAGATAAATGCCATATTTGATAAAACGCGTTACCAAATTGCAATATTCAATGTGAAAAAGAGCGCCTTACTATTTTTCCTTTTTGATCCGTTTTCCTCCGTCTCCTTCGGATCACATGATCCCTTGGGAACGGAGGAAAACGGATCGTTTTTGGTGCAAAAGGGCCAGGTTTGTTTGCACCAATCTCACTTGCGCTAGATGAAGAGCTCGCATTCCTTCCGCGCGACGCAAACCTTGCTCAGCATCTGGGAAACAGCGGATAGTTTGTTGGAATCAAGCTTGCGAGCACCTCGCGGACATACGGCGATGCAGCGCATGCAGGAGATGCACGCCTCGCCAGCTGCTCGTTTGGGGTCACTCTTGTCGATAGCGCAAACGGGGCACGCCGCGGCGCATGCACCGCAGGAGACACAATCCTCTGTTGCCTCGGGTGCCATGCGGTGACCTCCGGCTTGTTTATAAGGACGATTGCCGGGGATAGAGGGCCCGGACGCATCCTCAGCCAACAGCTTTTGCTGAATTTGCTGCGCAAACTCTGCGAGCTGCGCCGCATCCTGCGCATCCGGTCGCCCAGCAGCAAACTGACGAGCAACGGAATGCTCAGCAATAGCAGAAACCGCTGCAACAACCCTAAATACGGCGCGCTTCGCAACGTCCTCCAGCTCTACGAGCGTGTCCTCAAACGCGCGGTTTCCGTATACGCAAACCAAAACAGCCCGAGCCCCGTTGCCGCGCACCATGCCCAACCGGTCAGCCACCACAGCCGGGATTCTACCGGCATACGCCGGCACAGAGATTACGGCCACGTCGTCCTCAGTCATCGAGACAGCGCTGAAATCTAGCCCGCTATCGGCCAGATCGACGGTAACGGTATTCTTGCCCAGTGCCCCGGCCACAAGGCCAGACACCTTCCGCGTTCCACCCGTCGGACTAAACACAATTTCGAATACGCTCATCGAGGCACCCTCCCCTACGCCTGGCAACGCGTCAAGCCGCTTTCACATCCAGCCAGAGTATACGGCGCATGGGATCCCCGTTTTGGTGCACCAAGCACCCCAATGCACCCACCCTACGCTGTCTGCCTCTTCGTTTTGTATAAATTACGGTACAGATTGTATATATTTACGGGATACCGCCGTGTTCTCCCGAGGTACCCCATCCTGGCCCGTGCAAAAAACGGAGTATTCTGCAACGTGACCGCGCCAGCAATACCCCGAGCGGGCAAACCTTTAGGGCGCTGCGTCATTTTGGGTTCCGACATGGCGAGAATGACGCGCCCCTGCTCCGGAAAACGACGAAATCTGACTCAGAACGCTCGCTAGGGATATCCGAAAGCCACCGTTGGCGACGTCAAATCATATGCAGACAACTCGAACTGCAGAATACTCCAAAAAATGCACGGCGCACCCCATGGGACCCATTGCCGCATGGTAGGAAACAGGCCCACGGCATCCTCTAGATGCATTCCCGAGGAAATCACATTTGAACTAGCGATCGGATACGGCAAACAAAAAGGGCCCCGAGCGTAGTTGCTCGGGGCCCTTGGTTCACCTCGCTCTAGCGGGCGATGCGTATGTTACTTGCGCTTGCCGCCGCCGTCGCCGGGGCGACGGGAGCTGCCACCGCGCTTGCCGCCACGGCTGTTGCCGTAGCTGCCACGGTTATCGCGACCGCCGGCACGGCCGCCACGGGAGCCGGCCTGGTTGCCGCCACGACCACCACGATAGCCGCCGCGACGCTCTTCGCGGGTATCGTCGTAGTTGCGCCAGTCATCGCGACGATCGCGGCTGGCACGCGGGTCACGACGATCACGCGACTCACCAGAGCGGCCAGCGCCGCCGCGGCCGCCATTGCCGCGAGCACCCTCGCGACGCTCGCCGCCACGGACGCCGCGCTCTTCAAAGCGCTTGCCGCCACGGGACTCACCGCCGCGGGCACCTCGCTCACCGCGGCCCTCGCCGCCACGGCGCTCATCACGGCCGCCGCGCTCGCCATCGCGACCGGAGCGACGACGGTCACCCGAGCCGCGCTTGCCGCCGCGCGAACCACGGCCCTCGTCCTCGCGCTCGACACGACGACGACTGCCGCGGTCCTCGTCCTCACGACGACGGCGGTGTGCCTCGCCCTGGAACTGCTTGGCACGACGCTCGGCACGGTTGCCGCGCGCAGGCTGCTCAGCGGCACCAGCACCGCCGCGCTCCTCGGCAGCTACCTCGCGAGCCACGCTCTCAACAGCCTCGTCCACGCGAGCCTGAACGCCCTCGCGCACGCGGGTCTTGCCGCCGCGCTTGGGACGGCTCGGACGCTCGCCGTCGCCGCGGCGCTCGTCGCGACCGCGGTTGGAACGACCGGCAACATCGCCGTAATCGTCGCCGTTGCGCTTGCCGTCGCGACGCGCCTGCTCAAGCTTCTTCTTGCTCTTGGACTTGCCGCGCTTAGTCTTCTTCTTCACCTTAAAGGCCGCAGGGTCGCGCTCGGGATCAACCGCAGGCGGGTTGGGACCCACATGCAGGTCGCCGGCTTCGTAAATATCGGCCGTCTTGTCCATGAGCTTCTCGATCTCGTAGAACTCATCGACGTCCTGCTCGGTCACAAACGTAATGGCCCAGCCCAGCTCGCCGGCGCGGCCCGTACGGCCAATGCGGTGGATATAGTCGGTCGGCTCGGCCGGCACGTCAAAGTTCACGACGTAGCGCACGTCGCTAATGTCGATGCCGCGGGCGAGAACATCGGTTGCCACCAGCACGTCGACGGTGCCGTCGCGGAAGGCAGAAAGCGCGCGCTCGCGCTGGGCCTGGCTGCGGTTGCCATGAATCGCGGCGGCCTTGATGCCCTTACGCTCCAGACGACGGCAGCAGCTGTCGGCGCGATGCTTGGTGCGCATAAAGACGATGGTGCGCTCCGGGCCCTCCTTCTTGAGGAACTCGGGCAGCAGGTTGTTTTTGGCCTCGATGGACACCGGGAACACAAACTGGTCGACGGTGTCGGCGGTCGACGTGGCGGGCGCGATCTCCACGCGAGCCGGATCGCTCACCAGGTCGGTGATCTCGCCCACGGCCTCCTCGTCGAGCGTCGCCGAGAACAGCAGCGTCTGGCGCTCGGCCGGCGTCTCGCGCACAATGCGGCGGACGGCGGGCAAAAAGCCCATGTCGAGCATGCGGTCGGCCTCGTCGAGTACCAGCACCTTGACCTCGTTCAGGTGGCAGGCGCCCTGCTCGATCAGGTCGACCAGACGGCCCGGCGTGGCGACCAGGATATCGCAGCCGTACTTGAGTGCCGCGGTCTGCGGCTTGTAGCTCACGCCACCCACGACGGTCACGGCGACATGGCCGGTGACGTCGGCGATCTTGCTCGCGACCTCGTCGATCTGCTGGGCGAGCTCGCGCGTGGGGGTGATGACGAGCATCACGGGGCCGCGGCCGTTGCCCTCGGGCTTCTTGGCACCGCGACGGCGGTTGCGGCCGCCGCGCTCGCGCACGGGTTTGGGCGGAGCAATGTGCTCCAGATTGTTCATGGTCGGCAGCAAGAAGGCGGCCGTCTTGCCGGTGCCGGTTTGAGCGGCGGCAAGCAGGTCGCGACCCTCGAGCACCACGGGGATCGAGCCGGCCTGCACGGGCGTCGGCGCCGTGTAGCCCAGGTTCTCGATAGCACGGAGTATCTCGTCCGAAAGCCCCAGCTCGTTAAAGGCGGGCAGGCTCTCGGTAGCGGACTCGACGGCCTGGGCAGCATTGGCCTCATCGGCGGCATCGAAGGCGGCCTGGGTCATGGCCTCGCGGGCCTCGTCCAGAATCTCGGCGTCGGTGACGTCGGATACAGAATTACGCATATGTTGTTGTTCCTTATCTGCACGCGTCATGAGCGCGGCATGCGGCCGCGCGGGCGTGCTTGGTAGTGCGCTAATACATACAAAAACGGGTGCGCACAGAGAGGACGTTGCTCAGCACGCTGGCGATCGCTTTGGCAGCCCTATCACGCGCCGTCCAGACGCAGCAGCTCTAAGCAATGGAGCAGATTCGCCGCGGGTTAGTATACCCGTACTCCGTATGCCCCCACGTAAACCACAGATGACGAGGCGGACGGGGCGGGCCTGGCTGATTGTCTCAATCTGTAACATCTACAGGGCAAATCTTCCTCTACGTGTTACAGATCGAGACAAACGGTCGACACGGCTCACAAACGTCTCAATCTGTAACAGATGCAGGGCAAAACCGGGTCCAAATGTTACAGAACAAGACAGAGGGGGATTTCCGTCCAGTCCAAACCAAATCTCTCAGTCTTCCTGCAATTTCGAACATGTGGCCTATAATGTTGCTTTGGTTACGCTGTATATTGCGCAGCCATTTAATACGTCGCCCACCGGGAGCCATTAATTCCTATCGCCATATTGGCTAGGAAGCAATCAAAGGAGGTATCCGTGGCAGCAGAGACACCTTGCTCGGTCCTCTATAACGATATTCGCTCGTTCGGCGGTCTTAAACATCTCGAGATCGCCCGAGTGCTCATCAATGGAAACTCTTATCTCGGCAGTACCCTGCTCGAGAAATGCTCTTCCAACCGCTCGTATCTCACCCGTTACATCGTCCATCGCGAGCCTGACCAGTGCGCGCCCGCCATCTACAGCGACTTTGCCGTCACCACGCTCAATCTTTCCGCGGCAATCTGCAGCAAGCTCGGCGGCGGCGAGTCCGCCTATCAGGCAATCGCCGAGCACTATCGCGGCCCGGCCGCCAACGAAATGATGTCGGCTCTCGCCAGCTACAAGCTGGACAGCCGCCTATATGCAAATGCCCTCAATCACATCGACAACTTTGACGGCAATGCCGTGCGCGAGAAGAGTACGCTTTACCTTATGCTCTTTGTGGCAACGGGGGCGCTCGCTGACCCCATCCAAGGCGTGGCCACCGTCGAGCGCTTTTGCGACAGCAAGACAGGCGGGCACTTTGGCACCACCGAAACTACCGTCGGACGTGGCTTTATGGGCAACCTGGAGCAGCCGCGCACCGTCGCCCCCAACCTCGGTCTGCTCAGGACACATGCCGACAACTGCGTCGACATGCAAATCCATCCCCTCACACGCGATCCGCGCGGCACCGTGATTGGTTCTTTGCCCAAAACCTCGCCCAGCATCACCGATGTGGGCGCCGACGCATCGCGCGAGCATCTTCGCATTTGGCTTGAGGGTGAGCACTGGTACGCCCAGGGCCTTGGATCGACCAACGGCACAGTGCTCGAATCGGGCGCGGGCAACGGCGATATTGTGATTGAGCCGCCGCGCGACCAACGCGAGCCCGGCAAGATCTATCCCCCGGTGGAAATCGAAAACAGCGACAGGCTCCATCTGGGTCTCTACACGACATTCCTTGTCATTGTGGACTAGCGCGGACGGCGATCGAAAGACGGTCGCCGTCCGTCTTTCGTCTTCTACCTTCTGCGTCGTAAACGACAATACTCAGCGGTATACGTGGGCAGTGTGGCTATCATGGTACTTTACCGATATCCACACTGCCCACGTATACGCGCAGCAACCCATGCTAGACAAAGGAACGCCATGGATACTACCGATAGCGCCTATGGCGACAAATTCATCCGTCTTGACACGTTCGACACCGCCGTGGCGGTCGACCCCAGCGCCGAGGACGACGCCAAGCGTCGGTTTATGACGCTTATTCTCCAGACGGCCCACCGCAACAACGGCAACATCGGGCACGTGCTGCGCGCGACCAACACGAGCGGCGAGGTCTTTGCCGTCAAGCTGCTCAAGGACAACGCCATCCTTTCCGACCAGACGCCCGACCGCTCCGCCGAGCAATCGGCCGCGCATCTGGCCAACACCGCCGCACTGTTCGAGGAGTACCGTCATCTGTGTACCGTCTCGCACCTGCGCGGATTTCCGCGCGTCTATGGCTACGGATCGTGCGAGAACGACCCGCTCATCCTCATGGAGTGGGTCGAGGGCACCTCGCTCAAGCAGGCGCTGCCCTTGCTTCCGCACGACGCCTCGGGTGGGCTGACCACCCAGATGGTCGCCGCCGTCTGAAACGCCGTGCTTCGTGCGCTCTTGATGACCCAAGGCCTCGTGAATCCGGTCGTCCATCGCGACCTGTCGCCTGCCAATATCATGTTCCGCACCACCAGCCGAACGCTCGAGCAGCAGATTGCCGATTGCTCCTTTGACCCCTGCCTCATCGACATGGGCTCCGCGACCATGGCCCTCGGCGACGACACGATCACCCGGCGCGCCGACATCTGGCGCTTTGCCACGCCCGCATACGCCGCGCCCGAAATGCTCACGCAGGATATCGAAGGCATCGCGGCCCTTCGCCGCTCGCCCGCGATCGACGTCTATGCGCTTTCGAGCATTCTGTACCAGCTCTACAGCGGTCGCAAACCGTTCGATGTCGAGTCGACGGGTGCCGCGGCGACCGGCTCGTTCTACCTCATAAAGACCAAGACCAAACCGGCGCCGCTCGAGCCGCGCTGCGAGGGCGACAAAGCGCTTGTCCAGATCATCATGAAAGGCATCTCGGTCGAACAGGGCGATCGCCCTACCGAGCAGCAGATGCTCGAGGTGCTCTCGACGTACCTCCCCGCTGCAGAATCTGAGGACCGCGAGGGCGCAGGAGACGAGGCCGCAATTGATATCGATTCTGGCACGCACCTTAAGGTCGACGTCGCCGGCGAGCGCGCGCGAGAGATCCTGGAGCAGGCCCGTCACGATGCCATGACCCGCCGCCGCTTTGTCATCGGCGGCGTCGTTGCAGCCGTTGCGGGGCTCGGCGTTATCGGGGCAGCAACCCATGGCTTTGGCATCCCCGACTACCTGGACGGCATCCGCGGTTCGCTTGACGACTACACTTGGGATCAGCTGCAGGAGATTTCGCTCAAGATTAAGGCCGCCGAGACCCGTAGCGAGGCACGCGAGATTGCCAAGCGCTATCATCTGCTCGACGATGACGGTCATATCCCCTATCCATGCACCAAGCGCGTGAAGCTCGCCAACGGGCTGGAGGTCGGCGCTCAGCTTGTGGGCATCCGCCACGACGAACTTCTGGACGGGACGGGCAAGGCCGGACTGACGTTTATGTTCGATGCGGGTATTGCCGAGCGCAACGCTGCGGCTGAACCGCCGAGCGCCGGCTGGGCAGATTGCGAGCTGCGGGAATGGCTCAACGGCGACGGCCTTAAGCTGCTGCCCAACGAGTTGCGCACACTCATCAAATCTGTCAAAAAGGTCTCGAATAACGTTGGTGCCGCCAACAGTGCGTCGTGTCTGAGCGAGCTGCCCGCAACCCTTTGGCTGCCCGCCATGGTCGAGCTGTGCGGTACGCAACCGCCCAATTCGTTTGCCAAGGACTTTCACTACCTGGCCGACATCTATAACGGCGAGGGCAAGGAGTACCAACTCTTCCGCGAGCTCAAGGCAAGTCCGTATACCACGAACGAGACGTTGGTTCGCCAGTGGAAGGGCAAGGACACCTGCTGGTGGGAACGAACGGTGAGTCCCGACACATCGGAGAGCGAAGGCACGCTCTATATGAACCGCGTGGGGCACGACGGCGACGTCTTTACGTACGAAACGCCTGCGGAAAAGCCAAACAAGCTAACCTGTGTGATCCCCGGGTTCTGTATCTAGGCGGCGGGCGTCTTGCCGTGACGGGACCCCTCCCCGGCAATTGTCTCGATCTGTAACAGTTAGAGGTCATTTTCCCTGCTAGATGTTACAGATTGAGATGGTTGGTTGGAACGGTCCATCGGCCAACCAACCACCCTCATCTGTAACGAAATGTCATACATTTCTTTCTGTACTGGACACCCCCAGGGGGTATGGGTGTATAGTATCGGCAGGTTAACACTTCCAACACCGAACTACAGAAAGGAGAAGCCATGGCTCAAGATAAGTTCGACGTGGGCGGCATGACGTGCGCCGCCTGCCAGGCACATGTGGACCGTGCCGTGAGCAAGCTCGACGGCGTCCAAAGCGTCGCGGTCAACCTGCTCGCCGGTTCCATGATGGTCGACTACGACCCCGCGCAGGTCACCCCCGACGATATCTGCACCGCCGTCGACCGCGCGGGTTATTCGGCCTCACCCGTCAGCACGGGCACCGATGCCGTCAACTCAAACGGCAGCGCGCAAGCCAGGTCTGGCTCCGCCCATATGGAATCGCCGACCAAAAAGCTGGAGGCCGCCGCCTCTGCCATGCGCACCCGCCTCATCGTCTCGATCGTATTCCTTGTCCCACTGTTCTACATAGGCATGGGGCACATGCTCGGCTGGCCGCTACCCGACATCTTCACGGACCACATCCACAGCATGACGCTCGCCCTCACCGAGCTTGTCCTGCTCATCCCCATCGTCTATGTCAACGACGCGTACTTTATCAACGGCTTCAAATCACTCGTGCACGGCGCGCCCACCATGGACGCTCTCATCGCTGTCGGCGCCACCGCGTCGATCGCCTGGTCGCTCTATGCCATGTTTATCATGGCCGACCAGCTGGCCACAGGTCAGGTGCACGAGGCTATGATGACGAGCATGGACAACCTGTATTTTGAGAGCGCCGGCACCATCCTGTCGCTCGTCACCGCGGGCAAATACCTCGAGACGCGCAGTAAGTCCAAAACCGGCGGCGCCATCGAGGCGCTCATCGATCTGGCGCCCAAGACCGCGACCGTCGTTGCCGATGACGGCACCGAAACCACCGTCGACGTCGACAGTATCCTTCCCGGCCAGGTTCTGCGTGTGCGCCCCGGCGAGTCTATCCCTGTCGACGGCGTGGTGCTCGAGGGCGCGTCGGCCGTGGACGAGAGCGCGCTCACCGGCGAGTCCATCCCCGTGGAAAAGACCGCCGGCGACACCGTCAACGCCGCCACGGTCAACCGCACCGGATCGTTTACCTTCCGCGCCACGCGCGTGGGCGCCGACACGTCGCTTGCCAAGATCATCCAGCTCGTCGAGGATGCCAACGCCACCAAGGCGCCTATCGCCCGCCTGGCCGACAAGGTCGCTGGTGCGTTTGTGCCCGTGGTGTTCGTGATCTCGGCCGTGACCTTTGTGGCGTGGATGGCGCTGACCGGCAGCGTGAACGAGGCGCTCACCTCCGCCGTGGCCGTGTTGGTGATTAGCTGCCCGTGCGCGCTGGGCCTGGCCACGCCCGTCGCCATCATGGTGGGCACCGGCAAGGGCGCCGAAATGGGCATTCTGTTTAAGAGCGCCGAGGCGCTGGAGAACCTGCGCAGCGTGGGCACCGTGGTGCTCGATAAGACGGGTACCGTCACCCGCGGCAAGCCTGCCGTGACCGATATCGTGGTGCCCACGCGCGCTGACGGCTCGCCCGCCATGAGCGAAAAGGCGCTGCTCAAGCTGGCCGCCGCACTAGAGCGCCAGAGTGAGCACCCACTGGCCGAAGCGATTATGGCAGAGTGCGAGACGCGCGGAATCGTCGCACGCATGGTCGAGGACTTTGCCGCCGTGCCCGGGCGAGGCGTCACGGCGCGCGAGGGGCAGAATGTCATCGCAGCCGGTAACGTTCGTCTGATGAGCGAGCTGGGTATCGTCGTGCCTGCAGGACTCGCGGAGCGATTTGCCGCCGAGGGCAAGACGCCGCTGTTCTTTGCCAAAAACGGTGAGCTTGCCGGTATCGTCGCCGTGGCCGACGAGGTTAAGGAGACGAGTGCCGAGGCCGTTACCGCGCTGCGCTCGCTCGGCGTCGATGTGCGCATGCTCACCGGCGACAACCGCGTGACGGCCGAGGCCATCGCCCGCCGCGTGGGACTGAGCGGCAAACAGGTCATCGCCGACGTCCTGCCCACCGACAAGGAACGCCACGTGCGCGAACTGCAGGATGCGGGCGGCAAGGTCGCCATGGTGGGCGACGGCATCAACGACTCCCCCGCCCTGGCGCGCGCCGACGTGGGCCTTGCTATCGGCACCGGCGCCGACATCGCCAAGGAGGGAGCCGACGTGGTACTCATGCGCAGCGACCTCATGGACGTCGCCCGCGCCATCGAGCTGTCGCGCGCCACGATCCGCAACATCAAGCAGGACCTGTTCTGGGCACTGTTCTACAACGGCATCGGCATTCCGCTGGCGGCGGGCGTGTTCTTCCCGCTCACCGGATGGCAACTCTCGCCGATGTTTGGCGCCGCGGCCATGAGCCTGTCGAGCGTGTGCGTCGTGTCCAATGCCCTGCGTTTGAAATCCTTTAAGCCTAAAGTGGCAAAATAGGCTCACCATTAAGTCCATTTAGAACGGGTTTTCCAAGTGCCCGAGATTGACCTGAAAGAGGAGCGACGCGTACTTTGGTACGCGAGCGACGGTTTGAAGGTCAAGGTCGGGTGCCTGGGAAAGCCGACACAACAGAGAGGAATACCCATGCGTTTCACAATTAAGACTTCCGGCCTTATGTGCGGCCACTGCGACGCCACTGTCGAGACGGCGCTGCTCAACGTGGCCGGCGTGACCGACGCCGATGCCGATCACGAGACCCAGACCGTCCAGGTGGAGTGCGCCGACACCGTGACCGCCGAGCAGCTCGCCGCCGCCGTCGAGGGCGCCGGCGAGAAGTTCCACGCCCTGTCCGTGACCGCCGCGTAGCAGGCGCTGCCAACCCAATCCTCAGAAGTTGCGGTGAAATACGGACTGTTGAGCCGCCCTAGGCCTTTAAACAGTCCGTATTTCACCGCAACTGACGGGGGCATCCGGAAGATCGACCAGAAACGAGGACCCGACATGATGGCAGACCATAAATCGGTGACCCGCATGCTCAAGACGGCACGCGGTCAGATCGACGGCATCCTGCGGATGGTCGAGGAGGACCGCTACTGCGTCGATATCTCCACGCAGCTCATGGCCACACAGGCGCTCCTCGCGCGCATTAACGCCGACGTGCTCAAGGCGCATATCGAGGGCTGCGTGACTTCGGCAATCGAATCGGGCGACGAAGACCTCAAAGCCGCCAAACTCGCCGAAATCGAACGCGTCGTCGACAAACTCTCCAAGTAATTGGGGCATTGGGGACAGGTACGTTTGCACCGTCTTGGTATTCCGGGGACAGGTATGTTTGCACCACATTGGTGCAGATTAACCTGTCCCCCTTGCTCTAAATCGGGTATAAAGGCGTGCAGCATATCGAACGAAAGGCAATTTGCATGAATGACTTTATGAAGGGTCGCAATGGTGCCGATGAACTCACCATCGTGATGGGTTTTGCCGGCATCGTCATCGCGATGATCGGATCGATAGCCCGCATCCAGTGGCTCAGCTGGATTGCCATCGCCGTAATCGTGATTGGCGTGCTGCGCGGCCTGTCCAAAAATATCGACGCACGTCACAAGGAGAACGAGGCCTTTGTCGCCGCGACTGCAAACGTCCCCTGCCTGGGCAAATTCGTCGCCAGCTTGGGCGGCGGAACCGCAGCGGCCAGCACCTCACGCGCGGCCGGCACCAGTAAGGAAGACTTTGAGCGTGCCAAGCGCACGGCCAAGAAGATGTGGAAGGGCCGCAAGACCACGGCCTATCTCAAGTGCCCCAACTGCGGCCAGATGCTCTCCGTCCCCAAGGGCAAGGGCAAGATCCGCGTCACCTGCCCCAAGTGCCACGCCAAGATGGAGACGCGCTCCTAGCCGCCATACCATAGGACAAATAAAAGCCGAGGCCTCGCGCTGAGACCTCGGCTTTTTGTATGCGACAACGGAGCTGTCCCTTTGTCACACCTATGCTACGCCGTCGCGGGCCAGCTCCTCAGCCAGAGCTTCGGCTGGCATGGCCATAATCGCGTCGAGCTCGGCATCCACCTCGGGGATGCGCTTCACCTTGAGTTTGCACACCAGATCGCCGCGACACATCACGTGCATCGGCTCACGCAGAGCGCACAGGTCATCGAGCGGGTTCTCGCGCGTCACCAAGATATCGGCGGCCTTGCCGCACTCGATCGTGCCAGTCTCGCCGTCCAGCCCCAGCAGCTCGGCGTTGACTTGCGTAGCCGTATGCAGTGCGAAGGCGTTGCTCACGCCGACATACTTGGCAAAATAGGCCACCTCACGCCACATGTCGTACTGCGTCACGAACGGGCAGCTCGAGTCCGTACCCAGGCCCACCTTAACGCCAGCTTCCAGTGCGGCACGGGCGCTCTCGATAATGCCCGAGCACACGATATCGCCGTTCTTCTTTTGCGTATCGGTCGAATGGGTCTTTTTCGGGTCGAGCAATACAAACGGCAGCGCCGGGCTGATAGTGCAGGTAACACTGGGCGCACGCCCCTCGAGTTGCGTGCCCGCGGCGCCACGGTACAGCTCCAGAATCTCGGGCGTCAACGGAGCGCCGTGCTCAATCGTGTCAACGCCGGCCTCAAGCGCGGCCTTCACGCCCTCGGTACTCTCGACATGGGCCATAACCGGCAGACTCACCTCGTGCGCAGCCTTGCACGCCGCTGCGGCAACCTCCGCCGGCATACGCAGCACGCCCGGCTCGCCTACTTCGGTCGCGTCGAACACGCCGCCCGTCACGAACAGCTTGATGACATCGGCACCGCGCGCATACAGGTCTCGCACCTGCTCGGCTGCCTCGACGGGGCTGTTGGCCACCTGGGCGAACAAGCCCGCGCCATGGCCGCCCGGCACCGTGACGCCCGTTCCCGGCGCTACCAGGCGCGGACCCTGATACTTGCCGGCGTCGATAGCGTCGCGCACGGCAATGTCGGCAAACAACGGGTCGCCCGCGCCGCGCACCGTGGTCACGCCACTTGCCAGCTGCTGCTGGGCACTGCCCTTGAGGATGCGGCGGACGATGGCACGGCCCACGGGATTATCGAGTTTCTTCATCAGCGCTCCCGCATCGCCGGCCGAGACAGGCTTGCCCGAGCCGCACAGGTGCACGTGCATATTGATGAGACCCGGCATGAGATACGCCCCTGCCAGGTCGATGACCTCGGCCCCCGCTGGAGCTTGGGCCACAGCGCTCGGTCCCATCCAGGTGATGATGCCACGCTCGACGACCACGGCCATATCGGGCTGCGGCTCCATATGCTCCGAACCATCCAGAATGGTCGCATTGATAAACAACGTGGAACGATCGGCAGATGCCATATCGAGCTCCTCCCTCACGATTAACTTGAACATTTGTCCATTATCACCTAGTCCCGCTGGATTGCTGCAGACGCATCGGTTAACGGATGGAAGAGGGGATGTGGGGAGACGGAACACGTTGCAGTCCCACCCCAGCGACACTAGGGAAATGTCTCGATCTGTAACAGGTACAGGGTTATTGGGCCCCTTGATGTTACAGATCGAGACATTCGGTCGACGTTTCACCGGCTTGTCTCGATCTGTAACAATTACGAGCTCAAATAACCTCTAAACGTTACAGATTGAGACAAAACCTCTCAGCGCCCATACCACTGACGTCTCCACTCCTCAGCCAAATCGGGCCGTCGCGGAATACCCGCCAGCCTCATCTTCTCAACCAGCTTCCCCGGATTCTTGAGCTCATCAAACGTAAACCGAAGCACCTTGTGCCCAAGCATTGTCAGATGGGACTCCCGTTGACGTTCTGCCACGAATGGGTCGACCGACTCCCGGCCCTCGCCGTTCTGCAAGGTGTACTTCACCTTTCCGTCGAGCTCGCCGATGACACACGTCCCGTCCTCGAGCTGCCAAAAATAGTCGACGCGAAATACCTGGCTCGGATCGAGCGGGTCGCGAAACTCCACCTGCAGCTCCGGAACCGGAAAGTCGTACGCAATAAAGAACGCTCGGAACCGAGACTCGCCGCCGTTTTCGGACAGCCCGTCCGCATACGACGCGATCACCTGCGCCCTGCGATACCCTCGCCTGCCTTCGCAATCGGCACGGAGGCACTCGCAAAGGTCCTCGCGCGATACGCCCTTCGCCCGAAGCGCCGAATCGGCAATCGCCAACCCATACGAAAACGGCGCGCGCAGCAGACAGTCCTCCACCGTGCGCCAAAACGGCGTCACCCACACGCCATCAACACGCCCGAGCGCACCCGCGACCTGCGGACGCAGCAACCTGCACCCGCCGCTCAACGCCGCAGAGCAGCCCGTCTTAACAAGAAAACGCGGCCCGAGCAAATCGTTCGGCACCTCCAAGCCCCACAAAAGCGCCGCGTCATAACCCCAAAACGCCCAATCGGGATGAAACTCCGCAAGCCCCTTAATAGTCCGCAGCGCTCGATCCACCGGCGTCAATGCATCCCAATCATGCTGAAAACAGAACAGATACGACTCGGGCTCCGCGATATCATCGGTCCCCACATGGCGCCGCAGCCACATGAGCTCGGCATTGTCGTGGGTTACAAGCAGCGTCCCCTGCTCGCCCGCCCCCGCGAGCCGAGCGAGCATCCTGTTTCGCGCCAATGTGTTACGAGTCGCATGTTTATGCTTGCAGACGGCACTGGACACCTTAATCACCATCACATCAGTCAAACGAGCCATTGTCTCTGTTGCCCGCCGCGTCCGTTCATCTCAATCTGTAACAGGAAGACGGCATTTGAGCCTCCAGATATTACAGATCGAGATCTTTCGGCAGCGGTCCAACCCTTTGTCTCGATCTGTAACAGTTACGGACCTGAATCGTCTCCAGATGTTACAGATTGAGACAAACCGGCACCGGCCCCTACTCCCATTTCTGTTCGTAGATGTTGAGGGACTTTACGTAGCGCCCCTGGGCGCCCATGATGTCGCGGACCAGGCGCAAAAAGAAGCTGATGCACGAGGTGTCGAAGCCGTCCTGCAGGTCCTCCGGATGCACCGCACCCGGCCCATCGACCGCCGTGTCGCTCAGGCGCGCGATGTCATACAGGTAGAGCTGCCCCGCCGTCAGCCAGACATCGTCGACGCAGGCGAGGCGCACCGCAATCGCGCCGTCGCTCCAATGCTCCTTTTGCACGATATGCGGGTCGTAGACATCAAAGCGACGGTCGGCGCGCGTGTCCTTCAGCGCGACCATACCAGTCGCAGGATCCTTGTCCAAAATGCCAAAGCGCGAGAAATACTGCGTGTCGCGTACCTGCTCGAGCCGCTTGAGCGCGGCAGGCGAAAGCGATGTCGGCGGCTCTTCAACATACAGCTCGAGCAGCGTCTTGCCATGGCGATAGGGGCGCTCGAAGAGCAGCCAATCGGTAAATGCCATGTTGTAGGCCATGATTTCGTTTTGCGAAGGCTCGGTGCAATAGCTGAGCCACGGGTCGACAATGATCTCAAACTGCTCGCGCGCCGGCTCCAAAAACTGAAACTTCCGCAGCATCCAAAAATGGGCCATGTCGGCAATATCGTTGCCGACGGCTTCAGCCAGATGCGCTCGGTCTAAAACGTGGTCAGTCACGGCATCCTCCTCAAACTGATGAACCTCAATTTGAGCTTACGGGGAGGGTGGGCAGCCACTGTCAGCACGGACAAAATAGGCCTCCGGCTGCAAACCAACTGCCGACCAAACACTTGACGGGATGCTTGACCGAAAATGCGCACCGCAAAGAAACGGCAGGTAGATATAGACAGCTGACCCGCCATTTTGAGCCAGATGCCCGCTGCCACCACAGAAACAGCAGAGCACCACAGTCGCAAACGTCGACGAATGAATACTTGTACGTCGACAAATGACAAAGTCGCCCGCAAACCCGCAAGGAGTGTCCCCGAATGCCGGCACATAAGGAACGCCCCCAGCTGCCGGCACTTGGGGACGTTCCTTTTGGGCCGGCCGTTGGGGACAGCCCTTGACGATTCAGCTGTGGACAGCCGCCTTACAGCTCCAGCGCCTCGGCGACTTCGGCAGCGCAGGCCAGGGCGTCGGCCATGGCGCTCACTACGAGCGAGCTGCCGTTGCGGGCGTCGCCGGCCACATACACCGGCGCGGCATCTGCGGCGACGCCGTCGACACGCGCCGCAAGATGCGAGCCCTCGGCGACCATCACAGGCAGCGGGCGGCCCGCCGTGGCAACAGGTACGCCGACAGCTTCGAACACGCTGCGCTCCGGACCCGTAAAGCCACAGGCGATGAGCACCAGCTGGGCCGGCACCTCGTGCTCGGAGCCCGCGATGCGTTCGGGCTTGCCGGCCGACCAATCCAGATCGACCACGCGCAGGCCCGCTGCCGCGCCCTTCTTGTCCAGCAGCACCTCGAGCGTATCCACGCCCCAGGCACGCATCTCGCCACCCATGGCAGCGATGGCCTCCTGCTGGCCGTAGTCGGTCTTCTTCACGTTGGGCCACTGCGGCC
>URVZ01000004.1 GCA_900551365.1 uncultured Collinsella sp.
GCCGATAGACATCGCCGCCACCGATCACCCAGGCAACGGGCTCATCGGCAACCGCAGCGAGCGCTTCGTCAACGCTATGCACCACGTCGACGCCCTCGCGGGTAAAGCCTATATCGCGCGTAAGCACGATATTGCGGCGGTTCTTGAGAGGACGCCCGCCGGGAAAACTCAGCAGCGTCTTGCGTCCCATGATAACCGGGCAGCCCTTGGTGCAGGCCACAAAATGGCGCATATCGGCGCGATTGGACACCACCATGTCGCCCTCGCACCCAATGCCCCAATCGTCACACACGGCGACGATAGCAGATAGCTTACACGTCATGAGCACCACCTACACCGCAATGGGAATGTTCTTGACCTGCGGGCCGTGCTCATAGCCCTCGACGATCAGGTCATCGGTCGTAAACGCATAGAAGTCATGCACATCGGGGTTGAGCGTTACCTTGGGTGCCGCAAACTGCGGACGCTCGATAAGCTCGCGGACGATATCGACATGACGATCATAGATATGGGCGTCGGCGATCACGTGCAGCAGCTCACCGGGAATCATATCGACCGACTGCGCGACCATCATCAGCAAAATGGCGTACTGGCACACGTTCCAGTTGTTCGCGGCCAAAATGTCCTGGCTGCGCTGGTTGAGAATCATGTTGAGCGTCGGCTTGTCGTCCTGAGGACGCTGCGTCACGTTATAGGTCACGCTATAGGCGCACGGATAAAGGTGCATCTCGGACAGATCGCTAAACACGTACGTATTGGTCATAATGCGGCGACTATACGGCGTGTGCTTAAGGTCGTACAGTACACGGTCCATCTGGTCGAAGTCGCCCTCGGCGTAATGGCTCTTCTGACCAATCTGATAGCCGTAGGCTTTACCGATGGAACCGGTCTCATCGGCCCACTCATCCCAGATATGGCTGTTGAGATCATGCACGTTATTGGACTTCTTTTGATAGATCCACAGAATCTCGTCCATGGCAGACTTAAGCGCCGTACGACGCAGGGTGAGCGCGGGGAACTCCTCGCGCAGATCATAGCGCGCCGTGACACCAAAGTTTTTAATGGTATAGGCAGGGGTGCCGTCCTCCCACACCGGACGGACCTTTTGGCCCTCGGTGGTGGTGCCATGGTCCAAGATATCGCGGCACATGGTTACAAACTGCTGATCAGCTTTGCTCATTGACCCTCCTGTCAGTCGCCTATAAGCGAGATTTATTGTAGCCCAGGCGCGCGAGTGTCGAATTGGACACTTAGTCCGGCACACGCAATGCACGGCAGCGCGGCTCCGCATGCGGCAACGAGGCATCTTAGCCTTTTTCTGACATATGACAGAAATGCCTTGCGCCCAACGACTAACGCGTTATCCTATTGTTGACATATGTCAGATAAGGAGTGTGCATGGCAGGAAGACGCGAAAAACTGCGCCGCGTCGGGATCATCCCCGAATACCGCGGCTTTACCCCCGATGGCCTGGCCAGCGGTGATGCCATCGACATGACCGTCGACGAGCTTGAGGTGCTGCGCCTGTGCGACCTGGAAGGTCTCAACCAAGAGGCGGTCGCCCAGCAGATGGGCATCGCCCGCGCAACGGTGGCGGCCATTTGCAGCCGCGCGCATCGCAAGGTGGCCGAAGCGCTGGTCAACGGACGAGCGCTCGTCATCGCGGGCGGCAATATCGCGTACTCCCCCATCGCCACGACGACGGCCGCATGGCCAGCAAAGGAGGTCGGCACCATGAGGGTGGCAACGACGTACGACAACGGCAACATCTTTATGCACTTTGGCCGCAGCGAGCAGTTCAAGATCTACGACATCCAGGATGGCAAGGTGCTCAACGAGCAGGTCGTAGGCACCGGCGGCACCGGCCACGGCGCCTTGGCGGGCCTGCTTGCCAACGGTGGCGTTGACACGCTCATTTGCGGCGGTATCGGCGGCGGCGCTATCAACGCGCTTGCCCAAGCCGGCATCACGGTCTATGCGGGCGCCCAGGGCAGCTGCGATGCCTGCGTCGAGGCCCTCATTGCCGGCACGCTCGCACAGAACGACGAGGCCACCTGCGACTGCCATGGCCATGACCACGAGCACGCCCATGAGCACGGCGAATCCTGTGGTTGCCACGGCCATCACGAGCACGAGGGCCACGAGGGCTGCGGCTGCCACTAACGGCACAGCACCTCGAGCTCGGGGCGCGACGACGAACGCAACCCAACAATCAAAGCCAACAACAAAGGCCACCCGGTAGCTTCCGAGTGGCCTTTGCCATATCAAGCTGGAATTACAGCCCTATTTCTTATTACGCATCTGCGCTTCCATCTGGCGCAGCAGCTCCATATCGGACTTGGGACCGCCCGTGCCCAGGCCGCCCATGCCGCCCAGACCCATAGCGTCCAGGCCAGGGATATTGGGCATGCGCATCTTCTTGCCCTTCTTGCCCTTTTTGCCCTTCTTGCCGCCGGCCTGAGCCTGATTGGCCATCGTGCGCATGCGGCCCATCATCTTATTCATCTCGCCCCACTGCTTCATAAGGCTATTGACCTCGGTGGGGGTCACGCCGGCGCCCTTGGCAATGCGGGCGCGGCGCTGGCCGTTGATGATGGAGGGACGCAGGCGCTCCTCCTTGGTCATCGACATGATGATGGCCTCGTTCTTATCGAAGATACCCTCGTCCAGGTTGCCGCCCATCTGGTTGAGCGCACGCTGGCCGCCGGGGAGCATGCCCAGGATGCCCTTCATGCCGCCCATCTTCTTGACGGCCTTCATCTGGTCGAGCATGTCATTCATGGTGAAGCCCTCGCGCAGCATGCGCTCGGCGGCCTCGAGCTGCTCGGCATCGGCGGCCTCCTGGGCCTTCTCGATAATTCCGACAACGTCGCCCATACCCAGAATGCGCTTGGCCATACGATCGGGGTAGAACGGCTCAAGCGAATCGGGTTTCTCGCCCATGCTCACGAACTTGATGGGCTTGCCGGTCACCTGGCGCACGGAAAGCGCGCCGCCGCCACGAGCGTCGCCATCGAGCTTGGAGATGATCACGCCGTCAAAGTCGGTGCGCTCGGCGAAGGTCGAGACGACGTTGACGATATCCTGGCCAGTCATGGCATCGACGACCATCAGCACCTGATCGGGCTTGACAGCCTTCTTGATATCCACGGCCTCCTGCATCATCTGCTCGTCGATCTGCAGACGACCGGCGGTATCGACGATGACCACATCGCGCAGGTGGTCGACGGCCTCCTGGATGGCACCCTTGGCAATGTCGACCGGGTGCGCGCCGTCACCGCGGAAGACTGGCACGCCGATCTCGCCACCGAGCGTGGCCAGCTGGTCGGCAGCGGCGGGACGGTAGACGTCGCACGCGGCGAGCAACGGCGAGCGACCCTGCTTCTTGAGCAGGTAGGCCAGCTTTACGGCAGCCGTGGTCTTACCGGAGCCCTGCAGGCCCACGAGCATGATGACATTGGGAATACGGTTGCTAAAGACGAGCTTGCTCTCGGTGGAGCCGAGCATCTCGGTAAGCTCGTCGAGCACGATCTTGACGACGTTTTGCGCCGGAGAGAGCGACTCCATGACCTCTGCGGTCATGCAGCGCTCCTTGGTCTTGGCGACGAACTCCTTGACGACCTTGAAGTTAACGTCGGCCTCGAGCAGCGCCATGCGAATATCGCGCATGGCCGAAGTAATATCGGCCTCGGTCAGCTTGCCCTTGCCGCGCAGGCGGTCAAATGTGTCGTTGAGGCGATCGCTCAGGGAATCAAACACTAGTCACTCCTTAATTGGACTCGCCCACCAGGGCGCGGCAGAAATCTTTGGCATTGAACTCCTGCAGGTCATCGACCTGCTCGCCCACGCCGATGCGCAGGATCGGGAGCTTGAGCTTCTCGGCCACGGCCATGGCGATGCCGCCCTTAGCCGTGCCGTCGAGCTTAGTCATGATAATACCGTCCAGGCCCAGCGCCTCGTTAAACTCGAGCGCCTGGTTCAGACCGTTTTGACCCGTCGCGGCGTCGATCACAAGCACGACCGAAACCGGCATGGGGCCGGCGGCCATATTGGCGGCGCGCTTACGGGTCACATTGACCACCTTGGCAAGCTCGCGCATGAGCTCAGGGCTCGTGTGCAGACGGCCGGCGGTATCGATAAGCACCAGGTCGCTGCCGCGCTTGTCGGCCTCGTCGAGCACGTCGTAGCAAACACTTGCCGGGTCGGAGCCGCGGTCGCGCTTGATGACGGGGACGCCAGCGCGCTGGCCCCACACATCAAGCTGCTCGATGGCGGCGGCGCGGAAGGTGTCGGCCGAACCGATCACCACGTTCTTGCCGCGGGCAGCCATGGCGCTCGCGATCTTACCGACCGTCGTGGTCTTGCCGGCACCGTTAATGCCCACAAACAGCACGCAGCTCGGCGTATCGGAGAACGGATCTCGCTCGATGGGCACAAAGTGCTGCTCAAGCTGCTCGGCCAGGGCGCGGCGAAGCTGCGGAGCGGTCTTGAGGTTCTTCTTGGCCGCGGCATCGCGCAGGTCATCGGAGACCTTGATAGCGACCTCGGCGCCCATGTCACCCATTACGAGGGTGTCCTCCAGGTCCTCCCAAAAATCCTCGTCGACCTCACCGCCAAAGTAGAAGACCTCGTTGAGGGCCTCGCGGCTGCGCTCAAGTCCGCGCGAGAGAGCATCGAAGAATCCCATTATGCATTCACGACCTTTCCGGTTTCGCGATCGAGTTTTTGCGAGACGACGCGACTGACGCCGTCGGCTTGCATCGAGACGCCATAGAGGACGTCAGCGTCCTCCATAGTACGGCGCTGATGCGAGATAACCAAGAGCTGCGTATCGGAACGCAGCACATCGAGGGCTCCGATGAGCTTGGACAGGTTAGCGTCATCAAGCGCCGCCTCGACCTCGTCCAGCACATAGAACGGAACCGTACGTGTGCGGTACACGGCAAAAAGCAGGGCGAGCGCCGTCAGACTCTTCTCGCCGCCCGACATGAGCATCATCTTGGTGATGCGCTTGCCGCGCGGCTGCGCCACGACCTCGATACCCGTCTCGGCAGGATGCTCGGGATCGGTCATCTCCAGATGAGCCTGGCCGCCCGGGAAGAGCATAGCGAAGATCTCGCGGAAGTTCGCGTCGACCTTCTCAAACGTCACCAGGAAGGCCTTCCGCATCTTGCGATCAATGGCCACCGTGATCTTGGTGAGCGCCTTGCGCGCGCTCTCCAGATCGGCCAGCTGTTCCTCGATGTAGTCGGCGCGGCGCTTGAGCTGCTCGTACTCCTCCATGGCAACTTGGTTAACGGGACCAAGGTTGTTGATCTGGCGCACAAGCTGGTTGAGTTCGCGCTCGGCGGCATCGCGGTCCGTGGGCACCGGAAGCATGAGCGCTTCCTCGAGCACCGTCGTGCCATCGGCGGTAATGGCCTTGATGGCAGCCTCGACCTGCACCTCGAGCTTGCCACGCGCGACCTTGAACTCGTTTTGCGCGGCGGAGGCGGTATCGACTCGCTCCTTAGCGCGGGCAACCTCTGCCTTGGCATCCTCGATGGTCTTCTTGAGCGAAGCGGAGTCCGCCTCCTCCAGAGAGGCCTGGTCACGCAGGCGCGCTGCCCAATCCGACGCGCGTTCCAACAGGGCAGAATAGCGTTCGTGCATGGGATCGACGCGCAGGCGCAGCAGCTCGAGCGAGCGCGAGGCCTGGCGTGTTCCGCGGATACGACGGTCGATGCCCTCAAGACGATGCTCAAGGTCGGGCACGCGGCCCTTCAGCGAACGCAGGCGCTCGCTCGTCTGGGCCAGGCGCACCTTGGCATCGGCGAGCTTACCGGCGGCCTCGGAATCGTCACGGCGAACGCGATCGAGCTCATCGTTGGCCTCGGCAATCTGGAGACCCAGGTCGCTTGCCTGTGCACGCGCCTCGTCACGCGAACGGGTGAGCTCGTCAACGCGCGGGCGCGCGGCACGAACGGCCTCGGCAGCATGCTCGCGGCGCTTGGAGATGCGCACGCGCTCGACCTCGGCATTGTTGGCGCTTTGCTCCAAGCGGCCGATCTCGGAGAGCAGCGAGCGGCGCTCGCCCTCAAGACGGGCGATCTCACCGGCGGCATCGCCCTCGGCGGCACGGGCCTCCTCGACGGCAACGTTGGCCTCGACGACTTGGTCCGAAGCATGCTCAAAGATGGCAGCCAGATCGGGTTCCAGGCCCTCGAGCTCACGGATGCGGCGCTTGCGCTCCAAGGCACCCAAAGCCTCGCCGGCATCAAGCCCCACGCGCACCAGGCCGCCGCAGGCGACGCGGGCGCCATCGGAGGTCACGTAAGTCACGCCGTCAACGACCGGCGCCGACAGCGCGGCAGAAAGATCGTCCACGACGTAATAGCCGCCGAGCAGCGCCTCGACGACGGGTCCGTAGCCTGCGCGCACGGACAGACGATCAACCAGACGGGTACCGGAGGCGCCCTCAGCGGCGGTAGAGCCGCTCACGCCGCGCGCCACCAGCAGTGCCTCGCCCGAGGCCTTCTTTTGGTCCAGAGCCGCACGACCGGCACGCTCAAGCGTGGCGGCGTCATCAAACAGCAGCGCATCGATATCGCCGGCGAGCAATTGCTCAACCAGGCCCTCAAGCTCGCGCGGGGCCTCCAGCACGTCGCCCAGACGACCCAAGACATCGTCGCCCAGCGCACCCACCAGACGGCTCACGAGCGGCGAGCTGTCGGCCATGCGGGCATCGAGTTTCTTTTGGCTGGCAAGCTCCGAGCGCACCTCGGATAACTTGTTGCGTGCCTCGCTCTCACGGGCACGCAGGTCCTTCAGGGCCGCGCGTGCCGTCTCGGTGGCCTCACGCGCATCGACCTGAGCCTGGCGCGCTTCCTCAAGAGCGCCCTCAAGCTCCTCGGCGCGGTCGCGACGGCTCTCGAGCGAAGCCATGACCTCCTCGAGCTGCTCGTCGATCTGCTCCAGGCGCGAGGCATACATGTTGTCCTCGACCTCGGCATTGCTCAGCGAGTCCTTCACCTTGGCGAGCTCGAGCGCGGCGTTGTCGGCCACGCGCTGCACATCGCGTTGCTCACGCGTAAGCTGCGAAATCTGATTGTCGAGCGCCACGCGCCGCTCGTGGAGCTCTGCGGCGGCAGGACCAGCGGCGTCAACGTCCTCCTGGGCCTGCATGTGCGCGCCGGTCACTTCCTCAAGCTGCGCACGCGCGTCCTCGAGCTCCTCGACCACGCGACGACGCTGATGCTCGGAGCTCGAAATCTGCCCGCGCATGTCAGACAGGCGCGACACCATGTTGTGACCCTTTTCCTCGAGCAGGCGCATGTCGGAGTTAATACGGCCGACCACATCTTGCATATGGCGGCGCTGCTCGCCCAAGTCGCCCACAAACAGGCCCTTTTCCTCAAGCATAACCTGGAGCTTCTCGAGCTCGCGCTCCTTTTCGCTCATGCGGTACTGCGCAAGCTCCAGCTCGGCAGCACCTTCCTTGGAGCGGCTCTCCAGGTCGTTCCACTGCGACTGCAGCGAACGAAGCTCATCGACAGCCAGCATCTGCGTAAGCTCGTTCGCGCGCGAGGACAGCTCTTTGTACTTGCGCGCGCGATCGACCTGACGCTCCAGCGGTCGCAGCTGACGGGCGATTTCCTTATTGATGTCGCGGGCACGCGTCAGGTGCTCGTCCATCGACTTAATCTTTTTGAGCGCACGCTCCTTGCGGCGCTTGTGCTTGGAAATGCCGGCGGCCTCCTCGATGAGGGCGCGACGCTCCTCGGGGCGGCTCTGCAAAATGGCGTCGAGCTTGCCCTGGCTGATGATGGAATGCGTATCCTTGCCCAGGCCCGAATCGTGCAGGATGTCCTGAATGTCCATCAGGCGGCACGGACTCGAGTTGATGAGGTACTCGCTTTCGCCCGAGCGATACATGCGACGGGTGATGGCGACCTCGTCAAAGTCGACGGGCAACATATGGTCCGAGTTATCGAGCACCAGCGTGACCTCGGCGACACCCACCGGCTTGCGCGCCGACGAGCCCGAGAAGATGACATCCTCCATGGCCTGGCCGCGCAGCTGCTTGGCGCTCTGCTCGCCCAGGACCCACAGAATCGAGTCAGAGATGTTCGATTTTCCCGAGCCGTTTGGACCGACGATGACGGTCAGGCCCGGCTCAAACGTCATATGGGCGCGGTCGGCAAACGACTTGAACCCCTTGAGCGTAAGGGACTTGAGATACACGGTTCCTCGCTTACACGTGCTTCTTGTTCAGAATCACGCCGTTGGTGGTGTAACCCATGCGGTCGAGCGCTTCAAGCGCGGCAGCTCCCTCGGCTTCCTTCTTTGAGGAGCCGGAGCCGCGACCCTGGCGAATACCATCGATCAAAACCACAGCGGTAAAGGTGGGCGCATGCGCCGGGCCCTCGGAGCCAACGAGCTTGTACGCCGGGGGCTCGTGACCGTCGGCTTGCACGCACTCCTGCAAAAACGACTTGGGGTTCGCAGGATGCTCGGCACGCTCGGAAGCCAAATGCGGCTTAAGCGTACGGTGAATGAACTCCGCCGCAACGTCCCAGCCGGCATCCAGGTACAGCGCGCCCACGAGCGACTCATAGACGTTCTCGAGGGCCGAATGCAGGCCGCGCGCACCGGTACCGGTCTCGGAGGCACCAAAGATAATGATGTCGTCGATGCCCAACTCGTGAGAAACCTCGGATAGCGTGGCGCCCGAGACGAGCGACACCTTCAAGCGAGTGAGCTTGCCCTCGTCAAACTCGGGATAGGACTCAAACAGGGAGCGTGCGACCACAGCGCCCAAAATGGAATCGCCCAAGAACTCAAGGCGCTCATAGCTGGCAGAAACCGGCTGGCCCTCGACTGCCGAGGGATGCGTAAGGGCCGCGCGCAGCAGCACCTTATTGTTGAACTCGTGGCCCAGGATTTCCTGGGCGCGCGTAAGTCGTTCGGATAAAGCCAAGACTTAGGCCTCCTTGGCAGCTTCGATAGCGTCGACGGCGTCGGCGACAGAGTTGAGCGAGAGCAGGGTCTCGTCATCGATCTCGAGGTTGAACTCGTCCTCGATAGCCGTAACCAGCTGCAGGCGCTCGAGCGAGTTGGCATCGAGGTCGTCAAAGGTGGTCTCCTCGCTAATTTCGGCAACATCGACGCCTAGAACGTCAGCAGCGACCTCGGCGATCTTGTCGAAGATTTCGGAGCGGTCCATAGCGCTTCCTCTCATAGTACATGAATACCAAAAGAATGGTACCGCCCGGGCGGTACCAAGACACGGTTCTGATTCTACCCCACGACGTGCGCCGCGAAGCACATAACAGCGCTCTAACTCGCTCTTACAAAACGATACTGTCCATAGAGTTGGCGACATTCTCGACCAGCCCGGCGCGCACGGCTTCGGCCGCCGCGAGCGTACCGTTTTTGACAGCCTCGACCGAGGTGGCGCCATGGCCGATCAGGACCACGCCGCGCAGGCCCAGAAGAATCGCGCCGCCCTTGGCGTCGCCAGAGAGCTTGGCCTTAATCTCGCGCATCTGCTTTTTGATGAGCAGCGCGGCGATCTTGGTGCCGAGCGAGGCCATAAAGGCGCCCTTGAGCTCCTGCAGCAAAAACTTGGCAGCGCCCTCGGTAGCTTTGAGAGCGATATTACCCGACATGCCATCGGCAACGACGACATCGAAGTTACCTGAGGTGAGGTCGGTGCCCTCGCAGTTACCAACAAAGCCGGGAACGGCGGCCTTCATAGCAGGGAAACAGGCCTTGGTAAAGTTGGAGCCCTTCTCATCCTCGGTGCCATTGGCAAGCAGGCCCACGCGAGGATGCTCGATGCCCAGGACGACGCGGGCATAGGCGCTACCCATCTGGGCAAAACGCACCATGTCATCGACCTCCACATCGGGGTTGGCACCCATGTCGCACAGCACCGTCAGACCGCCGGCGCGATTGGGCAGCGCATTGGTCAGACAGGGGCGCACCGGCTGCTTCTTGCCTTCGGCCTGATACCTAAACGGCGTCACATAGGCGGTGGCGGCGGCGGTCATGGCACCGGTGGAGCCGGCGGAGAAGAACGCATCCGCGTTGCCCTTCTTAATGGCGCGGCAAGAAAGCACGATCGACGACTTACGCTTGGTCATCACGGCGCGAATGGGATCGTCATCCATGGCGATAACGTCAGGCGCCTCAAGGGCCTCAACACGTGCATGGGAAGCTGCAAAGGGATTGACGATTTCGGCGGGACCAGCTGCCAAGACCTCGATATCGGGATCGGCGGCAAGTGCAGCCTCAATACCGTCGAGGACAACCTGCGGCTTCTCGTCTCCACCCACAACGTCTACACAAACGCGAACGTTACTCATATACATGCTCCTTATACAAAAATGGCCGACTCATTGAGCCGGCCATTGTGGTTCCAGTTGGAACGGCATCGCATCCAGAGTATACAGTTACTCGGTAACGATAACCTCGCGGTCCTTGTAGAAACCGCAGCTGGGGCACACGTGGTGCGGGAGCTTGACAGCACCGCAACGGGGGCACGTGGACTGAGCCGCAGCCGAGATCTTCATGTTGGCGGAACGGCGGGTGTGAGTGCGGATACGACCCTGCTTTTGTTTAGGTACGGGCATAGTGACCTTCCTTATGAACTATCCAGTGTGGCGATTACGCGCAAGTAGCGATACTACCACAGTTTTACTCGTCAAGCTTGAGATTCTTCAATGCTGCAAATGGATTTTCCGTGGCTTCGGCCCATTCGGCCTCGGCTTGGGCAGCACAATCGCATTGCTCCACGTTGAGATTGGCGCCGCAAACGGGACAAAGACCGCGGCAATCGGGCTTGCAGAGCACAACAAACGGCGTGTCCATGACAACGGCGTCGTTGATGGGCTCGCCCAGATCGACGACGCGATCCTCGCCCAGGAGCTCATAGCCGTCTTCGTAGGCCTCGGGGTCCTCGGGCTCATGGAAGAGATAGAACTCCTCGATCTCGCCGGCGATGTCAAACGAGGCGGGCTCCAGGCAACGGTCGCACTCGCCGGTGGCGTGCGCGCGAACCATGCCGGTAAGCAGAACACCGGTGCCGGCATTGGTAAAGACCACGTCATAGTCGATACCGTCCTGCAGCTGGTACTCTTTCTCGCCCACCGTGTAGGCAGCGACATCGACCTTACCGGTCAGCGGATACGAGTCTCCGGGAAACTCGAGCTGCTCGGAAAGATCGACGGTAACGCTCGGGAACTCAGCCATTACCACTGACCATTCTGCTGGGCGGCGCCCTCATTGAGCTGCTGGCGGCAACGGGTGACGGTGCCGGTCAGACTCTTGAGGTTCTCCTCCAGGTGCGTAAAGACCTGCTCGGCGTAATCCTCGGCAGCATAGCGCGTCTCGCGCTCATACTGCTGGGCACGGTCGCGGATATCGTCGGCCTGCTGCTGCGCAAGGCGAACAATTTCCTGCTCACCGGCAATAGTGAGGGCCTGCTGCTGAGCGTCGGCGATGATGGAATCGGCCTGAGCGGCGGCGGAAGCCATAAGCTCCTCGCGCTCTTTGAGGATACGGCGGGACTTCTGCCATTCCTCGGGATAGCTCATGCGGATCTCATCGAGGATGTTAAAGAAGACGTCGGCATCGATGACCTTCATCTGGGCGTTCTTGCCGAACGGCGTCTTAGCCTCTTGGATGAGCCCCTCGAGCTCGTCGACAAGGCTCACGATCCTGTCGCCAGGAAAATTCTCGCCCGGCATCCGGTCTCCTTTCATAGGTAACATATCATCGTGCTAGTTTACCACATGCCACCTGGCAATAAAAAACGTCACGAAAAGCGATGTTTAAGCGCCTCGACCACATTAGCCGGCACAAACGTCGAAACATCACTACCGAGCGAGGCGATCTGGCGTACAACCGAGCTCGAGATGTAGCCATACTGCGGAGCACTCATGACAAAGATGGACTCCAGCTCGTTATCCAAGCGGTAGTTGAGGTCGGCTTGCTGCAGCTCATACTCAAAGTCGGTCATGGCGCGTAGGCCCTTGACCACGGCACCGGCACCCTGCTCGCGAGCAAAGTCGACGAGCAGTCCGGTAAAGGGCAGGACCTCGACGCCATCGATATCACCGAGTGCCTCACGGGCCAGCGCCACGCGTTCATCGAGCGTAAACGTGGTGCCCACGCCGTTTTTGCCCTGCGACTCGGCAACGGCCACGATCACACTGGGAAAAATGCGGCGGGCGCGGCGGATGACGTCGATATGGCCAAACGTGATGGGATCGAAGGTACCCGGAACGATGACGCGGTTAATGGTGTCACTCATGGGCATCCTCCTGAAACGTCGTGCCGTCGCTGTCATCGGCATCGGTGGCGATGTCGTCATCCTCGCCCTCGCCGACCCAACGGAGCAGATCGACCGAGGTGATGCCATAGCGTTTCTCACGCACGGTTACAAAGCCGGCAGGATGTGCACCCGCGTCGGCGGCAGCATGCTCAAACAGAGCATAGGCGCCCGGGGTGAGCAGACCCTGCTGGGCCAGGTTCTGCAGCAGCTCATCGACCGGCTTGGCACCAAAAGCATAGGGCGGGTCGAGCAAGACCAGATCGAAGGGGCCGCCCGGCACGCGGCCGCGCGAAGCGCTCGCAAGGACATCGCCCGTCACCACACGCCAACGCGCGCGATCGCGACAGAGCGACTCGATATTCTTGGTTATGAGCCTCGCGGCATTGCGATCGATCTCGAACGTCGTGAGCGAACGGGCGCCCCGCGAGAGCATCTCGATGCCTAGGGCACCGGAGCCGCCAAAGGCATCCAGTACGCGAACCTCGTCCAAATCAAAGCCGAAGGCCGATAGGACCATGGATGCACACGCCTCGCGCACGCGGTCGGTCGTCGGACGCGTAACATCGCGACCGCGCGGTTCTTCGATCTTGCGACCGCGCCATTCACCGCCGATGATTCTCATCCTCCGCTGACCTCCTTAAAAATATGTCGATATCGCTTGGCGACCGCATCGCGCAGGGGACGCGTCGCCACAGAGTCAAGATTACTAGCATACCGCAAGAGCTCGACCGCGTCCAAATGCGCCCACTCGATGAGCTCCTCATCGGCATCAAGGTCGACAAAACGCAGGGTCACGCCACCATGCTGACGGTAACCCAAGATTTCACCCTCGTGGCGAAGTCGCAGGTCCATCTGTGCAAGCGTAAAGCCATCTGCGGTCTTCTCGAGCGACTGCAGGCGATCTTGTGCCGCCGATGTACCGCCGTTGCCCTTGGAGTGCGTCATGACCAGGCATGTGCCCGCCACGGTACCACGGCCCACACGTCCACGAAGCTGATGCAGGGCGGCCAAACCAAAGCGCTCACCGTTCTCGATGACCATCACGGTGGCATTGGGCACGTCGACGCCCACCTCGACCACGGTGGTCGAGACGAGCACGTCAATCTCGCCGCGTTTAAAGGCGTCGATCACGCGATCCTTCTCCCCCGCCCGCATGCGGCCGTGGAGGCGCTCGACAGTAAGACCCGGCAGCGCCAGGCGCAGGCGGTCGAGCTCGGTTGCCGTATCGTGCAGCGGCACGGGGACGGTCACGCGGCCCTCGTCGTCACGGGCGATACCGGGCACATCCTCGAGCTCGTCGGCCGAGTCACTCGGCTCCACAAGCGGACAGATCACGTAGGCCTGCTGGCCCTTCTCGTGTGCCTCACGGATGGCACCATAGGCCAGGTCGCGGCTCGACTCGGTAAGGACGCGCGTCGTCACGCCGGCACCCGGGACGGGACGATGGCGAATGATGCTCGTGTCCAGGTCGCCGTAGACCGAGAGCGCCAGCGTGCGCGGGATGGGCGTCGCCGTCATGACGAGCAGGTCCGCGCCGGGACCCTTCGCGCGCAAGGCATTGCGCTGGCCCACGCCAAAGCGGTGTTGTTCGTCGATGACCACGAGCGACAAGTGCTTAAAATTCACGTCTTCGGAAAGCACGGCATGCGTACCAAAGAGCACGTCAAGCTCGCCCGATTCCAACTGCGAATGGATGAGCTCGCGCTCCGCCGCCGGCGTGGCGCCCGTCAGGAGCGCCCAAGACATGCCGGCCTGAGAGAGCAAAGGGCCGGTCTTATCGGCATACTGACGAGCCAGCACGCCCGTAGGCGCCATGACGCAGGCCTGGGTGCCGCTATCGACGGCTACGGCCAACGCACAGGCGGCAACGGCCGTCTTGCCGGTACCGACATCGCCCAGCAGCAGACGGTTCATGACGCGCGTATCATCGCACATATCGTGCAAAATATCCTGGAATGCGGCCTCCTGCTCGTCGCTCAGCGAAAACAGCAGGGCCTGCCTAAGAGCAACAAGGTGCTCACCCGCGGTGTGGGCGTAGGGAACCACCTCGACCAAGCCGCCGTCATTGCGCAGACGAAGCGCGAGCTGCAGGTACAGGCATTCCTCATAGGCCAAACGGCGGCGCGCAATGTCGCGCTCGGCCATACTCGAGGGAAAGTGAATCGAACGAAGCGCACGGGCATTGCTCATGAGCTTGCGCTTTGCGCGCAGCGGTGCCGGGATGGGATCAAAGGGATTGCCGACGAGCTCAAGAGCACCGCTCACAATGCGACGCATCCATGCCTGGCTTACGCCATCACTTACGTAGTGGACCGGCAAAATGGTACCCGCGGCACGACCATCCTCAAGCTTTTCAAAATGCGGCGAGGCCATCTGCTTAAAGCCGTAGGCAAACTCGACCTTACCCATCACGGCCAGACGGTCACCCCGCTTAAGCTGCTGGGCAATCCAGGGCTGGCGGAAAAAGGCGACCTGCAGCACACCCGTGTCATCCACGAGCGATACCTCGGTCACCTGCATGCGCGGACGAGGCTGCTTTTGAACAATGCGGTCGACCGTGGCAACGATGGTGCACACGGTCCCGATGGGCGCCATCTCGATGGACCATGAGCGGGTAAAGTCCAGATATCGATGCGGGATATGGAGAAGGAGGTCCCCCACCGTCCGGATTCCCAGACGGCGAAGGGCCTCCTCACGTTTACCCGAAACATATTTGAGTCGCGCGATATCCTCGCCGAGCGCATTGCTCTGGGCAAAGCGCTCCGAGACGCGCGGCACGGAGCATAGCTCGGACATGCTCAGATGCCTACTCGATCGAGAAGATCACGGGATAGAGCGGCTGCTCGCCACGATGGGCATCAATCTCCAAGTCGGGCTGAGCCTCCTCGATGGCGTCGACGATCTCCTGGAAGGCCTCGTCGGACAGCTCCTCGCCGGCCAGAATCGTCAGCGCGTCGCCTTCCTCTTCCTCCTGCATACGGTTGATGCAGTCGAGGGTGACCTGTTTCACATCGGAGCCGACCACGTCGATGGAACCGGCGATGATGCCCATGACGTCACCGGAGTGAATCGGAGAGCCGTCCGAGGCGCTGGAATCGCGCACGGCGCGGGTGACCTCGCCATCGCGGACCTCGCTGATGGCGTCGACCATGGCGGCGACGGCGTCCTCGAGCTCGGAATCGGGCAGGACGGCGAACAGCGCGGAGAACGCCTGGGGAACGGTCTTGGTGGGAACGACGGCGACCTTCTTATCGGTGCAGGCAGAGGCAGCGGCCTCGGCAGCCATGCGGATGTTGCCGTTGTTGGGCAGGATGATGACCGAGGTCGCGTTGACCTGGTCGACGGCGCCCAGCAGATCGGCGGTCGAGGGGTTCATGGTCTGGCCACCCGAGACGATCACGTCAACGCCGAGGGACTTGAGGATGTCGGCCTCGCCCGAACCGGCGGCAACGGCGACAAAGCCCAGCGCCTTGGCGGGCTCGGCGGCCTTTTCCTGATCCTCGTGGATCTTGGCGGTACGGTCGTGGGCCTCCATCTCCATGTTGTGGATAAAGACCTCATAGATCTGACCGAGCTGCAGCATGTGCTCGAGCACCAGGTTGGGGGTGTTGGAGTGCACATGGATCTTGTAGTCGGGATAGGCGCCCACGAGAAGCTCGCAGTCGCCCATGGAACCCAGGAACTTAAGGCACTCGTCCTCGTCAAACGGGGCGTCGGCCTTAAACAGGAACTCGTTGCAGTAGCGGAACTCCGAGCCCTCCCAATCGTCGTTGGCCTCGATCTCAACGCGACCAAGGGCCGCGTCGCGGGCAGAGACAGCGGAATCAAACGTGGCGGAGAAATCCTCGACAACGGTGCTGCGGCCAAGTGCTGCAGCCACAAAGTTCTCAAGGAAGATGGCGAAGCCAAAGGCGCCGGAGTCGACCACGCCGTTCTCCTTCAGAACGGGCAGCAGGTCGGGCGTGCGGGCGACGGACTGGTACGCCTCGACGACGATAGCATCGAGCGCATCCTCGGCCGAGAACTTCTTCTTCTCGCACTCATCGGCCTTGGTCGAGACATCGCGCAGGACCGTGAGGATCGTGCCCTCGATGGGCTTGCGGACAGCCTGGAAGGCAACCTTGACGGCACGACGGAAGGCGAAGGCAATGTTGGCGGACGTAATAGGCTCGTCGGCAGAGACAAGACCCTCGGCCACGCCGCGCAGAATCTGCGAGGTGATGACTCCGGAGTTACCGCGGGCACCCATCAGGGAGCCGTGGGTGATGGCGCCGGCGATGGCCTCCATATCGGCATCGGCGGGAAGGGCGGAAAGCTCCTTGGTCACCGAGGCGAGCGTGAGCGACATGTTGGTGCCGGTGTCGCCGTCGGGTACGGGGAAGACGTTGAGCTTGTTGATCTCCTCGGCCTTGTCGGAAACGGCAGCCGCAGCGATCGGAAAACAGGTGCGAATGGTCTTTGCAATCATGGGTATTTGAATCTCCGTTTTCGGATGCTAGTTCAGACGGCTCTTGAGCGCGTCGATATGGATGCCGATCTTAAGGCTGGCGGGATCGATCTGGGCGATCTCCTGCAGGGTAAAGGCAACGGAGCTCGAAAGATTGTGGCAGACGGACTTCATGTTGACGCCGTTCTCGAGCACGACGTGAAGATCGACCGTAAGGCCGTTCTCGTCGGCGGAGACAAGCACGCCCTTGCGGAGGCGCTGACCGGCAAGCAGGCGCACGCTCTCGGCGCCCTGGAGCTGTTCGGCCATACCGACGACGCCATAGCACGTCATCGCGGCATAACCGGCAATATCGGCAATAACGTCGTTCGAGACGCTCAGGCTGCCGTTAATGGTCTCAGACACAAGAATCTCCTTATCTGGTGCTCGCGGCACCATCTCGTGGGAGCAATCATTGGAATATTCTACAACGACCGCGCCATGTTGAGGTGGCGGGCCTCGGGATTACATCCTCGACACGAAATGTTGATACGGTAACGTTCGCGAACAGCGATCGCGGCATGAAAAAACCCGCCGCATAAGCGACGGGTTTTACAACCTGGCTCCCCGGGTAGGACTCGAACCTACAACAGCGCGGTTAACAGCCGCGTGCTCTACCATTGAGCTACCGAGGAATAGGTGCGTGCTCTCAAGCAACGAAGTTTATTATACGGACGAATCAGCTCAGGGCAAGAACTTTTTTAAGAAATTTTCCGACCTAGTCATTGGGGACGTTCTTAAACGACCAGTCATTCAAGAACGTCCCCAACGACTACATGAAAGCGCCCTCAAGCGGATGTGCTTGAGGGCGCCTCTTGCTTGACTAGCTTTCGATATAGTCCTTGAGCTTGCTCGAGCGGCTCGGGTGGCGAAGCTTGGCCAGAGTCTTGGACTCGATCTGGCGGATGCGCTCGCGCGTGACGCCAAACTCGCGGCCGACCTCCTCGAGCGTACGGGGATGTCCGTCGACAAGGCCAAAGCGCAGCTCGATAACCTTGCGCTCACGATCGGCAAGCGAATCGAGCACCTGGGTGAGCTGCTCCTGCAGCATGGAGAAGCTGGCCGCATCGGGCGGAACGATAGCCTGGGAGTCCTCGATGAAATCGCCCAGCTGGGAATCCTCTTCCTCGCCGATGGGGGTCTCGAGCGACACGGGCTCCTGCGAGATCTTCTGGATCTCGCGAACGCGGTCGGCGCTCATGTCCATCTCGGCACCGATCTCCTCGGGGGTCGGGTCGCGACCCAGGTCCTGAAGGAGCTGGCGCTGCACACGGACGAGCTTGTTGATGGTCTCGACCATGTGCACGGGAATACGGATGGTACGGGCCTGGTCGGCGATAGCGCGCGTAATGGCCTGACGGATCCACCACGTGGCGTACGTGGAGAACTTAAAGCCCTTCTGGTAGTCGAACTTCTCGACGGCGCGGATCAGACCGAGGTTGCCCTCCTGAATAAGGTCCAGGAACAGCATGCCGCGACCGACATAGCGCTTGGCGATGGAGACGACCAGACGCAGGTTTGCGCTGATGAGTGCCTGCTTGGCTTCGAGACCCACGTTCTCAATGCGCGTAAGACGACGCATTTCGGTACGCGTGAGCTCGAGCTCGCCTGCCTCGGCAGCCTCGAGCTTCTCGGTGGCCTCAAGACCGGCCTCAATCTTCATGGCCAGATCGACCTCTTCGGAGGCGGTCAGCAGGTCGACCTTGCCGATCTCCTTGAGGTACATACGGACCGGGTCGCCGGTCAGCATCACCGTGGAGGCATCGATGCCGCGCACGCGGGAGCGTGAACGGGACGTGCGCACGGTGCGCTTCTTCTTGCTCTTGGAAGAACCCATCTCGGCGTCGGCCTGACGGGCCATCTTGAGCTCGTGATCGTCGAGCGAGCCGGAATCGTGCTCGTCGTCGTCATCGAAATCGTCGGTATCGGTATCGTTATCGTCATCGTCGACGTCCATGGGGGCGTCGTCGTTTCCGCTCGCGGAGATAATCTGGATGCCGCTGTTGCGCAGCGCGGAATACACCGCGTTGAGCTGCTCATCAGTAACATCGATATCCTTCAGGGCGACCTGAATCTCGTCCTCGGTTACCGAAGTCCTGTTTGAGCCGTTGCCCATGAGCTTTGCAACGTAGGATTCCAGCCCAGTACCCGTGCTCTCAGTCTTTTTTGGCACAGATTCTCCCTTCGTAGTCCACAGGACTCAATACTTTAGCACACACATGGACGTCTATACCCAAAATAAAGACAGGATATAGGCGAGAATACGCTGGTTGACCACAACATCTAGGCCTGATCGGCGTCCGTGGTCTCCAAACCGATCAAACGGAACGGGTCGGCCACGCCTCCGATCGACTTTTGGAGCTCGCGCTGGCGCTGTGAATCTTGCACCGCCTGCACAGTCAGCACGCGACGGTCCTCATCGTCGAGTGAACGGTCCTGACGCAACTTGGCCTGCGCAGCTCGCATGCGACGTTTGATGGTGTAGAGCTCGAGCGTATCGAGCATAAAGACGATGTTCGTCTCGGTCGGGTGCTTACTCGTTGCCGAAATGCGCCCGGCGCTGACAAGCGACGCCGCCTCGGGACACACCGCGCGCGCCGCATCCATGCAGGCAGCAGGATCGGTGCCCGGCGGCGTCGCGAGCACGGCCCACGCAATGGACTCGTGACGCGGGTCGACCCACTCGATAGAACAAATGCGATCGGCATACGTGCGGAACAGATCGGGGTAGCTCGTGAGCATCGTCAGCAGCTCGCGCTCCCCCGCCAGGGATTTCCGCTCCAGATCGGTCAAAACGATCGGCATCGACGGAGCCGCCGCCGCGCTTGAACCATCGGCAACGGGCGCCGCGCTTTCCATCCCCGCTGGCACATCGATTGGCGGCAGATCCTCGTCGGCCTCCACCGGTGTCGCCCCATAGGCATCAAGCGGAACGTAGTCGTACGGGTCCTCCTCGACCGGTGCGGACACCGGCGGCGTCGCACCCGCGGCCCAGGCACCGCGAGACGTCCCCTGCGAACCAGACGCCCGACCGCCCGCGCTGCCCGAGCGCTCAGCTTGCACGCGTTGACGCTCGTAGTTCTGCTCACGGCGGCGCTCGGCATCCTCGCGCTTGGCGACATCGCGAAACACACGGCCCGAGCTCGCACGCACGGTCTCCAGATCCAAACCCAGCAGATCGGCAATCTGGATAAAGTACGTGTCGATCATATAGCTGTCGCGCAGCGGATAGATAAGCGTCAGCGCATCTTCCAGCGCCTTTGCGCGACCGCCCGGCGTGGTGATGTCGCTCGACTCCTGCAGCGAACGGTACACAAAGTCCATGAGGGGCTCGGCGGCGTCAATGCGTTTCTGCAGCTCCTGGCCGCCGCGCGCCGTAATAAACTCCATGGGGTCGTTGCCGTCGGGCAGTACCACGCAGCGCAGGTCCATCGAATCCTGCTCGATAAACTGAATCGCGCGGCGGGCGGCCTTCTGGCCCGCGGCATCGCCATCGAACATATACACGATGCGCTTGGCAAAGCGGGTGAGCGTCTTGACGTGATGCTCCGTGAGCGCGGTGCCCAGCGTAGCGACAACGTTTTTAATCCCCGCCTCCCAGCAGGCGATGCAGTCGGTATATCCCTCCACCACGATGGCGGTATCCTGCGCGACGATAAACTCCTTGGCCCAATTAAATCCGTAGAGGTTTCGCTTTTTATGGAACACGCTCGTCTCGGCGGTGTTGAGGTACTTAGGCTGGCCGTCGCCCATGATGCGACCGCCAAAGGCAATGTTGTGACCCTGCTCGTCAAAGATGGGGAACATCACGCGGTCGTAGAAGCGATCGGCAAGCTGCCCGCGCCCGCGGCTCACGGCAACGTTGGCGTCGATCATCTCCTGCGGGGTAAAACCCGCCTGGGACAGGTGCGACACCAGCGCGTTACGGCCCGGTGCAAAGCCCAGGCAGTAGCGGCGGCAGACGTCGCCACCCATGCCGCGGCTGGCAAAGTACTCGCGCGGACGGCCGTCCTTACCGCGCATAAGCATGGTGTGGTAGAACTGGGCGGTCTCGGCGCACAGATCGTAGATGCGGGCACGCTTGGTACCGCGCTCGCGGCGATCTCCGGTATCGTGCAGCTCAATACCCGCGCGATCGGCTAAATAACGGATTGACTCGGGAAAGCTCAGGTTCTCGCGCTTCATGATATAGGTGAAGACATCGCCACCCTCGCCGCAGCCAAAGCAATGCCACACCTGCGTGGCGGGGATAATGTGGAAGGACGGCGTCTTTTCGCCATGAAAGGGGCAGCAGCCCCAAAACTCATGGCCGCGGGGCTTGAGCTCAACCGTTTCCTGCACGATGGCGACTAGGTCGGACGCAGCGCGTACCTGGTCTTTTTCCTCATCGCTAATCACGGATGCTCACCCCCTGCTCGCCCAAGTTGTGACGAATATCTTCGATATTACCCTCGACGGTCGCGATTAACTCATCCAGCGAATCGAACACGCGCGACGAACGCAGCCAGCGCGTAAACGCCAGCGAAACGGAAGCGCCGTACAGGTCGCCCGTATAACCAATTAAATTAGCCTCGAGATGCGCAGATGCCGCATCGCCGGCATACGTCGGCGGCAGTCCGACGTTAACGGCAGCGGGCCACACGGTGTCGTTGACCAGCACCAGGCCCTCATACACGCCATCGGAAGGCACCTGAATGCCGTCGGGAACCTGCAGGTTTGCCGTGGGAAAGCCCATACCAGAACCCTCGTGACGGCCGCGAATAACACAGCCACGCACCATATACGGTCGGCCGAGTAACTCAGCAGCAAGCTCCACATGGCCCTGTCCCAGCTCATGACGAATGCGGGTGGCGCAAATGGCCTCACCGCCCTCGCAAAGCAGGTCGTGACCATACACGTCAACGCCGTGCTCGGAACCCCAGGAGCGCATCTCGGCAACACCAGAAGCACCGCCACGACCCAGCCTAAAGTCACTGCCAACGCGAATCGAGCGAATGTCGACTACGCGTGACAGCAGTGCGAGAAAACCGACATGGTCGAGTGCCGCAACCTCAGGCGTAAAGGGAACGGCCACCACTGTATCGACCCCAGTCTGAGCCAAGGCATGCAGACGGTCGGCCGTCGTCATCAATTTTTGAGCGGGCGAAGGGCTCACCACAACGTCCGGGTCGGGATCGAAGGTAACCACGACCGCCTTACAGCCATGGGCACGGGCATCACGGACAAGCGCTTCGATGAGTTCCTGGTGTCCACGGTGAACGCCGTCGAACACGCCAATGGCAATCGATGCGGCACCCAAGTGCTCACACTCATCAAACGTATCGGCAGCAACGATGCGAGCCTCGTCCGACTCGCCCGCGAAAAAGACACGCGCGAGCTCGCGAGCGGACAACATCATCGAACACCGCCGACTGCCTGCGGAAACACGTGCTCCATGACAAAGCGGCCGCCCTCAATGCGGGCGAGCGCCTTGAGTCCCCCATCGAGCACCAACGCAAACGGCGCCTTCGAGGAATCGAAATCGGCAAGCGCACGCTCAACGGGAATGCGTCGGCCGCAGAGCAGGTCGTCGGCAAGATTGCCCGGCAAGTCAACACGTGTGGCGCCCAGGGCCGCAATGGGATCCAGGGCAAAGCCAGCCGCGGACTCGGGAGAAAGCTCCTCGACCGCATGACAAGCGCCAATGGAAACAACACCGGAAGCCGTGCGGCGCAGCGCGGAAATATGCGCGGCGCTATCGCAAGCGCGGCCCAGGTCGCGAGCGAGCGCACGGATATAGGTGCCCTTGCTCACCGAGAACGCCACGGTCCACACACACGTATCACCTTCGCCGCCCACGGCGATCAGGTCGGCGGCATAGACCTCGACGGGGCGCGGAGGTAGGTCCACCGCATTGCCCTCGCGAGCACTCTTATAGGCACGAACGCCATTGACCGAGATGGCCGAAAAAGCTGGCGGCACCTGCAACTGCGGGCCAAGCATAGCGGCCAGCTGCTCACGAGCGTAAGCGAGATCGTGCAGCTCGGGGGCAACGGGTACCGTGCGGACGGCCTCGCCCTCCGCGTCATCGGTATTGGTCTCGACGCCAAACGAAATGTCGGCGACATAGCTTTTGGTATCGAGGGTTAGCATGCCCAGCAGACGGGTCGCCTGGCCGACGCCCACCACCATGACACCCGAGGCCATGGGGTCGAGCGTACCGGCATGGCCGACGCGTCGCTCATGGAGGGCGCGTCGGCACTGCGATACCACGTCGTGGGACGTACAGCCCACCGGCTTATCGACGGCGAGCAGCATATTCAATTGAGAAGGCGTACGACGAGCCATGTACCATCCAAAATGTTAGAGCTCGACGGTCACCGAAGCGGGATCCTCCCCCACCAGCTCGGCCAGCATGGGAAGTGCCACGGCGAGCGTCTCGCGAATCGTTCCGTTGTTGGAAAAGCCGGCGGCGGCATGATGCCCGCCACCGCCAAAGTTGGCAGCGATCTCGGACACATCGAGGTCACCCTTGGAGCGCAGGTTGCCGCGCACCTTGGTATCGCCCTCGATGCCCTTTAGGAACAGGCAGACCTCAACGCCCATCACCGAACGCACCACATCGACCAGACCGTCGCACTCATCCGAAGTGACGCCGCAGGCCTCGAGGTCGCTCTGGTACGCATAACTATATGCCACACGACCGTGCGCCACGGTCTTGATACGACCCATAACGATGGACTTGAGATGCAAGAACTCTACGCGCATGCTCTGGTAGACCTCGAGCGCGACGCGCGCCGGATCGGCACCGTGCGCGACCAGGCGCGAGGCGGCATGGAACGCAGCAGCATCGGCGTTTTGGTACTGAAAACGACCGGTATCGGTCACCAGGCCGCACAGCAGGCAGGTCGCGACACCGTTGCGAGCCACAATGCCGCAATTGTCTAAAAAGCGGTCGATGATCATGGCGCAGGCCGCGGCGCCGACGCACCTCAGGCTCAGCTCGGCAAATTCCTCACGCGCCGGATGGTGATCGAAGCACACCACATGAGACGAGCGGCGGAGCACCTCAGCGGAGTTGTTCAGACGCTCGACGACCGGCACGTCCACCGAGATGAAAAGGTCCGGATTGCCGGTATACGCAGATGCGGGCACCAGACGGTCGGCGCCCTCCATAAAGCGGTAGATGCGCGGAACCGGGTCATCGTCTGCCAGCAGCAGGGCAATGTCCTTGTTGGGGAAAAACTTCATAAGCGATAAGCCCAGACCCAGCACGGAGCCCAGGGCGTCACCATCGGGAGACGTATGTCCCGAAATCGCAATGGAGGACGCACCCTCGATGAGCTCGAGGATGCGTCGCTGAATATCTGCAGACTCGCACGAGGCGAGGTCGGCGGAATTAGTCATCTAAAGCTGCCTCCTGGGCGGCATCCGCTATCGGATAGCCGTCCTCGTCCTTTTCGATCGCAAGCGTGGCGGGAACGTTTTCCAGCGCACGCGTGATGCGCTCGGCCTCATCGGTCGAGCGATCGATGCGAAAATCGAGCTCGGGCGTGACGCGCCAATCGAGCGAGCGGGCCAACAGGCTACGAATGCGGCCCTTGGCGCTGGCGAGCGCCTCCATGACCTCCTCGTAGCGGCTCGCGTCGCACGACACGTACACGCGCGCGAACGAACGGTCCACCGCGACCTCGACCGCGGTCAAGGTGACCAGGTCGAGACGCGGATCGGAAACCTCAAAGAGCAGGATATAACCGAGCTTCTCGCGAAGCTGCTCGCCCAGACGGCGGGTTGCCTGCGTTTGCTTCATAGCGCTACCCCCCTACTCGGTACGGGCAACCTGGTCGATGCGGTAGCCCTCAATGGTGTCGCCAGGCTTGATGTCCTGGAAGTTCTCCAGGCCAATACCGCCCTCGGAGCCGCTCTTGAGGCTCTTGGCCTCGTCCTTGTAGTGGCGCATCGAGGCGATTTTACCGTTGAAGACCACGATGCCGTCGCGCACCAGGCGCACAGAATCGGTCGCGGCGATCTCGCCCTCTTCGACGCGGACACCGGCGGCGATGCCGACCTTGGGCACCTTGAAGGTGTCCAGAACGGTCGCAGTACCCGTGGAGACCTCGACCTCGGTGGGCTTGAGCATACCGATGCGAGCAGCGTCGAGGTCCTCGAGGCACTTGTAGATGACGTCGTAGCAACGGATCTCGACGCCCTCGCGCTCGGCAGCGGAGCGGGCCTTGCCGTCGGGACGGACGCCAAAGCCGATGATGATGGCGTTGGAGGCGTCGGCCAGGACGACGTCGGTCTCGTTGATGGCACCAACGGCGGAGTGGATCGTGTTGATACGCACCTCGGACTGATCCATCTTGTCGAGAGAGTCCTGAAGGGCCTCGATGGAGCCCTGGACGTCGGCCTTGATGATCAGGTTGAGCTCCTTGACCTCGGCGTCGGCGATGGTCTCGAAGAGGTTCTCGAGCGTCACGTGCTTCACGCGGCTCTGCTCCTCGATACGGGCCTTGAGCGAACGCTCGTCGGCCAGCGCACGCGCCTCGCGCTCGTCCTCGAACACGCGGAACTCATCGCCGGCGTTGGGGACGGACTGCAGGCCCAAGATCTCGACGGCGTCGGAGGGACCGGCCTCGGTGACGGCGTTGCCCTTGGGGTCGAGCATGGCACGGACGCGGCCATAGGTGAGGCCGGCGACCAGCGTGTCGCCCACGCGCAGGGTACCGCGGGTCACGAGCACGGTGGCAACCGAGCCGCGGCCCTTGTCGAGCTTAGCCTCGAGGACGTTGCCCGATGCGAACGTATCGGGGTTGGCCTTGAGCTCGAGCACGTCGGCCTGGAGCAGCACGGTCTCGAGCAGGTCGTCGATACCGATCTTCTGCTTGGCCGAGATGTTGACGAACATGTTCTGTCCGCCCCACTCCTCGGGGATGATGCCGTACTCGGTGAGTTCCTGGCGCACGCGGTCGGGGTTGGCACCCGGCTTATCGATCTTGTTGACGGCGACGACGATGGGAACGCCGGCGGCCTTGGCGTGGTTGATCGACTCGATGGTCTGGGGCATGACGCCGTCATCGGCGGCCACGATCAAAATGACGATATCGGTCACCTTGGCGCCGCGGGCACGCATGGCCGTAAAGGTGGCGTGACCGGGGGTATCGATGAAGGTGATCTTGCGGTCGTTGATCATGACCTGCGAAGCGCCGATGGCCTGGGTAATGCCGCCCGCCTCGCCGGCAGCGACGCCGGTGTGACGGATGGCATCGAGGAGGCTCGTCTTGCCGTGGTCGACGTGGCCCATGACGGTGACGACCGGGGCACGCGGCTTAAGGTCGGCGGGATCGTCGTAGAACGAGAAGGTGTTCTCCTCCTCGGGGGTAATGATCTTGATCTGGCGGCCCAGGTCGTCGGCAACGAGCTCGACGAGGTCGTCGGACATGGACTGCGTCATGGTAAGCGGCGTGCCCAGCAGGAACAGGCGCTTGATGATGTCGTTGGCAGGAACGTCGAGCGCCTCGGCGAGCTCCTGGACGGTAACGCCCTGGGAGACCTTGATGGCGTCGAGGTCCTCGGGGTTCACGCCCTGGGCCAGCGCCTCCTCAATCTTGCGCTCCTCCTGAGCCTTTGCGGCCTCGCGCTCGCGCTTCTCCTTGCGCTTTTTGCGACGACCGGTGGACTCGCGAGAGGCCTCCTCGACGGCGGCACGAGCCTCCTCGAGCACCTTCTCGCGGCTGTACTCCTCGGCCTCGCGAGCCATGCGGCTGTAGTGGTCCTCTTCGTTGTTGTGACCGCCCTTGCGCTTCTTGCCCTTACCCTGCTTGTCGGGGTTGGGGAAGTCCATGCCGGCAGCGACGTTGTTGCTGGCATTGGTGCGATGGCTGTGCGGACGGCTCTCGGAGGCGTTGCGCTCGGAGTTGTTATCGGAGGCGTTGCGATCGTTACGACGGCCACCGCGACGGTCGTTGTTGCCGCCACGACGGTTGCCGCGCTCGGCAGCGCGCTCGGCCTTGGCCTTCTCCTCGGCGTCCTTCTTCTCCTTGAGCACAGTCTCCTGTGCGGCGATCTGGTCGAGCAGCGAACGGAAACGCGAACCGGAGTCGGAAGCGGGAACGGCGCGGCGCTGGGCCTCGCGGGCAGCCTCCTCCTTCTCGCGGGCAAGGCGCTCCTGCTCAGCCTTCTTCTTGGCCTCGGCCTCGGCACGGGCGGCCTCCTCGGCAGCCTGGGCGGCGGCGAACTGGCGGCGCTCCTCCTCGCGTGCCTTCTCGGCGGCGATGCGCTCACGCTCGGCCTCGGCAGCGCGCGCTGCCTCCTCGGCGGCGGCTGCCTCCTCCTCGGCCTGCTTGGCGGCCTCGACTTCCTTGGCGCGGGCCTCGATCACCGAGGCGAGCTGCTTGCGGACCATGGCGACGTAAGCGTCCTCCAGGGCGGAGGAAGCGGACTTAGCGGGAATCTTCATTTCGGCAAGATGACCCATCAGTTCCTTGGAGGTCATGCCGAACTCTTTGGCCAGGGTGGACACACGGACTTTTGCCATATGACTTCACCTACCCTTTCTGGCACCTTGGGTGCCTAGAGACTGAACGAGCGTGGAAGACGCGCCGGGACCCGCCCGGCGCGAACGCGCGCTAGATCAGGTCCTCCGCATCATCGAAGGCGTCGGTGTCGTGGACACCGCAGAAACGGGAGCCGGGACGAGCCTGGTTGCGGCACTGGATGCCGTCCTCGGACACGTACTCGCAGCGGCGGACGTCCTCGTCCTCCTCGTCACCGATCAGGTCGGCGGCGGGCTCCTCGTGAACGGGAACGTTCTTGAGGATGTCGGCGGCAAGCGTCTCGGACTTGATGTCGATGTGCCAGCCGGTCAGGCGCGCGGCGAGGCGGGCGTTCTGGCCCTCCTTGCCGATGGCGAGGGACAGCTGGTCGTCGGGCACGATGACGCCGGCGTAGGCCTTCTCCTCGTCGATGAGGACGCGGGTGACCTTAGCGGGCGAAAGGGCGTTGGCAACGTAGACGGCAGGATCGGCATCCCACAGGATGACGTCGACGCGCTCGCCACGGAGCTCGCCCACGACAGCGCGAACACGGCTGCCCTTGGGGCCGACGCAGGCGCCCACGGGATCCAGACGGTCGTCGAGCGAGTGGACGGCGACCTTGGAGCGCTGGCCGGGCTCGCGGGCGATCGACTTGATCTGGACGGTGCCCTCATAGATCTCGGGCACCTCCTGCTCAAACAGACGACGCATGAGCTCGGGGTGGGTACGGGAGATGACAATCGGCGGACGGCTGTGCTCGCCACGAACCGGCTGCAGGTTGGAGTTGGGGTCGCGAACGTCGATGATCACGGCCTTGATGTGCTGGTTGTGCAGGTAGCGCTCGCCCATCGGACGCTCGTTGCGCTCGTTCTCGTAACGGCGCTGGTCGAAGTGCGGCAGCTCGGCCTCGACGCCCTCGCGGATCTTGACAATCGTGAAGTCGGGTGTGGACTGCAGCACGGTACCGCTGATGAGGTCACCGATGCGGCCGGAGAACTCCTCGTAGATCTGCTCGCGGGCGGAGTTGCGCACGATGGCGTTGATCTCGGCCTTGGCGTGCTGGGCAGCGATGCGGCTCGTGTTCTTGGGGGTGACGTCAATCTCCTCGAACTCGGTGAAGTTGCCCTCCTCGTCCATGGAATCGTCGATCGGCTCCAAGCGGTAGACGTAGATCTTGCCGGTGGTGCGGTCGATGGTCACCTTGGCGCCCCACTCAAGATGCAGGATCTCGGCATAGCTCTTGGCGAGCGACTGCTCCAGGCGGTCGATCAAGTAGAGCTGGTCGATGTGCTTCTCCTGGCAAAGCTCCATCAGGGCGGACATCATGTCGGATGCTGCCATCTTACTTTCCTTCCTTCGCGGGCTTGAAGTCGTAGGTGGGCTTCAACTTGCACTTTTTAACATCAGAGAAATCGAGGGTAACGGACTCGCCGCCCTCGAGCTCGAGGGTCACGTTCGTCTCGGTGGCGGCGGCAATCTTACCGGCGTACTTGCGACGGCCCTCGGTAGCGGTGGAGGTGAGCTCGCAGTTCTCGCCCACAAAGCGGGTAAAGTCGCACGGGCGGCGCAGCGGGCGCGCCATACCCGGGCTCGACACCTCGAGCGTATAGCTCGAAGAGATGGGGTCGAGCTCCTCAATCACATCGCCGACCCACTTGGTGTTGGCCGTGACGTCGTTGAGCGACAGGCTCTGACCCTCGGCACCCTCGATACGCACGCGCACGCAGGGGGCCTTGGTGGCACCCACGAGCTCGACGTCGACGATGTCGACATCGTGCTGGGGAGCGACGGCCTCGAGCGCGTCGATGATCGCCTGCTCGGTCTTGGTCTTGACCATTGCGGCACCTCCATCCATACAAAAAAGAAGCGGGGCCGAAACCCCACTTCTTTCAATTACAACTTCATTTGCAAGCAAACTATACCAATAGCTGCGGAAACGTGCAAGCACAGTACGAATCTGCAGGTCAGCGTGCGCACAGCTTCTCCACAAGAATAGGACAATTGACCGAAGACACCATGGCAGGTACATGCAAAACGAGGGACGGCCCAAACGGACCGTCCCTCGTTTATTGCATGTCAGCTTTGCGCGCAGCGCTTACTTGACCACCAGGTTGACCAGCTTGCCGGGCACGCAGATGGCCTTGACGACCGTCTTGCCCTCGAGCCACTTGGCGACGGCGGCCTCGGCGGCAGCCTGCATCTCCTCGTTGGAGGCATCGCGGGCAACGTCGACGCGGCCGCGGACCTTGCCGAGCACCTGGACCACGATCTGCACCGTGTCCTCAACGGACTCGGCCAGGTCGAACTCGGGCCAGGCGGCGGTGTAGGCGTTGCCCTCGCAGCCGAGGGCCTCGTGCCACAGCTCGTCGGCCCAGAACGGGCAGATGGGGGCAAGGACGCTCACGATATCCTTAGCCACGCCGTAGCACAGCGCCTTGTCGCGGGCGGTACCCTCGGTGGCGTTGAGGTAGGCGCTCGCCGCGTTGACGAGCTCCATGACGGCCGAGATCGCGGTGTTGAACTGGCCGCGATCGAAGTCCTCGGTGCACTTGGCGATGGTGCGGTGACGCTCGCGATAGAGCTTCATCGCAACCTCGTCGAGCGCGGACTTGTCGAAGGCCACGTTGGCGTCACCGGACTGGACGAGCTGCCAAACGATACGCCAGGCGCGCTTGATGAAGCGGTTGGCGCCCTCAACGGCCTTGGGATCCCAGTCGAAGTCCTTCTCGGGCGGAGCGATAAACAGGATCGCCAAACGCATGGTGTCGGCGCCGTAGGGCTCGATGACCGAGCTCGGGGGCACGACATTGCCCTTGGACTTGGACATGGTGTCGCCGTTCTCGTCCTTGACCATGCCCTGGCACAGCAGGTTGGTGAAGGGCTCGTCCACGCTCAGCAGGCCCAGGTCGCGCAGCGCCTTGGTAAAGAAGCGACTGTAGAGCAGGTGCAGAATGGCGTGCTCGATGCCGCCAATGTAGTTATCGACGGGCATCCAACGGTCGGCGGCCTCTCGGGAGAAGGGCAGCTTGGTGTTGTGCGGATCGGTATAGCGCAGGTAATACCAGCTGGAGCAGGTGAAGGTGTCCATGGTATCGGTCTCACGCTTGGCCGGGCGGCCGCACACCGGGCAGGTGGTCTCGTAGAACTCCTTGCACTCGGCAAGGGTCTCGCCGGCGCCCAGGTCAAGGTTCTCGGGCAGCGTCACCGGCAGCTGATCCTCGGGCACGGGCACGATGCCGCAGTGCTCGCAGTGGATGGCCGGGATGGGGTTGCCCCAATAGCGCTGGCGGCTGATGAGCCAGTCGCGCAGACGAAACTCGACCTTGCGACGACCACAGCCCATGGCCTCGAGGTCGGCCACGATTGCAGCCTCGCCCTCGGAGTGCTTACCACCGCGCATGCCGGTGTACTTGCCGGACTGGACGAGGGTGCCCTCGGCAGCGTGAGCGCAATCCCAGTCGACGGTCTCGGCATGGAAGGTATCGATGGTCTCGCCGCTGGCCTCGACGGCAGCGCGATCGTCATCGTCTAGGATGATCGGCACGATCGGCAGGTCGTACTTACGGGCAAACTCAAAGTCGCGCTGGTCGCCACAGGGAACGGCCATGACGGCACCGGTACCGTAGTCGGCGACGACATAATCGGCAACCCACACGGGGACCTTCTCGCCGTTGACGGGGTTTACCACATAGCGGCCCGTAAAGGCACCGTGCTTCTCGAGGGTGCCCTGGGCACGCTCGACGGCAGAGATATGCTTGGAGTCCTCGACGATCTTGGTGACGGCCTCCTCGTACTCCGTGCCCTCGACGAGCTCATGCAGGCCGGCGTACTCGGGAGCCAGGACAAAGAAGGAGACGCCAAAAAGGGTGTCGGCACGCGTGGTAAAGACGGTGATCTTGCCCTCATCGCCCTCGATGGGCTCGCCATCCTGGTCGCACAGGGTAAAGTCGACCTCGGCGCCCTCGGAGCGACCGATCCAGTTGGCCTGCATCTGCTTAACGCGCTCGGGCCAGCCGGGGAGCTTCTCCAGGTCGTCGAGCAGCTCCTGAGAGTACTCGGTAATCTTGTAGTACCACTGCTCCAGGTCGCGTTTCTCGGGCTCGGTGCCGCAGCGCCAGCACTTGCCCTCGGTAACCTGCTCGTTAGCCAGAACGGTCTTGCAGGTGGGGCACCAGTTGACCGGGTTCTTCTTGCGGTAGACCAGGCCCTTTTCCCACATCTTCTCAAAGATCCACTGGCCCCAGCGGTAATAATCGGGGCTGCAGGTCTTGACCATGCGATCCAGATCGTAGGAGAAGCCCATGCGCTTCATCGTGGCGAGCGCCTGGTCCATGTTCTTATACGTCCAGGCGGCAGCCTGCGTGTTGTGCTTGATGGCGGCGTTCTCGGCAGGCAGGCCAAAGGCGTCAAAGCCGATGGGATGCAGCACGTCATAGCCGCGCATGCGGGCCTGACGGGCCATGGCATCGCCGATGGTATAGTTGCGCGCGTGGCCCATGTGCAGGTCGCCCGACGGATACGGGAACATCTCGAGCACGTACTTCTTGGGCTTGCTGTCGTCGGTGTCGACAGCAAAGAGGTTGGAGTCCTCCCAGGCCTTCATCCACCGGGACTCGATGGCCTGCGCGTCGTAAACAGGAATCTCGTCCTTATGATCTGTGCAATCGCACATATCAGCTCCTTTGTTATCTCGGTTGGGGCGGGGCGTTCTTACCTTTGCTCGCTGCTGCGGACAGTCCTGCTCGCACGAAGAGCACATTAAGTGCTCTTCGGCTCGTGCGGAACTTGCAGCGAGCAAAGGTAAGAACGCCCCGCCACATCGTTAACTCGCATGATGATAGCAAATACAACAAGCGAGATGCCTGCGACTTGCAGGCATCTCGCTTTATCTAAATAACGTGGTTGGGAATCAACCTTTGTCTGAAACTCGTTCTAGCACGAACGGGTTTTCCAGGTGCCGCAGATTGCCGTGAAAGAGGAGCGTCGCGTACTTTGGTACGCGAGCGACGGTTTGAACGGCAAGGTGCGGTGCTTGGGAAAGCCGCTTAGCGGTAGCTGACGCTTTGCTGGGAGTCCTTCACGACAACGTCGTGGGCGCCGCCTTCGACGATGGAGGTGGAGCTGACCAGCGTTAGGCGTGCCTTTTCCTGGAGCTCGGGGATCGAGAGGGCGCCGCAGTTGCACATCGTGGACTTAACCTTGTAGAGCGTGCCGCCCACGCCGTCCTTGAGGGATCCGGCGTACGGGACGTAGGAGTCGACGCCCTCGACGAAGCTGAGCTTCGCGGCGCCGCCCAGGTCGTAGCGCTGCCAGTTGCGGGCACGCGCAGAACCCTCGCCCCAGTACTCCTTCATGTACTGGCCGTTGACGTTGACGCGCTCAGTCGGGCTCTCGTCAAAGCGGGCAAAGTAACGGCCCAGCATCATAAAGTCGGCACCCATGGCAAGGGCAAGCGTCATGTGGTAGTCGTAGACGATACCGCCGTCGGAGCACACGGGCACGTAGACGCCGGTCTCCTCGTAGTACTCGTCACGGGCGCGGCAGACGTCGATCAGCGCGGTGGCCTGGCCACGACCGATGCCCTTGGTCTCACGGGTGATGCAGATGGAACCACCGCCGATACCGACCTTGATGAAGTCGGCACCGCAGTCGGCCAGGAAGCGGAAGCCCTCGGCGTCGACAACGTTACCGGCACCGACCTTGACGTCCTCGCCGTAGTTGGCGCGGATCCACTCGATGGTGCGCTTCTGCCACTCGCTGAAGCCCTCGGAGGAGTCGATGCACAGGACATCGGCACCGGCCTCGATGAGCAGCGGCACACGCTCGGCATAGTCGCGGGTGTTGATACCGGCGCCGACCATGTAGCGCTTGTCGTTATCGAGCAGCTCGTTGGGGTTAGTCTTGTGACTGTCGTAGTCCTTGCGGAACACAATGCCCATGAGGTGATCGTTATCGTCGACGATGGGCAGGGCGTTGAGCTTGTTGTCCCAGATAACGTCGTTGGCAACCTTGAGGCTGATGTTCTTGTCACCCACGATGAGCTGCTCACGCGGGGTCATGAACTCGGAGACCTTCGTCTGGTGGTCATCGCGGCTGGGGCGATAGTCACGGCTGGTGACGATGCCCAGGAGCTTACCCTTGGGAGTGCCGTCGTCGGTGACCGGCATAGTGGAGTGACCGGTCTTCTCCTTGAGCTCGATGACCTGCTCCATGGTCATGTCGGGGGTCAGCGTGGAATCGGACTGAACGAAACCGGCCTTGTGATCCTTGACGGCCTTGACCATAGCGGCCTCGGACTCGGCGCTCTGGGAACCGTAAATGAAGGACAGGCCACCCTCGGTAGCGAGCGCGACACCCATATCGACGCCCGAGACGGACTGCATGATGGCGGAAACCATGGGGATGTTCAGGGTGATTGCCGGCTTCTCACCGCGCTTAAAGCGGGTTAGCGGCGTCTTAAGAGAGACGTTGTTGGGGATGCACTGCGAGGACGAGTAACCAGGGACCAGCAGATACTCCGAAAACGTGTGGGACTCACCGGGAAAGAACGTAGCCATGTTTCTCCTTTTTCCATGCGACCGGTCGGCTGCAGGCCTCGTAGGACCCAGCCCAACCTTGGGCGCCCAATACTGGGGAAGTATCTTAACGCACTTTGACTGCTACAATGCATGATTTAAGAAGAGCACACGAGGGTTTGACGCAGGCTTTGCGTTTGCCCAGCAAACACTTTAGCGGGGAGACGTGGAGCGTATGGAGTACAAGACGACGGCAAAGTTGGTCATTCAAGCGTGCGACAAAGATCTGCCGGGCGTGTTTGGACACGGCTGCGTCTTGCTGCTGCAGGGTATCGCCCGCGAGCACTCGCTCAACCGCGCCGCCAAGAGCATGGGCATGGCGTATTCCAAGGCCTGGCGCATCGTGAACGAGGCCGAAGGTCAGCTGGGCTGCAAACTCATCGAGCGCGACGGCGCCCGCGGATCCACCCTCACCCCCGCCGGCGAGCGAGCCATAGCGGTCTACGAGGAGCTGCGGGCCGACGTCAACAACGTCATCGCCACCAAAGCAAGCGACCTCATCGCAAGCATTAAAGAGTAGCTAGTTTACGAAGGGCATTGTCTAGGGCGGACGCTACGACCAGGGGATTGTCGGTGCCGGCGAAGAGACGGATGGTGCTCCCCTGCTTGCCGCGTGGGGCCGAAAGGCGCGTCGCTGCGCCGCCGGCGAGCGATGTGCGGAACTCCCCCGACAAAGCATCGAACAGCTCCCCTGCGCTAAGCTCGATAAGATCGAATTCAACTGCCGGGCCAAAACCATGCTCGAGGATCCCCGTTGCAACCACATGGTCGGGATGCGAGCTCAGCCCGGGATAGCGCACGTTGCGTACCATCTCGTTCGCAGCCAAGTACTCGGCCAGCGCACGGGCGCGGTCGAAATGTGCCTGCATGCGGACGTTAAGCGAGGGCAACCCGTGCTCGAGCACGTCGGCCTCCTCAGTAGAAAGGACGAGTGATAAAGCACCGCAGCCCGTAAACAACGCATGCGCGCACTCGGCAGCAGCATCCACACGATGGCGCTTGAGCTGCGAGCGCGCCACCGAAGCGGCAACGAACTTGCGCGGCGCCTTACCAGCACACACGCGGTCGAGCGCCTCGAGCGACAGCACGGCACCCAGCCGCAGCGGATCGCAGCCAAAAGCCGACGCCACGGTGTTGTCCACAACCAACAGCGCATGGGCCTCGCGAGCCGCACGACCCAGCGCACGCAGATCGGGCACGCGCAGACCAAACCCGCCGATGGAGTTGACAAACCACCACAGGTGCGGCCCCTCGGCATCAAACGAAGCATCATAGCCCTCGGAAGCAGCAGCAAACGCCGCAACCGACGGCGGGTCCACGAGAACAACATCGCAGCCATCAAAGCCGCGCTCAAACGCATCGGTAAAGTCATCGGCAAACGCGACCAGGCGGTCACCGGGACGCACAATCCCCAGCTGAGACAGCGCTGCTGGCACATGCGAGGCCGCAAGCAACCGCACCTCACGCGCGCCGGCTCTCAAAGCCCAAGCCTCTTCTAGCTGTTGCACGTCCACACGGCACCGTCCCTTCACAAACAAAAACCCACGATGCGGGTGTTACCCGCATCGTGGGCAACGGCTGCAGTATAGCGCCGATATGCGACGAATCGCCTAGATGTTGAGCGTGTGATAGTTCACGCTCGCACCCGGAGCGTCAACGGTCACACCATAGGCCTCAGGATAGATGCGCGTCGAGAACACCAGCGCGCCATCGTTCACAAACACCTCGACCGAGGAGACATCGCCAACAATGCGCACGTTACGAACCTCGTCGACGGGCTCCCAACGCACGGTACGACCGCAGCCGGCAGAAGCGCGACCCTCATCGGTAAATCGCATCTCAAAGCGCGAGGGCAGTCCGCCCTCGGCGGGCACATACGCCAGCTTCAGCTCGCCATCAACAATCGCGGTAAACGCGCCGTCGACACCGTCGACAGCAAGGTCAAAGCAGGTATCGCCGTCAACCTCCAACGAGCCCTCCCCCACACGCACCGAGGCATAATGGCGCTCGATCTCGCACGCCGGCTGCTGCAGCACCACGCCGCCGTCACCGGCCGTAAGCTCGCGCGGCACCGTCATGCAGTGCTGCCAGCCGCACGCCACGGTGGGCGCGTTGCCATAGGTCGGCTCATCGGGCATACCCATCCAGCCAATCAGAATGTGGCGACCGTCCTCGGCCGTGAACTCCTGCGGAGCATAGAAGTCAAAACCGGCGTCCCACAGGCGGAACTCGCCCAGCTCATAGACACCGTCACCACCCGTAATGTCGCCCGTTACAGGCATGTAGCCCGCTGCATACACATTGCCGCGGTCCCAACGACCGCCCTCGAGCCCCTGGGGCGAGAACGACAAAAATGCAGCGGTATCGCCATTCGCATCGAGCTCGATATAGCCGGGGCACTCCCACATAAAGCCAAAGCGCTCGGGCGTAGACACACGACTCTCGAGCTCCCAACTCAGCATATCGGCCGAGCCATACACCAGGATCTCGCCCACATCGCGCCCGGCACCCTCGCCGTGCATGGCGCAAAATCGACTATCGACATGCGGCCCATCCACGCGACGACGCGCGCCCAGCACCATGTGGTAACGCCCGTCATCATCGCGCCACACCTTGGGGTCACGCACGTGGCAGGTCAAATCCTCGGGATAATCATCGGACGCCAGCACCACGCGCTTTTGGCTGAACTCCCGACCGGCAAGGCCATCAACGCTCTCGACATAAACAGTATCGGCGCGACGGCCGGTATTGACGTAGTCGTACGTGCCGTCCGCATCGGAAAGCTTAACGTTGCCCGTATAGAGCACGCGAATGCGGCCGTCCTCGGCAAGCGCGGAGCCTGAATACACGCCATGGCAATCGAACGGCTCGTCGGGCAGCAGCGGGGCGCCAACATATTCCCAGTTCATAAGGTCGCGGCTTGTGGCATGGCCCCACATCTTTACGCCACCGTTCACATCAAACGGGGCATACTGGAAGTACGCGTGAAACACGCCGCCCGCTTGGCAAAGACCGTTGGGGTCGTTGAGCCAGCCCGCCGGCGGCATAATATGGAAGCGCTGGCCATACGCGCCATGGCCGCACTCAGAGGCGGCAGCGTCAACAGCGGCAACCAGCTTTGCAAGGTCGCGGCCAAGTGCATTAGACATATCAAAGTCCTAACGGATCGAAAGTAACAAGGCGCCAGAGATCGACACCGGATACGGGAAACGCCCGCGAGCATACAACCCGCGGGCACCCTTCAATCAAAAGCTCTTAGGCCTGCTCGGAAGCCTTGGGCTCGTCCTTGTACAGGACAAACGAGACGCCAAAGGAAACCAGCGCGGCGACCGCAAACATGATCGCGTACTGCACGGGCTGGGCCAGGCACAGCAGGATACCGAAGATACCCGTAACGCCCGTACCGGAAGCGGCGAGCGAGGTGAGCGCGCAGACCAGGGCGCCGCAGCCGCCGCCGATGCAGCCAGCGATGAAGGGCTTAAAGAAGCGCAGGTTCACACCAAAGATGGCAGGCTCGGTAATACCCATGAAGGCGGACAGAGCCGAAGGAAGCGCTAGGCCCTTGATCTTGGCATCGTGGGTCTTAAAGGCAACGGCAAGCGCGGCGCCGCCCTGGGCGATGTTGGCGGCACTGGCAATGGGCAGCCAATAGGTCACGCCGTACTGGGCAAGCTGGCCCAGGTCGATGGCGGTGTACATCTGGTGAATACCGGTGACGACCGTGGGGGCATAGAACAGGCCGACGATAAAGGAACCGATGCCAAAGGGCAGGGTGAGCAGAGCCTGGATCAGACCGAGGACGGCATTCTCGGCCCACACAAAGACGGGACCGACGGCGATAAGCGTCACGAGCACGGTCACGAACACGGAGACAAGCGAGGTTACAAAGAGGTCGAACATCTCGGGAACGATCTTGTGCAGACGCTTCTCGAGGAAGGCAAGGATCGCGCAAGCGATGACGATGGGGATGACGTGGCCCTGATAGCCAACCCACTCAAAGCTGTACACGCCGGGGATGACGGTGACCATGGTCTGCACGCCCTCGGAGGCGACCGTGTAGGAGCTCTGCAGCGAGGAGTTGATGAACGCGCCGCCGACGACGGCGCCCAGGTACGGATTAGCGCCGAAAGCCTTGGCCGCGGAGTAGCCAATCAGGATCTGCAGGATGCCAAAGGACGTACCCGAGACCAGGTCGGCAATCTTGTAGATGCAGTTATTGGTGTCGAGCGCGATAAAGCCGTTGGAGGCCATAAAGTTGAGGGCGCTCATGATGCCCAGCAGCAGGCCCGAAGCCACGATGGCGGGAATGATGGGAACGAAGATATCGCCGAGGACCTTAATGGCGCGCATAAAGATGTTCTGCTGCTGCGCCGCGGCCTCCTTGACCTCAGCCTTGGAAGCAGCATTGATGCCGCCGAGGGCGATGAACTCGTCATAGACCTTGTTGACGGTACCGGTGCCAAAAATAATCTGGAGCTGGCCTTGGGCCTCAAAGACGCCCTTGGCACCGTCGATATTCTCGATGGCTTCCTTGTCGACCCTTGCGTTGTCGGCAATCACCAGGCGCAGACGCGTGGCGCAATGCGCGGCCGACACGACGTTGCCGGCGCCACCGATGTTGTCGAGCACCTCTTGGGCTGATTTGCGGTAGTCCATGACTTCCCTTTCGTCTAACGGGCGTTTTACACCCGGCCATCTTTGACACTTACACTGTAATCGTTTTCAGTTTCATATTACTGTAATCGTTTTCATATAGCGGTAAACGGTAGATTTTCGCCGGTGAAAGGTAGTTTGGGACAAATAACAGTGGTCCGAAGATAGCGGCGGGCGCCCAAAACCTAGACATTCATAAGCTGATGACCGAGCTTGAGCGTACGCAGGCCGCCCTCCCCTTCCACGCCATCGAGCGTGTCGAGCAGCATATTGGTGGCCTCGACGCCACTGGTCAGATAGCCATAATGGACGGTGGGAATGCCGCCCGTCAGCGCGCGCAAAAACGCGTTGTCGCCAAATCCGCTCACGCGATGTAAGCCCTCGCCCACGCCACGCGCCTCATCAAGAGCGCGCAGGGCGCCGGCGGCCATGGTATCGGTCGCGCAGGCGATAAACGAGACGTCGGGCACGTCGGCCAACAACTCGCGCGCCGCACGATATCCCGAGTCGAGCGTGAAGGAGCCACGACGCACCAGGTGGGGATCGAGCACAACCCCCGCAGCCAGCAAGCCTGCCTCAAAGCCACGGCGTCGGTCGTAGCCCGCGGCGCGGTCTTCTTCGGTAACACCGATGTAGGCGATCTTTCCCTCCACGCGCCCCACGAGCGCATGGCCCAGCTCATATGCCGCCTCGTAATCGTCATGGTAGACGCAGGCCGCGCCCTCGACGTTTTGGCCAATCAGCACAATGGGCACGCGGCACGATGCAATAGCCGCACGATGCTCATCGGTAATCATGGTCGCTACCAGCACGATGCCATCGACCGGGTGGTTCTGGAACAAGTCGAGGTACTCGAGCTCACGCTCGGCAACGTTGTCGGTGTTGGCGAGCAACATCTGATACCCGCGGCGACCAAGCACCTGGCCAATGCCTGCGGTAATTCGGCTCACCGACTCGGAGTTAATCTTAGGCACGATGACACCGATGAGCTTGGTAGAGCCGGTACGCAAGGCACGAGCCTGGTTGGACCGCACATAGCCGGTCTGCTCGATCGCCTGTTTAATGCGCTCGGCCTTATCAGCCGAGATATATCCACCGTTGAGATAGCGCGAAACCGCGGCGTTCGAAACACCCGCCAGCTCGGCGACATCCTTCATCTTTACCACGAGTACCCCCGTCGTTGAAATCGCTTTCAACATGATACCCGTGCGAACGACCGCATGACGTAGCGATTACATGATAGAGAAACGCGTGGAAACTAATGAGTCACTTGAGACACGTCGAGTGATAATCACTTCGCGGCCAGTTTTACCAGACGAGAATCACCCTGGCTGCATAATCGAAGAATACGGCCATGCAGAACTTGACCTGAGCGGCAGCCTCACGGACTTATCCAGGAAGGCCTCGGTGCCGCGTCTCGAAGAGTCGCAATTCACAATCCCGGTCAATCCTCTGCCAAGAACCCGTTGCGAACTTAGACTTACCAACAACACGTCAGCACAGTTGCATACAAGCAGATAATCGCACGCAATTTCGCCTATTCTCAATTGAGATGTAAGTTTTGACAGGCCGAATCTTACATCCAAACAAAAAAGAGGGCCGACGCATCAACCCTCTTCAGGTGTCGCCCGAAGGCTCCCACCGCAATTGACTTTAATTTAGCCGATATCCCTTGTTTGTCTACAGGCTCTGCCACAAGTAGAAATTATCTTCACTTTTAGGGAGCAGCTCTTAAAAAGCAGCTATGTAACTAAGAAGCGCATCCATCTTGTTCCCAACCCCAGTCGTTTCTATCTCATGAAAGTCCAAAGAAGACAGGGGGCCATGCAAATCTTCAGGGACGCCAGAGAGGTCGCCGCGGTAGGTCTCCCGGTCAGCCGCCATCGCGGTTCCTAAAAAGAGGAAAGGCAGCCATCCCAAGAAGGACAGCCGCCTTTCCTCTGGACGCGGGACCCGTAGGTTACCCTCGTCAATACCGCTTTTTAGATAGGCTACTGATTATCAATCCGTAAGTCAAAGCTGCAAATTTGAGGCAAGCGACAATCATGTAATTCAAATCAAGACACACATGATTTTCAACCAAATCAAACGATGTCTGGCTAGCATATCAGGCATTGCACGCATAAAAAAGGGCAAGACTCTCAGTTTGAAAGCGTCACCCTTAAAGCTCCCAAAGAGCTTTTGTATTGCAGGAAGATACTCTACACCATCTTCCCTTGATTGGCAGGTCGAAACAGACACCATTGTGATTCCAAGCAGAAAGCGTTATATTAAGTATGCATTTGCACGTGGTGTTCGCACTATACGCTCAGATGCCATAGTTTACAAAGACGGCCTTCTTCATAGACGCTAGGTGGGATTACTCACTAGTAGCCGATATGTCGAAGGCCTTCTTGTACTTAAGAAAATCATACATTCTAATAAGCCGTTTTAGCTCGCTATTACCGTGGATTATCTTGCGATCGTCCGTGATGAGCGCCCTCAGATACTCGAGCAACTCACTTAAATCGAGCTCATCCTCCTCAAATAGCCACAGAGAATTGAGCACAGGGGTCATTTAAAAGTGAACAGTTTAATCAGGAGCGCCGCACCCCTGGGAGCGGGGCGCAACGCTCGATCCATTGTTCTCCCGGACGGGCAATTTGGCGAGATCACTCGGAAAGGATGGATGAAGCAGCCGTGCGGTTACACCAACATTTCCGACGCGATCGTAATTGAATCAATGGGTGCCTTGTTCATACTTAATCGCCTCATGATGAAAGAGCTCAACGAAGTCGCATATCAGACAATAGATCGCTCCAGGCTGTTTAAACTGTGCGATTCTATGGACGAAACCGAAACATCAATCCACTACGGTAGCAGCGGTTTCCCATTACAATCAATACGTGAGGCACCCCATGCGCGGATATAACAAGGGTCCGAAAGCTGCTCGAGGCCCTTGGATTCGTTGGGCGAATTAACGACGATTCCGAGCTCCACGGACGCCTTGAGGCGTTACGTTATTTACCCCGAAGTCAAGATATTATCGATTAGATTTCCTGAAAGGAGGCAATATGGACAACCTTCGGTTCAACATCTCGATACCTTCCGATGAAGACGGCTGCGTACTTTTCCAATGTCCGAACTGCGGAGAGCTATTCAAAGTCGTCGTTGATGAGTATGAGAGTGATTCCGTCCTAGATATCCACTGCCCTCTGTGCGGCCTTATCTCGGACAACTTCTTCACACCGGACGTCATCGACCTGGCCTTATCAAAAACAGCGAATGTGGTCGTGCCGGAGCTAGAAGAACTGCTTAAGAAGGAGCTTGGCGGAAAGGGCAATGATCACGTCTCTTTCAGTGTGAAATCATACAATGAAGAGGAACCCGAGATTCCCATCCGGCAAGCAATCGAAGCCCTTCAGAAGGTAACCTGCAAGGACTGCAAGCGCATATCAAAGGTGTCCCCTGCACTTGCGATGTCTTTATACACATGCCCCTACTGCGGAATAGGACAATTCAATGGATTCTGAGAAGATTGAGCTGCGAAAACTACTCTTCAAGCATAGTGCTGAAGCCAGCAATCTTTTAAGGTCTGACTACAATGGCCTCAACACAGCCCTCACTCGCTACCTCAACTTTATTGATGGGCAGCCTGTAACACGAGCGTTCATTGAGGATTGCGTGGCAAACCATTTGCCTAGCGGGTTCGACAAAAACGCCGAAATCGATGAAGTAAATTCGGACCCATATACCATATTTAACTTCCCGCCTAGCTGCGAGGGCGAAAGCGCCGTAACGTATCTCGTACTCAAAGCAATAGTCGACAGAAAGCTATGCCAGTCGTTTCACCTCCTTCTAGGCTATGCACACGGTTCAAGGAAATATGACGATATGGCCGAAGGCTTCCTGAATGACGTAGCGAGACGCCTCGTAAACGGAGTCAATCAGGCCATCACACTAAAGGGCATCGAACTAGGATTGGATGAATCCGTGACACAGGTAAACAATTTCGGCAACTCGGGAGCCGCCATCGCTTCCCAGACAACGAACGGGTCAAGTACGACCATCAATCAGTCAAACGGCATAGACGTTAACGCGCTCAACGACATAATCGGAAAACTGGAAAGCTCCCTCCACGAGCTTTCCAGTGAGAACAGGACAATTGCTGCGGATGCAATCGCCGCGATGAAAGACGTTTTTGAGACTCCGCAGCCTAAACCGTCAATACTAAAGTCGCTATGGAACACCCTAAAGGGCATCAACGAAGGGGCTACGTTTATTGAGAACGTAACGAAGCTGGGCGTACTCATCGCCCCTATTCTTCCTGGAATTATCGGATAGACTAAGTATGGTCGTCCCTAGCCCCCCATGGCGTTTCCAATCAATTTGAGATGGCATATTCAAGGCGTTGACCGGAATTGAACATTCCGGTCAACTGCCCACATTCGAAATATCTCTACACAACAAAAGGAGTGTGAAATGAGCGACTCTGTTTCAAAATTACTAATAGAGAGATACGGAGTGATGGTCTTTCTCGTTGTAATATTCGTTCTTGCAATAATTGCGATCTTGCATTTTGGCATCAAATTCGACATCAATATGTATATTGCAAGCCGCAAAGAACGACACCGAAAGTTAGCACAGAGCTACTGCCCGCATTTGGATTTTATTCCTCGTGATGATAATAGTGTTCAAGTTAGCCCGCTCTTTTACTCGCCGCCAGGAACACTGAACTGGTTTTGCTCTCGATGCGGGGCCGTTTTACCTTACGAACCCAATCAAGAGGAAGTCGAAGCTAAGGCGACTTATTATCTCAACCATCCAAAAGCTTACAAAAAAGCAATGAAGAGTTTCGATAAGCATGCGAAAAAATCTCTCTAGATTATTATTAACGTCCATAAGGTGGTATCGGCAGCTGCGAGTGAGTGAGTATTTGCCCGCATAAGCACCGCTAAATATTGCGAATCAACACGGTCAGTATCGGCATGGTCAAGACCAGCATTTGACAACGACATAAGGTCAGCCGCTGACAAAAAAACGACAATGGACTATTTGCCGATTCAGGTGCCCAAGCACAATAATGTCGGCACTGTTTCGCAATATTAAATTGTACTCAAGCGCGCAAGAACTAACAAAGTTTCGCCTTAGTCTTAACCAATGACAAACAGACGGCCAGCCGTTATTTCCGCTGAATCTTAAGGCCCCTCCGATTACTAAGGAGGTAAGCATCTTTATGCTCCTTAGAGATTTCGAAGCTTGAGAGAATCTTATTCTGAGATTCAGGCGACCAATAAATATGAAGTCTTTCTCGCGCCCTCGTTATTGCCGTATAAAACACACTGTGAGTAATGCGCTCCTCAACGTCCTTCGTAATAATCAGCTTTACGGATGAGTACTCTAGTCCTTGCGCTTTATGGACAGACACCGCATACGCCACCTGAAACGGCACGATACAGTCCTCGCCAACATCCTCACCGTCTCGATCCTTGGCTTTCTTAACTGAAAAGCGCAGATACGTCTCTCCATCACGAAAATCTAAATACTCCAACCCGTCGTAATGAAGAACGGAAAGCTCGGAGGCGATAATGGGAACAGCAACCGTAAATTGCATCTCGTCTTTGGAAATTGCTTCCATTCCCACAAGACGCCCTTTTAGATTGTTATATAACAACGGATAAAACCGCTCAGACTCATTGAACAAAATTGGGTCGCCGACTTTATACGTATGATAATTCCAGACAACGGCCTCGTTCTTATTTCCCGACTGCAAGATTTTGTTCATATTATTAATGCCATAGAGGCCATCATAGTTGAGACATAAGACAATCTCATCATCATTCATTCTGCTAATTACAGAGTCATCAAGATTCGACGTAAAATCGCAAGAAATAAGAATTTCAGCGATATCAGGACTCACATTCCTGACAGCATGCCATAGTTTTAGCAAATCATCATTCTTCGTGCGCCATGGTTTATCAAATTCATGGATGCACTTATCAGGCAAGAAGTCTCGAGCCAATGAAAACCAGTTTCCAAACTTAATGGACTCAATCTGTCTCACATCGCCAACAAGCAATAGCAGTTTAAACCGATTAGAATCAATAATAGATTTCATATCGCTATTGCAGACAGTGCTGCATTCGTCAACGATTAAGATGTCGCAATCTGGCACACGATTCAAATACTTCGCGACGGTCATAAATTCGCAATTCTTATCATTTATTTTTCTTCTAAGGCTATCTACGGCAGGATTTGTATTAGCGATAGCAAGTTTGCTTTCATTTTGCAGAAAAGCGCAAACGATGTTGACCATGGTTGTTTTTCCGGTACCAGCCGAACCGTAGATGAACGCGACGCTCGTTTCGGCAAACATGGACTTTAGAGCATCTATTTTTTCTGAATCATCCAACTTGCAGCTTGGATCTTTAAGCCATGATTCACATAAAGCAGTATAGCCTTTGACCCCGGCACCAGACAGTTTTAAAAGCCCGCGTATAATACAAGTGAGTTCGTCTTCGACTCCCTTAACAAATAGATGCCCGTTCTCATGCACGAGATCCCTTGAATGATGTCTAAAATACAAAGCGCTATTAAATGAGGCAATCAGTTCATCAACATCCGAGAAGGTTGTAATTTCGGTATCCCTAAGATACAGAGCATTAGAATCGATTGTCTCCGCGGTCACCCTACGAGCAAGAAAGTTATCTTCATACGGATCTGGATCAATACATTGATACAAATCCTCGACAGCGACTACATGCCCAATAAGACTCGTGCAATACGGCTGCCGATCAAAGGGGGCACAGCCGTTTTTCAAATAAAGGTCACCGAGACGGCTATTCGGACTTACAGTCAATTGTTCCTCTATAACCCTGTTACGAGGTTTAGACAAAAGATACTTTAGAACATTAGATCCATTTGAGCCAGCACTCAAAAACTCATGCGCAGAGCTAAGCAAGGTGTGTACCGGACAGGCATTTCCCGAAGATGCTATCTCCCCCATCACAGAAATAAACTCGTCATCAGGGAGTAGAGCAATGTCGCAAAGCGTCATCCCGGTATGGGTCATTAGGTTCATAAGTGATCTATAGCTAGTGTATTGGCCAGTAAGCCACACTGCATCAGGGCCTCTAAGTATCTTTATAAGATTATTCAACTCACAGGGGCGTACTGAAACCGCATATGCATCAACAATCGTAACAGGAAGAGTAAAGCCAAGACCGTCGATACTCGTGCGCTTAGTCGAAACCACCACTGAATAATTAGTGGGCATTCTGAAAGATGAATAAACAAGTATACGATCAAATTTGCTACAAGAATCGAATGCGGGGACAAGTGTCGCCTCATAATAGACAGAATCCCCAACAAAGAATGGCTTAGCAGCTCTAACGTAAAAACGGTCCTTCTCAATTTCAACAGCATTGGCACTCATGAAATCATTGATTTTATGAGCTATCTCTTCATGGTATTTAGCCAAGCCGGGATCGGTGTCCAGAGGAATCTTACTCAAATTGGCAAGAATTGTAAGGCCGAGTTTATCGAATGCATAACGTTTCAAGCACAGCAAATTTTCTTAATACTTCAACAAAAGGCGCTCTGCAGAATCTTCACTTGGAACATAGTGCGAAACGACCTTTTGTAAATAATGATGGAACTTAGCAATAAACCGAGTCTCGCTGTTCTTGCTCATATCTTTAATAGCAACCGAACATAATTTAAAGTAGTCGCCTTCGATGGGCCTGTTGCCATAAGTTGCATACATTGCAATGTGCTCAACAAGATGACGCAGATAACCCACAACGTCTCTTGAAACGGCTGACCTGCCCTCGAATTCAAGTCTATCAATTGAATGCTCTACAGCGTCGTTTGCATTGTAAAGCTCCTTAAGAGGGTTTCTCATAAGCCTCGCTCCTCCATCGTAATTTTCGACCCCCCAATATGGCTTAACGGCCAAGAAATCTTTACATCAATTAAGATGTCCATCCGATGTCCATCAATAATGATAGCCGCACCCAAACAACACTTCCGAGCCAAACGACGAAGCCGGGTAACGCATAATTACTTTCACAAATTGACAAACACATAGAGGAACACGGTCCACGCGTCGTCATATGATTTCAGGCGAGTAAACAACAAATCATCGACGAAAGGGGCGCGAGCCGAGTCCGCAAACATCGCATCGATCGACGATGGGTCGCTCGACGCGCTGCTCGACGAGGAGGCGTCCAAGCTTGTCGGGGCCGAGCGCTATGAGAGGACGGCGGGCCGGGAGGCCTACCGCGGCGGCCACTACGCGAGAAAGCTCGTCACGGGCGCCAGGGAAGTCGAGCTCAGCGTGTCGAAGCTCCGCGGGGCAGCCGCTAGGACGATGCGCGACGGGTTCGCCGAGACGCTTGCCTACACGGAATTCCCGCCGGATCGCTGGAGCCAGATTAGGACGAGCGACGGGATCGAGCGCATCAACCGCGAGATCAGGAGGAAGACGAGGGTCGTCGGGACCTTCCCGGACGGCAACTCGGCCCTCATGCTGGTGACGGCGAGGCTGAAGTACATAGTGGAGCACGAGCGGGGCAAGAGGAGGCACCTGGATATGTCGAATCTGGACGAGATGGACGAACTGAAAGGAAAGTAGGAGGGCTAGAAGAGGACGGGGCCGAGGACAGCAAAATCAATTTGCAAAAGAATCTTGACGGTACCCCTCCCCAACATTCCCCAGAAAGTTCGCTGATGTTGACTGGGGTTCTCGTAAAATAAACCCCAACAAAATATGTGCGGAGTGCTGGCCTGGAGCTGCCTCCGGACCCCATTGGCTGCTTACCGAGAGTCTCCGCTATGAAACGACCCCTTTACTACCTGCTCTGCGCGATCGCGTGCATGTCCATGGTCAGCTCCGCGATGCCTATGCCAGCCATCACGGAGGCCATCCAGCCTCAGGCAACCGCGAAGCAGCAGGCGCAGGCCGTAAACAACACAAACTGACGAACCAATTGCCGACATGAACGATTTCGTCCCTGCCGGCATTTAAGCAGGGAGAAAGATTTGGCAATATTGTCCATTATCTAACTGATTCAATAGCGGAATGAAGCCTGCAGCAGGGGCCAAATTCGGAAGTAAGCGGCAAATCCAAAACCTGCCAAGCACACCGGAATGCCACAACGCTTCTACCTGCGTTTTCTTTACGCAAAAACGGCGGTGTGCTCGAGGATTCTAGAATTTGCCGCATACTTCCGGCGGGCAATTCCGAAAGTGCGGTGAAAAACCGAGAACTGCCGACCAGACCCCTGTTTTAAGCTTCGACGACCTGCGGTTTTGTTACCGAAAATCGAGTTGCGCTCGGCGGTTTCCGATTTTTCCCCGCACTTCCGGAAAAACGCGGTAAAAGCGAGTGTCTGAAGCGGAAACACGACAATTGCTCCTCGGAAAACAGCCCACTAAACGCAAAAACCGCCTTTCGGCGGTTCCCACGGACCAAGCCGGACGTACCGTCGCTAGGCCTCATCAAGGGTTACTTTACGGAAGAGTCGGGCTGTGATCAATCATTTTTCAGGTTTGGGGACAAAGGTCGAGCTACATAGAAAAGCTGATCTGTGGCAGATAAAGCGGCCCCCATACCCCACCGGCAGCAACATTCTCAATGATGCCCTTTGCAAAGGAATACAGGTCTTGCATGCCGAAGCTAAGCGCCTCCCTATCAAATGCCTCATCGTCTAAATCAGACGGAGCACGATAGATACCGGACACGGATATTTCGGAACGATAATAGTGGCCCTCATCACTGGGAATGAGCTCTATGACAAGGTTGAGCTGCCGAAATCTAACTCCGTTTTCATCAAAGAAGGCACTCGTTATGTCATTTCTAACGTTAAACTCACCGTCTGACTTATTAACTCCCTCCTTCGGGGCCATTCCGCCATCAAATGAAAACCTATCGACTTTTTTAGACACGCATGTAATCGACGAAGACTCAATGCGCTGCTTCTTCAACGAGTCCATTTACATCTCCAATCGGAAGGAATTCTCATCAACCAAAGGATCAGAATCCCTATAAGCAGGGGCTTTTCCTCCTGGTATTACAGACAAAAGCGGCGAGCTAAGAGTTGCGGTCCTCTCATGGAGAGCCAAGCCCAGGTATTCGCGCGCCTCGGGAACATCGCGAATGAGCCTCATAAGGATATTGGCAGTAACAGTCTGCTGAGACGCTCCGTTCTCCCATCGAGATGACGTTGGTTTTGAAACTCCTAAAAGTGACTCAAATTCATGCTGAGTTAAGCCTAGATCTGAGCGCAAATGCTTTATTTCCGAGGGAGATAGAAGCTCATGAGCCTTGGCGTATTGCGCGGCAAGCGCATGGGCGAGTTTAGTCGCCTCCGCAGCGGTCATTTCATCATTGCCGCACTCACAAATATAATGCCCAATTCCTTCAACAGTAATTTTCTCGCCACGGTAAATTTCAGTCATTGGCGCCGTGGTAAATTGCATTTCCTTGCCACATTCCATGCAACGCATGACTCCTCCTTTAATGAATATATCCATCGATGTTCGCAGACAAGACGTTTAAATGCGCCTTGCCTTCAGAATCGATTGAAAACTTAACGTACCAATCCTCACATTCAAAATCCCGACAAACATAGACGTCTGCGTAAACATCGTGCAAAGGCCCATCCATATCGAGTGCGATGGATTTCCTGAAATCGCTGGGCTTTAGGTAATCAAATAGATCGGCGAGAAAACGATCAATATCCAAATAGCCATAGTGGTTGATCAGGTGCCTGCGCACCTTGCCGTTTACAACCATCTCTCCCGAGCAGGCCAAGGATTTGGCCTCGTCTAGAGAATATGTCGGCCGAAACTTGGTTCGGTTCATGAGCACCCCTTAGTTAGCATCATGCTAACTATATTCGTATAGTCGCCAATTGGCAACTACATTCAGCGCACCAACGTAAGCGATCGACCGGATGGCGTCTTAGGCCCGACAAATACAACTCTGACTGCATAATCGAAGAGCACAAGCGTACAGAGCTAGACCCAGAGCGTAGCCTTACAGACTATTTCTAGAAGGTGCCCGTGTCGAGTCTCGCGGCGCAAATCACAACGTCGACGACGGACCGCCGCCCCTCCCCTCCCCAACAATCCCCCAGAAAGTTCGCTGATGTTGACTGGGGTTCCCGTAAAATAATCCCCAACAAAATATGTGCGGAGTGCTGGCCTGGAGCTGCCTTCGAACCCTATTGGCTGCTCACCGAGAGGCTCCGCTATGAAACGACCCCTTTACTACCTGCTCTGCGCAATCGCGTGCACGTCCATGGTCGGCGCGACGTTGCCCATGGCAGCCATTGCGGAGGCGATTCAGCCTCAAGAAAGCGCCGAGCAGCAGGCGCGATTCGACACCACGAACAGCGACGCAGGCAAGGCCGAAGACGGCACCAACACAAATGCGACAGCAGATACCGCAGAGGACGGCACCGCAACATCCACCGGCACCAGCGCAGCCAACACGGAAAGCGCTGACGGCGCCACCGCCACACCCGGCACCCCCACCCCATCCCTCCGCGCCCAAGCCACCCCCGCGCCCGCCGCAATCTCCACCACGTCACAAACCACCTACGCCCACTCCGCCACGGCAAGCCAAAACGGCGTCACCTTCACCGTCTCGTGGAACGACGCCCCGGCGGGCACCGCGACGACCTTCCACGTAACCCAGACCAACGGCTCGTCCCGGGCCAAGGCGCGCATGGACGTACCCACCTACTGGGACGGCGGCAGCCATGAAAGCATCTGCGACCCGTCGCGCCCGGCATGGGGCAGCTACTACAACCTGGGCGCCACCGGCCACGACTTTACCTTTGACTTCACGGCATCGGGCACGTACCGCATCTACTTCTACTTTATGGACTACGACAGATACGACCCCCAAAACGACAAGGGGATCTATTACCTGCGCACCACCGCGGAGGTGACCGTAAACGACGCCGCCCGCCCAAGCGTCACGCAGATCGTCAACAACGCCGTGGCCCAGTGCAGGCAAGAGACAAACGGCTCGGAATACGACATGGCGCTGTGGCCCCACGACTGGACGCTCGACCAGCTGGAGTACGACCACAGCCTCAACTGGTGCTCGGCTGAAAGCGGCCTCACGCGCCACCAGGGCATCTGCGAGAGCTACCAGCGCATCTACTCCAAGCTCCTTGACGCCGCGGGCATCGCCAACGGCCGCATCACCGGCAACGGCCACACCTGGAACGCCGTAAAGATCGACGGCAAATGGTGCCAGATGGATCTAACCTGGGACGACACCAGCGACAACTGGTACGGAGACCTGGACCAGCGCCATCTGTACTTTGGCCTGACCGATGAGCTCATGGCAATCGCCCACTCCGACCACACGGCTAACTACCAGAAGGACGGCTACGCCTACCGCTCGACCGACCTGTCCAACAATTACTTTGTGCGAAATGGCAAGGCCGATGAATGGGCAAAGAAATATGCCGACCGCATTCAGCAGCATCTGGACGCCAAAGAAGAGAGCTTTTCCATCAATGCTGACAATCAATCTTTCCCGCCGAGCATCTCGGGGATTCAGAATGGGATCATTGCGTATGCGATGAATCTGAGAGAGTGGAAGACTGAAACTGACCAAGCAGATCTAAAAGCGGCATCAATAGTCACCACACAAACCAGCACTACTTGGATTGCTACGTTCAAATTCACGGCAAAGTTCTTGCAAATCAAACCAGCCGCTACACCGGTTTTGCCCAACGGAATGTATTCCATATACTCATGCCTCGACCAATCAAAAGCCCTAGACGTCCGCATGGAGTCGAAGAACGATAGGGCGAATGTACAGCTCTGGCAAGATCACGGCGGCAGACAACAAAAGGTCAACCTCCAAATCCAAAACGACGGCACCTATCTTATTACGTTCGTTCATTCAGGAAAAGCGCTGTCTGCTGAATCAAGTCGTGATGGATCGAATGTTAGTCAGTCAAATATAGATGGGGTTGATTTCCGATCTCAGCCGAACACATTAGGCGGACAGGCCGTTCCCGCAGCTAGCCGAACGCCCCCGAGGCCCCATCCGGGCCCCGGGGG